>CAYJDE010000172.1:0-5368 GCA_964368805.1 uncultured Desulfovibrionaceae bacterium
TTTTTTTAGGGAAAAAAAGCTTCCCCTCTCAGACTCTCCCCTTCAAAAAAACCTACTGCGTCAGCATCTTTCTTCGAAAAGAAAAATTGTAGCGCATAAAATATGGTTTGAAAATATATGTTACATAAAATAATTCATTTACTCAGCGTTTCCTTAAAAAACTTACAAAAACACCTATAGAATACTACAATTATGCCAGCGTTGTTGCTAGTTCCGCCACTAAGGGTATATCCGCTTCCAAAAAAGGCAAGGCTCTGGCTTCTTGCGCCGTAAGCCAGCGTATGGTTTGCCCTTCAAGCCCTTGGGGCTGCCCTGTAAAAGCTGCTACATGAAACAAATACAAAATAACATGTCGAGACGGGTAATGGTGTTCTACTTTTTTCCAAAATGTACAATCTGTTACCATAATACCCAATTCTTCCAAAAGCTCTCGCTGCAAAGCTTCTTCGCCACTTTCCCCCTGCTCAATTTTTCCCCCAGGAAATTCCCAAAAATTTCCCATGGGCATATGTGGCAAGCGTAAGGAGGCTAAAAATTTGGGCGCCCCCATGTGTTTTTGCTCATGGCTTTTATATGCAACGTTCTCTAAAGAAAAATCGGCTGGCAAGCCATTTTGCCAAATGATGCCTGCCACCACAGCAATGGTGGGTATGCTCATGCCAGCTCTTCTCCGAGTAACGTTTTACGCTCTTCTTCAAAAATTGCCAACTGTTCTTCCAATTGGGCCATATGCTCCATGAGTTGATCTACTCTAGCCCGCACCTCACCAAATTGTTTAAGTAAAGGGCCAGATTGCGCCGCATCGGCATACACATCAGGGTCGGCAAGACTTTGTTCTAGGCCATCTTGCTCCAACATACGTTCTTCCAACTCAGCTTCGTACTGATTATATTTCTTTTGCAAAGGCTGCATTTTTTTATACAGCGCATTGCGGTCTTCCGCTTGTTGGCGTTTTAGCTTTTTCAATTCTTCGCGAGAAAGAGAGGCCTTTACTTCGCCGGTATGCCCTGCTTTTAAGGAAGGCTCTCCTTCCTCTTGATTTTTCGATTTTGCGTCTTTTTCAGCAAGCTGAGCACGGCGCACCGCATCATATTCGGCAAAACCGCTTTCATAACGTACAATGCCTTTTGCTGATAAAGCCCAAGCCTCTTCTGCCACTTCAGAAAGTAGCCAGCGATCGTGAGCCACCATAAGCAAGGTACCTTCAAAGGCATCTAAAGCCGTAATAAGTGCCTCACGGCTTTCCAAATCCAAGTGGTTGGTAGGTTCATCCAAAATAAGAAAATTACAACGGGCCAAAAACAAGGTGGCTAAAATAAGTCTGCTTTTTTCACCACCAGATAAAGAAAGCACCTTGCGTTCAAAATAATTTTGCCCCAAAAGAAAAAGGCCCAGCACACTCATAAGCTCTTCTTCGGTGGTTTTAGGATCAGAAAGGCGGCGAATTTCACCAAGTACTGTTCCTTCGGCATTAAGCACATCCAGCTGATGCTGACTAAAATAGCCCATGCGTACCAAGGAGCCATTTTGCACCACACCGCCGGTTTTTTCAAGGCGTCCGGCTAAAATTTTCAGTAAGGTGGACTTGCCACAACCATTGGGCCCCACCAAGGCAATGCGCTGTCCCCTGTATAAATTAAAGGACAAGGGCGGCCATAAACGCTTACCATCTTGGGCAAAAGCAAAATCCACATCCACCACACCTAGCACCGTTTTTTCAGTACGGGTAGCCTCAGGCCAGCTAAAATTCAAAGAGCGACGGCGATGTTCTGGTTGATAATTTTCCAGCTCTTTTTCCAGTTTTTTAGCCATTTTTTGACGAGAACCTGCTTGCCTTGCCTTGGTGGCCTTTGCCTTAAAACGGTCTACAAAGGCCATTTTACGTGCTATTTCATCCTGCAAGTTCTTGGCTTCACGCTGTTTTTGTGCCTCCAACTCTTCTTGCAACTGCAAAAACTGCGTAAAGTTTGCTTTTCGGAAAAAAGGCCGTGACATACCCAAATACAGAACATGACTACTGACCTTATCCATAAATACCCTATCGTGTGCCACAAAAACCAAAACGCCCTTAAAGCTAAGTAAGAAGCTTTCCAGCCATTCCACCGCTTCAATATCCAAGTGGTTGGTAGGTTCATCCAACAGCAAAATATCGGCTCCTGCCGTAAGCACTCGAGCTAATTTGGCCCTTTCACGCCAGCCTCCGGAAAGCTTTTGCAAGGGCATGCTCCACTTACTTTGCGAAAAACCAAGGCCACTAAGCACCGCCTGAGCCCGATGTTCCGGATTATATCCATACATGGCCTCCAATTCCGCCTGTCTGGCCATGAGTGTTTTTAATGCGGTATCATCATTGGCAGCGGCGGCACGTTCCCAGTCATCCCAAAAATCTTGCCAATGAGGCAAAGCTTCTTGCACATAGCTAAGCAAAGGCTTCTCTAAGGATTCTTCGTCTAGCTCTTGCTCCACATAGCCCAAACGGCAATTTTTGGGCAAAAGAACTCGTCCCCCATCAGTAGATTCCATACCCGCAATAATACGCAATAAGGTGGATTTACCTGTACCGTTAGAACCGCAAACGCATAAACGCACACCGGACTCAATATCCAGCGAAAAATTTTCTAAAATGGTGCGACCACCAAAATATTTGGAAACTTCTTGTAAGGTTATTTTCATAAAGTAACTATTTCTAAAAAAATTTTGGAGAATTTTCTTTGGGGGAAACTTTCTTTTAGGAAAAAACCTTCCCCCAAACTCCCTGCAAAAAAAACACTATGAAGCTCTGCAACTCACACGTAATACCATTTCAAAATAGTTGTGCAGAGGTCTCTAGAGCGTGCTCACATACAATGATTTTTCGTACTATATGAAGACAGATCAACGTGCTTTAAGGACGTGTATAAAATATACATGACCGAAAAAACTCGCGAAGTCTGACGCACAGATAAACAAAAAAACGTTTATGCGAACACGCTCTCATTATATAAAAGCTGTCTGTAAAATAGTGCACAAAAACTTTAAATCAAAAGCGTATTTAGTTATGAAAAACAAACACTTGCCTTGCCAAAGCTTACACAGGCGAAGGTGATGCAAATGAGTTTTCCTATACGCAAAAGCGCCCGATTTGTGCGCATACAATACCAATAAGGAGTAGAATTAGCGCAACCAACCACGCTCTTTATAATCAGCAATGGTTTCCTTGAGGCCTTCTTGCAAAGACTTTTGCGGCGCAAAGCCTAATTCTTGTTGTATACGACCAGCATCGCATACCCATCCGGCAGCTTTGGCCTCACGATATTTATCTTTATTCCACGAAGGACTTTTTTTGGTGCAACAAGGGCAAAAACGTGTAGCTACGGCCCCCCATAAGGTACTCAAGTAAGCACTAATACCTAAAATGCATAAAGGCATTTTTATGCTCAAGGCGCGCTTACCCATAAGCGAAGCCATAATTTGACCAATACCACGCATGGTATGGCTAACTTCGTAGGTTTTAGGACTATAACCATCGTTGCAATGATACACACCCTGAGCTTCGGGCTTTAGAGTGCAGAAGATAGCTTGAACCACATCTTGCACATGCATTATGGATACAGGGAAATCACGCCCAAAGCCGGGGCTTACAATAAGGCCCATCTGTACCGCTTGGAAAAATGGTAAAAAGCCTGTATCTCCAGGGCCATAAATCATGGGTGGACGCAGTACCACCATCTTATCTTGGCAATGACGGTGCAGCACTTCTTCAGCCATATACTTTGACCAACCATAGGCCGAAACAGGGGCTGCATTTGTACTATCATCAACAGAAGCTGTGGCTGTGGAAGGGCCGGTAGCCGCCAAGGAAGATACAAAGAGTACTCGTGAAACGCTGCCTTGCTGCGCAATGGCTTGACCCAAATTTTCTGCCATACGCACATTGGCAAAGTACTTATCCCAGCGAGTGCCAAAAAGCACAGCGGCTAAATGAATAATCACATCTTGCCCCTGTACTGCGGCCTCAAGCCCTTGGCCTGTAAGCAAATCTGCCTCATGCACGGTGACAAAACTTGGCAAGAGAGCACGCTTTGACGTGGCCCGCACCACACAAGAAACTTTCATTTTATGCGATGCCACCAAGGGTTCTAAAGCACGCAAGACATGCTGCCCCACAAAGCCTGTGGCACCGGTAAGTAAGATACGCTTTCCTTGTAAATGTTCTAACGACATATAAGCTCCTTTCGGTATATACGGTATCTTTTAGTCATGATACCGCCAAAGTCTTCCATCATATCATTAACAGCCACATTATCTTCTAGTGACCATGATCCTTCTACTGAGGTAAAGTACGGGTGTTTTTTGCCTAATTCCAACATATAGTCCAATAGGAGTAAGGGCAAGCCCATAAGACGATATTTTTCCTTAATACCAAAAAGCACCAAACGGTACGTGCTGCGCAAATGTTTCCTTGAACACCACCAATGCCATGGTGCAGCAATACTAATGCGCCCGTTAAGCCTTCTGAGTAAAGGATTTAAATCGGGTAAGGCCAGCATGCCTCCGGCGGGTTCATCATTATGATAAAAAAGCACAAAAAATTCCGGATTAAGAACACTTTTCAGCTCATGCACATGAAGTTTGGCTTCCTCCAAAGACATGGGCGTAAAACCCCAATTTTGCGCCCAGCTTTCCTGAAAAATATCCAGCATGCAATGAATATCTGCTTGTAATGTAGCCTTACTGGTGTGGCGATAGGAAAATTCTTGACGCCCTTTGATGATGGCAATTTGCTCTTGCAACCACGAGGGCAAGTTCATACGCTCTTTTTGTAACGTATAAGCATATAAATCTTGCTCTTTACGCATACCAAAACTTTCCACCAATTGAGGATAATAGGCATGATTCCATGGCATCATAATACTGGGATTAAGCTCAAAACCACCTACGAGCATACCACAAGTATAGTTGGTGGAAGGATTTAGTGGCCCACGCATAAAATGCATGCCACGTTCCACAAGCCATGTACTGGCGGCGGTAAAAAGAGCATGGGCAGCCTCAGTATCATCAATGCATTCAAAAAAGCCCCAAGCACCGCATTGTTCTTGCGCATTTTCATTATATTTTTCATCAACCAAAGCCACAATGCGTCCCACGGCTTGCTGACCCCGTAAAGCCACAAAAAGCTGGCCTGTGGCTTTTTCCCAAAAAGGATGCACCCCAGGAGAAAGCAACTTTCGCTCATCCCCTTGTAAAGGCGGCACCCAAGGGCAATCTTGAGGATAAATATGCCACGGCACAGTAAAGAAAAGTTCTTTTTCTTCGTAGGTGCTTACTGGTATAATGCGTATATTTTCCATTGTGTTCCTTCATTTTGGGTGAATGCAAAAGTGGTCTG
>CAYJDE010000173.1:0-5318 GCA_964368805.1 uncultured Desulfovibrionaceae bacterium
AAAATAAAGAATATACTGCTGCTAAAGAGCTTATGCTTGATGCCATGCACAAAAATCCTTTTTGGAGCGAACCCCACGCCCAATTTGCCACCATCTATGACGCTCAAGGTCAATTAGATAAAGCGATTGATTGTGCCCGTAAAGCCGTGGCCGTAGAGCCTTATGATGCCCAGCGCAAAGAAGAATTACACTATTATCGTAGTAAAAAATTTCAGCTGCAGCAACAAAACAATCTTCCACCTACGCCCCATAAGTACAGTACCACATGGGCCCGCATTCAATCGTACATAGATATTTTTTACGCCCAAACCTATCTGGAAATCGGCGTAGAAAATGGACATACCTTTTTAAATCTGGACGTGCCTTTAAAAATGGGCGTTGATCCGGCTTTTTTATTTGATACACATCTTTATGCTACAGAGCACATTCATTTCTATAGCGAAACTTCTGACATTTTTTTTGAAAAACTTCCTCAACGTCTTACAACACTTGTAAAAGATGCAACACCGTTTACCTTTGATATTATCTTCATTGATGGTCTACACACTTTTGCCCAAACGTTGAGAGACTTTGAAAACTCTCTAACCTATGCCCATCAAAATACCATTTGGATTATTGATGATACTGTGCCTAGTAGCGTCTTTTCTGCCATGGACTGCCAAGAAAAACAAAAAAAATTAAAAGCTTGCGCAGGCATTAATAAGGAGACGGACTGGCACGGCGATGTGTACAAAGTTATCTTTGCCCTACATGACCACTACCCAGAATTTTCCTATTGCACGCAAACAAATCGAGGAAATCCGCAGACCATTGTCTGGCGCACCAAAGAGCCTACCCTCCGTCAAAAAATCTTTAACAGCCTTGAAGCCATAGCCCCTTTAGGCTATGAAGATTTTTTGGAATATGCATGGCTTATGCATCCCGTCAATGACGACGAAGTATTGGGAAAAATTTTTACTGCCATTGATCCGCTTGCGTATAAAACCGGCGAAGAATATAAAAAAGTCATTCGCCCCTTCATCACAGACCAAGAAAGAGTCTATAAAAAACACAATGAGGAATTGCAAAAAAACGTAATGAATCTATCAGAAAAACAAGAAAATATGCAAAAAGAAATACATGAATTACAAGAAGAGCTTGTATGCGTGCACCAGCAAATCCTGGCGTTGACGGTGGAAAATGCTGTGCTAAAAAAGAAATTGCAAAACGAAAAATAAAAATCTACAAGCCCATTGATACTTTTTCATCTTGTATCAATGGGCCATATGCACTATTTTGCACATTTATTTTTTATCTGCCGGCACAATCCCATAAAGGCATCGTATTCATGACGACGCAAGGCCGAGCGTCCAAAAAAGCGACGTAAGGGCATGAAAAAATAATCCGGATTATCTTTGGGTAAAAAATCAATATGCAACAAGGTTTCCTTAAGATTTTCCAATAAGCGCGCCTCATCGGCAGCAGAAACACGCCTATCTATAGTCCGTTCCTTGGTAGCGTTTTGTTCTTCTGTTAAGCGCGCTGTTATTACTTCTTGTGGTAGATCATCCCCTTTAGGTACATGCGTAGCCTTAAAGCATTCGTATAACAGCACCAAGGAGGCTTGCGCCACATTAAGTGAGGCTGCATGGGCCGTAGGTATGGTAACAAGACGCTGACAGCACTCTATCTCCTCATTATTAAGGCCTCTGTCTTCCGGCCCCATCATTAAGGCCACCCGTTCCCCTTCTGCCAAGGCCGCCACCACTTCTTGCGCCGCTTGGCTGGGATGGAGTAATTGTTTGCGCCAGCCGCCTGTACGCGCTGTGGTGCCCACCACCAAAGCATACGGGGCCACCGCCGCCTTCAAGTCAGATTCCATGCGAATATTTTCAAGTAAAGGTCGACCTTTGGCTGTGGCTAGCGGACCAGCCTTTTCTATATTCCAAAGTTCTGGGTCCACAAGGGTAATACCACCGGCGCCCATATTGGCACAGGCTCTGGCAATCATACCCACATTTTCAGGAAAACGGCTCTTTACCAAGACCATTTCTAAATTATGTAAAAGAAATTGAGTTTGTGACATACGTTTTACAATAAAATTACAGTAAAAAATTAGGCAAAAAGTGACACTACTCGTTGCACAAGCTCTGTTTCCACAGGTTCTTGCGGCCAAATATAACGCCCGATAACCGCCAGCATCACACCGCCTATACCGCACTTACACACTGTTCCCAAAAAGCGGCCCACCATGGCCCCAAAAGCTGCATGGACAGCCTCTTGGCGGGGGCGTCCTTTGGCCATTTCCATGATAAAGCACCCCACCCAAGCACCAATAAGGGCACCAATAAAGGCACCTATGCCAAAAAACAATGGTGCTAAAAGAATGGCCCCAATAATGGCCCCCACAACACCGGCAAAAGTGCCCGAAGAAGAAGAACCGTATTTTTTAGCCTTAGCCACCTGAAGGACAAATTCTAAAACTTCCCCCACCACGGCCAAAGCTATTAAGATGCCAAAAAAAACTACACCCAAAGAGGCCGTATCAGGATATATATATTTCCATAAGCCTACCAAGGCCAAAATAATCCAATTGGCTGGCAGTCCGAAAATATTCAAAAAAAGCACAAAGCCCAACACAGCCATAAAGCCTGTGACAATCATATACGCTATGGCGTAAGGGATAACCAATTCCATTATTTCTCTCTCGAATCAAGTACACGTACGGCTTTGCCTTCGGTGGTGGCAATGCTGCCTGAAGCTACCAATTCCACTTTAGGCGTCACAAGAATTTCATCACGCAAGCGACCGGTAATATTCTTTTGTAAGGCTCGTAGCACACGCATATCTTCCACAAAACATTCTTCACGAATTTCCACTTGCACACGCATATGGTCGGCAACGCCATCATTTTCAAGAATAATCAAATAATTTTGGCCCACTTCTCTAAAGCTCATGATAACTTGTTCTATTTGCATGGGGTAAATATTAACGCCCTTCAAAATAAACATATCGTCGGAACGCCCTAAAATTCTGTCTATACGTCGATGTTGACGCCCACAGGCGCATTCGCCTGGCAAAAAGCGAGTTAAATCACGGGTTCGATAGCGTAAAATAGGCATACCTTGACGACATAGACACGTCATAACTAATTCGCCTACTTCTCCATCGGGTACAGGTTCCCCTGTTTCTGGATTAATAATTTCTGCAATATAAGCATCTTCCCATACATGTAAGCCATTTTGTTCCTGACATTCAAAGGCAACACCAGGGCCATTCATCTCTGATAAGCCATAGGAATTATATACTTTCATGGCAAAGAGTTCTTCAATTCGGCTACGATATTCTTCGGAATACGGTTCGGCACCAATAAGAGCAATACGTAAAGGTAAATCACGAGGATTTTCCCCTGCCTCTTCTAAGTGCCCCCCTAAAATAAGGGCATATGATGGTAAAATATGCACAACGGTGGTCTTAAAATCCTTCACCAGCTTTAGTTGGCGACGCGAATTACCAGCCCCTGCTGGAATGGTAAAACAGCCCAGACGCTCAGACCCATAATGTATACCAAGCCCTCCGGTAAACAGACCATATCCGGACATGTTTTGAAAAACATCCTCACGACGTACCCCCACCATATGCATAGATCTGGCCATAAGATCGGCCCATGAATTTAAATCATTTTGTGTATGGCAGATGGCCGTAGGGGTGCCTGTGGTTCCACTAGAAACATGCATGCGCACAATATCTGCCTGAGGCACACATAACAGCCCCGTAGGGTAGTTGCTGCGCAAATCATCCTTGGTGGTGAAAGGAATTTTACGTACATCCTCAAGACTTTTAATGGAATCTGGCGTAATGCCGGCCTTGCCTAAACGCTGTGCGTAAAAGTCGCATTTTAAGGTTTGTGCAATGGTAGAACGCAAACGTGCTAATTGTGTTTCAGCAATGGTCTCACGTGACCACAGCTCTGCTTTATCAAAAATTTCCATAGTATTTCCTAATAATTATTTAGTATATTGTGCACCTATGGCCCGTAAAAGCCCAAAACATCCGGCCAACATCATTTGCCCGTAAGGTGCTAAAAATTGTCCGTGACCACGCAAAAATTCACGCTGAGGGCCTAAAATAAAAGTAGGGGTAAAAGCGCCGGCCTCTTCTATTCGCTGCCCAAAAGCCACCCCATGCCCACCAGAAGCACGTACTTGCTCATCTGGTAGCCAACCCATACGAAATTCCTGCAGATCATGCAAATATTCTTGCAAAGATTGTTGTCCCGTATGATGTTCAAAAATTCCCAGTACTTTGCCAGCATAGACCAACATGGCCAAAATATGACTATTTCCTACATTTATAAGAGTAACGCCTTCACGTTGGGCACGAGCACGAACTTCAGGTACAGAAAGTGCTCCCAAAATGGCGGCTGTACCTGTATCTGCCACTAAGCCGCCTGTGCATTTTTGTAATGTAGCAAGACGTGTAAGCTGTTTTGGCACTTGCGTATAGAGCCAATGTTCCGGCGTATTGTCTTTTTCAAGCATGCTACGCCATGATTGCATGCGCCCAAGGCGATTGCCCTCTATAAATATGCCATGATCCTGTGCAGCCGCCACCACTTTGTGCGGCAAAGGCAAACCCCAATGCCGTAAAGTGTTTTCCCATTGACTGGGGGCATAATCTGCTAAATATATTGGTACAGCGCCTTGTGGAGCTATATCACAAATTTCTATACCTTGTGCCTGCACATGCTCTATGCTGTCATGGATGGCTGTAGCAGCTTCCGTGGTACAGTAAACACGAAGGCCCGCCTGAAGATGCGCCTGCAATGCACGAAAAAAGCCACCACCCATGTTGTATCCATACAACCAAATAGCTGTTTTTTGCTGTGTAAAATGCTGTATCTTTTGCGAAACTAATCGAGCTGGCGAAGGAAGGATAAATTGTGGCCAATTTTCCGGTGTTGTGTGTGCGCTGGCCAAAAGCACATCTTGCGTACCGCTCCCTATATCCAATACTAATGTGGGGCCGGTTTCTTCTAAAAATTGAAATTCTTGCACTACACTATCCCATTCTCATACGAATCTAATAAAATAAAAATTCTTACCAGAAATCTGCATAAAGGCAGAAAATCTAGCAACCAAACAAAACCTTATACGCATAAGACAAAAAGTTCGCAAGAAAATTATTCTCTTACCTCATTCATAACCCACCTATTTAAAACAATATTTAAAATTGTAATATTTTTTTTAAAAAATTTACAAAAAAACACTTGCCAACCCTTCCTCAATTCTATATACCCTCTCTTGCGCCGAGGTGGTGGAACTGGTAGACACGCTATC
>CAYJDE010000174.1:0-5317 GCA_964368805.1 uncultured Desulfovibrionaceae bacterium
GTCTCTATACAAGGAAAAAATATGTACCAACACTTACAAAATACTTTGGAAAGCATAGTTCCTATAAATGAAAATCTGCATGCTCAAGCTCAAGGACACCTTGATAATCTTACTAAACCTCAGGGGAGTTTGGCTCGCCTAGAGGATGTGGCTAAGCGTCTTTACTGTATGCAAAAGGGTCCAGAAAAATTACGTGTGGACCCTGTATGCTTATTTACAGTAGCAGGTGATCATGGCATTACCGCAGAGAAAATTGCTTCGTTTCCACAAGAAGTTACTCGCCAAATGGTACAAAATATCTTGGCAGGCGGTGCCGGCATTAGTGTGCTTTGCAAAACACATAATATCCGCTTACATGTGGTAGATGCCGGCTGTGTGGGCGGCCCCTTTGCGCCTCATACTAATCTTATCGATAAAAGCTTAGGCGAAGGCACCAAAAATTTTGCCAAAGAGCCAGCCATGTGTCGTGAAACCTGTATAAAGGCTTTGTGTCACGGCATAGACCTTGCGAAAAAAGCAGCAGATGATGGCTTTATGACATTAGGCATTGGTGAAATGGGTATTGGCAATACCACTTCAGCCACAGCACTTTTTTGTGCCTACCTTGGCTTACACCCACAAGACATCACAGGCCCCGGTGCCGGAGCCAGCCCTGCCTTGCTGCAACATAAAACAGATATCATAACTAAGGCTTTAGCTTTACATGCACCGACTTTAAAAAAAGGTGATGCCATTGATATTCTTGCCACATTGGGCGGCTTTGAAATTGCCATCATGGCCGGCATGGCCCTTGGTGCAGCACGCCAAGGCATGACCCTTATGGTGGATGGCTTTATCTCCACGGCAGCTTTTACGGCGGCCTTGCATATATGCCCAACTGTTGCAGATTATGCCATTTTATCCCACGTTTCAGCAGAACCCGGCTATGCCGCCATTATACAAGCTTTAGAAAGCAAAAACTGTGATGCGCTTCCCTTACTTCATTTGGGTTTACGCCTTGGTGAAGGTACCGGCGCAGCTCTGGCCGTGCCCTTGGTACGATCTGCAGCAGCTATCTTTAATGATATGGCTACTTTTTCTCAAGCGCAAGTTACGGGGGAACCATGTCAGCAGTAATCGAAACCGCAACATCTTCGTCAGCCCAATTGGAGAAAAGCACAGCATTACTAAGCGTATGCAATCTTACTCGTACTTTTCAAGTGCGCCGTGGATTACTTGGGCATCAATCAACCCTTACCGCTGTGGATGCCATTGACCTTGAAGTACACAAAGGCCAAGTGCTGGGTCTTGTGGGAGAATCTGGCTGCGGAAAATCCACCTTGGGACGCATGCTTGCCGGCTTATTACCTCCTACTACTGGAGAAATTTTTGTCCAAGGCCAGCCTTTATACTCTGCCCAAGGGCAAGCTAACCTTGATGGTTCTATTCAAATGATTTTTCAAGACCCTTATGGCTCACTTAATCCTCGTTTACCCATAGGCGCATCCATAGCAGAACCGCTTACTGTACGCCATGTGCCCAAGGCTCTACGTACAGCCCGCATGCAAGAGATGCTTAGCCTTGTAGGATTTTTTCCCGAGCACGCCAAACGGTATCCCCATGAATTTTCCGGCGGTCAACGCCAACGCATAGCTGTAGCCAGAGCTTTAATTACAGAGCCGCAAATACTTATTTGTGATGAGCCTGTTTCAGCCCTTGACGCCTCAGTACAAGCACAAGTACTTAATCTTATTTGTGATGTTCAGGAGAGATTTGCCCCTGCATGTATTTTTATTTCGCATGACCTTTCTGTGGTGGGCTTTGTGTGTCCACGCATTGCAGTGATGTATTTGGGACGCCTAGTCGAAGATGCCCCGCGCGAAAGTCTTTTTTCTCATGCGGCGCATCCATATACCCAAGCTTTGCTTGCATCCATCCCCTCCTTAGACCCTACACAAAAAATTGACCATCCTCCTCTTAGCGGTGAATTGCCAAGTCCCATACATCCCCCTACAGGCTGTACTTTTCACCCTCGTTGTCCTAAGGCCATGGATATTTGTCAAAAAAAACGCCCTTCTTGGGTGAATATAGGTGAAAAGCATAAAGTGCGTTGCCATTTATATAATAATTTTCTCTAAAAACATTTGCACATTGCTATTTACTTCAAATTACTTTAGTATATTTGGAGTGCTTTAATCATAAGGAAAAACTATGCGGCGTATCTTTTTTGCTGGCATCGTGGGCTTGGCACTGACTTTTATTTTTATCTTTATCATACAAAAGCGCACCTATCTTCTCATTGAAAATATAGAATCACGTGAAGTTTATGCTGTTTATTTACAAAACAACAGCAGATTTTGCCTAAAATTCACGCATTCTGTAGCTTTAAGTCCTGTAGAAGAATGGTTTCGTGCTCAAAACCAGCGTATTGTACTAGAATCTACTGTATATGAAGATTTTGGAGCGGGGTTGCCCCACGACGTAGGTCCGGGACAAAAAATGTTTGTGGAAAATGGAAAAGTGCGTATTACAGGCTTTAATGTAAGTCTTTTAAGCCTGCAAGCACGCGTGGGACGTATTGCTAACCATCAATTACTAATAGAAAAAGAAAAGATGGAAGCCCCCCTTTCAGTCCCCCTGCATTTTTTCGCTAGTCCTGGTAAATCACTTAAATTTTCTATTCAAGACATATCCTTACTTATTGCTTTACAAAAACAGTGGAAAGAGATTGATTTTCTCTAGTATTATAAATACTTTAACAACTTATTAAAACATACTACCCCCCAAGGAGGCGCCATGAGTCATAAAGAACATATGGAAGATCGCAGCACAGAACCAACCAAAGGGCTTGGTTTAGAAGGCGGTAAACTCGATGCTTCTGTGGCAGAACAGATGCAAGATAAGGTGGATGTTTCTGACATTGTAGCCAAATACGATAAAGAAGCCACCTATAGACAATTTAAAGGTGCCATGGATATATTTATTCGGCTACTTTGTATTGTTTTTTCTGGATTTCACCTGTATACGGCAGCCTTTGGTGCTTTTGCACCGCAAATTCAACGCTCCATCCACCTTGCCTTTGTATTAACCCTCGTCTACTTGCTTTACCCTGCCCGTAGCAAAGCGAATCTGGATCGTTTGGTATGGTATGATGTTATTTTAGCCGTATTAGGCGCCATTGTCTGTGGGTATATTGTCTACAACTATGACGTCATCGTACTGGAAGCAGGCCCGCCCACAGATATTGACCTTATTTTTGGCGGCCTTACTTTAGTCTTAGTGCTAGAAGCCACACGACGTATTGTGGGCTTACCCATTGCTTTGGTAGCCACCATATTTTTGATTTATGCCAAATTTGGAAATTATATTCCGGGCATCTTGGGACATAAAGGCTTTAGTATGAACCGCATCATAGGGCATATGTACCTGACTACGGAAGGTGTTTTTGGTATGCCCCTTGGTGTTTCAGCGTCATTTGTCTTTCTTTTTGTACTTTTTGGAGCCTTTTTACACAGTACAGGCTTGGGAAAATTCTTCATTGACCTAGCTCTGGCTGCTGCCGGTAAATATGTAGGCGGCCCTGCAAAAGTAGCCGTCCTTGCCTCCGGATTTTTTGGTACAATTTCCGGCAGTTCCGTAGCTAATACCGTATCTACAGGCACCTTTACCATTCCACTTATGCGTAGTGTAGGCTATAAAGGGCACTTTGCCGGAGCTGTTGAAGCCGCTTCTTCCACAGGCGGACAAATCATGCCCCCCATCATGGGAGCAGCAGCCTTTATCATGGCGCAATTCCTTGGCATCAGCTACTTTGAAATAGCCAAGACTGCCATCATTCCTGCCCTGCTCTATTACTTAGCCGTAGGTTTTATGGTACATATGGAAGCCAAGCGTTTAGGCCTCCAAGGTATTCCCAAAGAACGCTTGCCAGTTACCCTCCATGTACTACGTGAAGGTGGCTATTTGCTCATTCCTATTTTTGTCCTTATATATCTGCTTATGCAAGGCTACACGCCCTTAAAATCGGCTTACTACTGTATTGTTAGCACAGTAGTCATTTCTTTCTTGGCGAACAACTGGAAGGTATACAGAAGCCCCGAAATTCCCAAAGAAAGTAAGATGGCCGCTTTTCTTGCCTGTAATAAAATTAATATGAAAGATGTGCTTACCGCCATGGAAAATGGCGCACGCCTAGCCCTTGGTGTGGCAGCAGCTTGCGCTTGTACAGGTATTGTTATTGGCGTCGTTACCTTGTCCGGTATGGGACTAAAGCTGGCCAATGCCATTGTGGAACTTTCAGGAAATAACTTTTTCCTCACCCTTTTCCTCACCATGCTTGCTTCCATCATATTGGGTATGGGCCTTCCCACCACGGCTAAATACATTGTACTGGCCACCATTGCAGCCCCAGCCATCATGAACTTTGGGGTGCCAGACATTGCCGCCCACCTCTTCATTATGTACTTTGGAATTTTAGCCGACTTAACCCCACCCGTGGCCCTTGCTGCTTATGCTGCGGCGGGCATTGCCCAATCAGAGCCTAATAAAACAGGCTTTACGGCAGTGAAATTGGCTTTTGCCGGCTTCCTTATTCCTTACGTATTTTGTTACAACCCCGGCCTGCTTATGATTAATGCCACAGGCCTTGAGGTTGTCTTCTATGTATCCACAGCTATTTTAGGCATTGCGGCACTTTCTTTTGCCAATGTGGGCTACTGGATGAGAAATCTGTATTTCTGGGAACGTATCCCCTTGGTGGCAGCAGCACTAAGCCTTATCATCCCGGGAATTTATACAGACGGCATTGGAATAGGCATTATGATAATCGTGTATATTACTCAAAAAATGCTACCTAAGGAACCCAAAAGTCCTTTTAGCTTTCAAAGTGCGTAAGTACATTCGTATATGTTAATAAAAAGCTGGTGCTCATAAAAAGAGTACCAGCTTTTTTTTTAAGCAATGGATTAAAATGACTCCCTCGCTTCTACCGACAGAGTATAAAAAGATTGGCATCAATTTCATCGATGCCAATTGTCTTTTTATACTCTGTCGGTAAGAAGCTCTGTACTGTGCACTTAATCAAGTTGAAACCTCTGCACAATCATTTTAAAGAAAAAGGTGTTTCTTTCTTGAGACATAGGACTCTTCGGTCCATGTCTCGAGAAAAAAACACCTTTGACGTAGTAGTTTACCCTTTTTCAACAATTCAAATAATGCTTGGTCGTGCGTCCTGCACGACATAAGCTATCGCAAGCGTCAGCTACGGCGAAAGTAAATTTCGCCTTGCTTTTGACTTGCTCCCCTGCGGGGCATGCCCACATCCTATGGTCAGTAGGCT
>CAYJDE010000175.1:0-5299 GCA_964368805.1 uncultured Desulfovibrionaceae bacterium
TTTTTGCCGCACAGAGCTACAACAAAAACGTCTACTTCTTGCCTGAAAGGCTAGGCTTTTGGGAAATACGCACAGTGGATTTTTTAAAAGATACGGGTGCGAATTTTTGGGCGATTTTGAGGGAATTGTAAGATTTTTTCTTGTGGCTAGGAAGAATTATTCCCCCTTTATTATATTGATTTTATTGTTTATTCAATCAATACAAAATGCCAGATACCCATAAAAATACCCACAAATAAAAAATATTTCAAAAAACTTTGTCGGACGAAGTTGGATTTATATAAATAGCCTATAAAATTTGATAGTTACCAGTTAAAATTATTTTCAACCACTCTTTGTTCATTGTAGCGTATTTAGTCAACTCTTGGCAAGGTTGCAGGTTGAAGAAAAATTGACGGGCGAACCCTCTCATATGGTTGGGTTCGCCCGCACGTTTTATATTAGCAAAGCCTAAAACTCAATCTTAAACATCAAATTCCCACCATGCGAAGTCTGCTTTATGCCATAGCTTCCGTCATAATTAAGACTCACGCTAAAGTTGCCTTTACGATATTCAACGCCAACATCGGCAAGCCATGTGGTCATGTCTTCGCTAGTGCGTGTGCTATAGCTACCCCCAAGGGTGCGTAGGTTACTTACCACTTCGCTAGCGCTTAGGTTTTGGCGAATTCCCACACCTGCAATCAAGGCAATGCTACTATCATTTTGTAAAGCCCACTCACTACGCCAATCAAGGTTTACATTGCCATAGAGGGCTGAGTAGTATGTATCATCATACTTCATGTCATAAATATCAAGGGCGGCATTGCCCCAGTCTACATCATAGGCCGCAGTGCGTGTGCTTAAATAGCTTAGGCCAAGCACAGGGGTTAGGCTATGCTTTGAGTTGCCATCATCTGCAAGCATCCACACATAACCAGCATTTAGGGCCATAAATAAGGACTCGCCATTGTAGGTGCTATCGGCATCGGCAGGAGTTATGCCGCCAAGCTCGTAATAGCTATCGGTTTGGCTAATTGCACCAGTAATTTGCCCTTGCAAATAAAATTCTGGCGTAAAGTTATATGTGCCATGCAGACCAAGGGCAAAGGATGTGGACTTGCTTTGCATATCGTAAACTTCCGCTGAATAATTGGCGGCATTAAAGTCAAAATGTGCCCCAAGGGAAAATTTGTCACTGACCTTATAGCTTCCCCCCACGGTAATACCCATATGAGAGCCATTAAAGTTATATTCAGAATTGCTCACAGCATTGGCATAGGGGTTAATAAATACAAGCCATTTATTTTCATCCATACTTGAACCTGCGGACACGCCGCTAGAGCCACTGGGGTCACTTGTACCAGCATCACCCAAAAGGATTGAACTTATATTGTTGAAAGTGATTTGACGCAATTCCCTTGCAATATTTGCCATTTGCCCAAGGGTCATGAACACGCTTTGCTGTGTAGCTGTGGGGTTTGGGGTGGTGCTTGAATTAACATTGGGCTCAAGGCGTACCGTGGCTGTGGCAGGGTTATTGCCACCCACTAAGGTGGCTTTTAAGGTAGGGGATTCTGATACAGCCTCGGCTATTGTTCCGCCAACGGTAATGCCATATAAAGCAGAAACCATACCATTATCATTAGTGGCATCATAAATGCGATAATCCTGCCCCATAACCGTCCTATTATCAGCTCGTAAAATAAGCTTGGAGTTATTAAAGGTAACACCAACATCTCCACCAAAAACAGCATCATTGCCAGTCCAAGGACGTAAAGTTGTTGCCCATGTACCCACGCTGTAGCTACTACTCCCATAGGCTTCAAAGGCTCTTACCATACCACCACCCGTGCTCGTGGCATAGGCATTAATAGTGCCTGTGTTATTTAATGTATGTACAGTTCCAGGTGCTGGATTTCCTGCAACAAGCATACCAAAGGCTTCGGTACCACCAGCTCCAGCTCCAGTAGCAGTAGCAGTGATGGTGCCGCTATTGCTAAACGTGCGGGTACCATGACCACTAGCGTTCATACCGTAGGCATTAGCACCACTCGTAGCGCTAATGGCTCTGGCAGTAATGCTACCACTATTTGTGAAGGTATGGTTACCAGCACTCGCAACATCCATACCGAAGACGTAGGCATTACCGCCAGCATTATCATGCCATACATCTATTGTGCCAAAATTGCTGAAGTTATGGTTTGTATTAGCAACATTACTATACATGCCAGATCTACCAAATCCAACTACAAGCCCCCCCGAAATGGTCCCACGATTTTCAAGGATTGGATTGTTGAATACGGTGGGATGTGGAGCAACTACAGCAGGGTTTTGAGCACTACCATCACCAGCATCCATGCCAGCAATGGTGCTACCACTTGGATTTACAGTAGCAGCGGCATGAGCATTATAAACCACAAGGGGCGAGAAAAGACAAATACTAGCTAGAAGCAAGAGAGAGAACGGGCGAACGTGTGCTTTGGCGGATTTTTGGTTTTTAATGTGGGTTTTAGGCATAGTTTTCTCCCTTTGGCTTTTGCGTTTATGGGTGTTTATATTAAATTCATGCCGCTGATTATACATGTTTTTGTAGGAATTGCAAGGATAGCAAATGCCCTCATGCACCATACTAACCGCTTCGCTCCACCAAAAGTACCAAAGGCAAGCGTGATACGACACCTATTCTTACAATACACGTCTATAATCTTCAATAAGCACCTAATACTGCCACAATACTGTAATCATACTGACCACGTTTAAGTAAGGTACTGCACAGTAGTTTTCATGATACTGACACTCTGCTTCCACCAAACGTACCAACGTTGAGCGTAATACGACACCATTGCGTAACCCATATGAACATGTCACGTTCATCATACTGACACCATGCGTACCAACTCTTGCAAAAATACATGCTCGTTTGTCCAGTCTTGCTTGGGAAGGCCAGCCTACGTTTTGTATATACGCTTCGCTTAATATACTGCACGACTGGTGAGGGGTAAACCCCTTCAAACCCCAACTATCATCTAAGCCATAGTGTCGTGAAATTACCATGAGCCGCTTGCATCACCAAAGGCACAGCATTTTTGAAAACATAAGAGAAGACACACCCCGCCCCTATCCGCTGTGCATTTCATAATAACTTAGTAGCTATTTCCTACAACAAGTGAATATGGGGAATGCTGCGGCGCAAGCTTCTTGCACTCGCAAAAGGCATTTGTGGTCTATAAAATGGCAGCATGAGGAGCGAAGATTTGCTCTTTGCTTTTTAAGCGTGAGAAGCGTAGCGCCGAACGCTTTAGGTGTCCAGAGGACGTTAGTCCTTTGGCAAGATGTTGGGGTTGTGTCAGACAACCCCCATCTTGCCAAGCAAAACCCCCCTATATTTAATGCTGGCACGAAGATAAATTACGGACATATGTTTTTTACAAACGGCCGTAAAAAATACTGTGTCAGGCTATGAACTTTGGGATGCATTTCGGACGTGATAACGGACATGGGTGGGGCGGGGGTGTGTCTATTTGCCTTTAAAATGTAGATTACAAGCAGATAGATTTTAGACATGCAAAAGCGGCCTTCATCTACTGACAAAGACCGCTTCATTTTTGAACTAAGGGCAAATTATTTTTGAGCTTGCTCTCGCAAAGTCGTGAGATAGTCTGCCCAATCTTGCATCATCTTTCTACGTTCTGGCAAATACTGTGCATAATTATATGCTGAACGAACATCTCTACGGTCACTATGGGCAAGTTGCCGTTCAATCCAGTCACGATTATAGCCAAGTTCATTGAGTAAGGTGGAAGCCATAGAGCGAAAGCCATGTATACACATCTCATGCTTTTTATACCCCATGCGCCGCAAAACTAAGAGCAAGCTTGTATTGTTTATGGTAGGTGTGTTTGGGCGCATGGATGGAAATAGATACTTACTATCTCCTGTGACTT
This sequence comes from uncultured Desulfovibrionaceae bacterium, assembly GCA_964368805.1. Lineage (GTDB taxonomy): Bacteria > Desulfobacterota > Desulfovibrionia > Desulfovibrionales > Desulfovibrionaceae > CAYJAD01. The sequence continues at coordinate 3,927 of CAYJDE010000175.1, forward strand.
CTTTAAGTTCGTAGATTAGTTTAAGGGCTTGGCTTGACAAGGGTACTATGTGCTTGTCACCCATTTTCATACGTTGAGCAGATATATGCCATTCGGACGCATTAAAATCTATTTCACTCCATTCAGCATTGCACAGTTCTGTAGAACGTACAAAGACATAAGGCATCAAGCGTAGAGCATAGCGTATGGGTAAATATAAGCAACCGTCATAATTCTCTATGTTAAATAATAGCTTGCCTACATTTTTAGGGTCAATTATACTTGCCCTATGCACAGTCTTGCTAGTTTGTAACGCTCCATCAAGGTCAGCAGCAGTATTATGCTTGGCTCGTCCTGTGGCTATGGCAAAGCGTAAAATCCGTCCAGTAAGCTGTACCAAGCGACGAGCAGTAGGTAGCATACCTCTTTTTTCAAAAAAACGAGCTACTGCTAAAATGTCTTGAGCTTCAATCTTGGTAATGGGCTTATGACCATAGGCAGGGAAAATATGTGTTTTTAGCAATGATAAAGTAACACCTCTATGCTTTGGGCTAAAACCAGTAGTACGAGTTTCAAACCATTCAAGGGCAATATTTTGAAAGGAATTTTGTGCTTCGGCTAACATCTCAGCCTTAATACTTTTATCATGCTCACTAGGGTCAATGTTTTTTGTGAGTAGCTTTTTAGCCTCTTCACGTTTTTCCCTAACGTCCCTCAATGATACTGTGGGATATGGGCCAAAACTGAGTAACTTCTCTTTTTTGTTGAAACGATAGGCCATACGCCATAACTTACTGCCAGATGGAGTTACATAGAGAAATAGTCCACCTCCATCAAAGTATTTTTTAGGTTTTGAAAGTGGTTTTACGGCTCTAATGTGGGTATCGGTTAGTTGCATAATTGCCTCCTGTATTTTATAGGATTAACTCATACCCATATGGACAAAAATATATGCTATTTCTATATGTTACCATTGTGGGTATCAATGCCATTGTAGCACAGAACTACCCACATTTATACCCATAAATTACTTGGATGCAAGTGGACGAATATGGATTTTAGGAAACTAAGAAAAAGCAAAAAATAAAGAGTATCAATGCATTATGGACATCAATACTCTTTACTGTACCCCAATCATTTCGCTGGCAAGGAAGAAAAATTTTTTCTGCGTAAACGACCTCAAGGTCGTGCGTATAAGAAAAAATTTCTCTGACGCAGGCACGAGGAAAAAGATGAATTGCCCAAAAGCGCACAAAAGGGATTAGGGCGCTAAACAGAACAGCAGCAATTATGGAACTAGATAAAAAAAGAACTCCCGCGCTATGAGCAGCAGGAGTTCTTAAGAAAAATTTGGCGGCGGCCTACTTTCCCACACTAAAGAATGCAGTATCATC
>CAYJDE010000176.1:0-3635 GCA_964368805.1 uncultured Desulfovibrionaceae bacterium
TCTTCGTACTATCCTTTCGTGACTACGTGGCAGGAAAAGAGACTTTTCCTGCGGCGAGGGCTGGCTATGGGGTTCTTGGGTGAAAATAGCATTTTAAGACTCCTGCACAATTTGAGACCTCTGCGCAATTTATTGCGTAGAGTCTCACGGAGCGTTAACGATAGGCAATTCTATTGATACCCTTGCTTCTACTGACCGAGTATAAAAATACTGGCATCAATTTCATCGACGCCAATTGTATTTTTTACTCGGTCAGTAGAAGCTTTATATTGTGCACCTAACTTAGTGAGTTCTGGGGCTATTGCAAAATGCAATTGGTGTCGATGGAATTGACACCAGCATTTTTGCAATAGCCCCAGAACTCACGTGTACTTGTACTACAAAGGCAACTCTAAAAAAATGTTCAGGATTTTTAGATAAGGCGCTGACGCAATGGGTTTTTTTGAAGGGGAGAGTCTGAGAGGGGAAACTTTTTTTTCCTAAAAAAAGTTTCCCCTCTCAGGAAAAACAATAATAGCAGTATTATTTCTTGGCGAAACTAGCCATATCCACTTCTTTTAGCGGAGGGCCTTCGATGCTCATATGGGCGAGGAAGGCTTTTCTTTTTTCTACGCTATCAAATTCAAAGCCCATGAGGGCACGGCCCACCATTTCGCCACTATTGCTATAGTTGAAGTAGCAGATATTGCTTAGCTTAGACACGTCTTCCATGAATTCCAGCAAAGCGCCTGGTCGCTCGGGGAATTGAATGCGTGCTGTAAGGGGATTTTTCCAGACAGTAACATCATAATTGATGATACGAAAAGCCACATCTTCACGGTGGGTTACATTGGAATAGGTATAGCCTTTTTCGCTAAGTAAGGTTTCAAGGCTATCCAGCATTTGTGGAGTGCCTTTGAAGCCAAAAATGGGGTAAGCGCTATTTTCTTCGTGTTTTCCGTAAAGAAAATCTTCGATATTTAACTTTAAGTTGCTAACATCATTAAGTAGTTCCAGCATAGAGCCGGCTTTTTCCGGAATGCAGATTTCGTAACAGCGTTTAAGGGTTGCACCAATGCTGGCACGGCCGGCAATCCATGAAAGGCGTGCAAAGTCCATGTTGGCACCAGACACTATACAAGCCACATTTTTGCCTTCCAATTCTTTTTGCATTTTCAGATAGGCTGCTACGCCTAAGGCGCCGGAGGGTTCGGCAATGGTGCGAGCGAGTTCCCAAATTTTCTGGATGCCGGCACAAACATCGTCGTTGGAAACGGTGACAAAGCGGTCGATATGGTCGCGGCAAAGGGGGTAAGTATAGCCGCCCACACGCTTTACCGCCGTGCCGTCACAAAAAACATCTACTTGCGGTAAGGTGATTAAACTACCTGCTTTCACAGAGGCTTGCATGCTGGCTTGGCCTTCACCTTCCACGCCTATTATGGTAATATTGGGTACATGCGCTTTTAAGAAGGTGGCTACACCGGCGGCAAAACCGCCCCCACCAATTTGTAAAAAAACCACATCTGGCCAAATGGAGCCCATGAGTAATTCGTCGCCAATGGTGCCTTGCCCTGCCACTACCAGAGGGTGGTCATAAGGGGGCACATAGAGCATGCCTAGCTCTAAGGCAGCGGTGCCGGCGGCACGTCTGGCATCATCAAAAGTATCTCCTGTGATGACAATATCCACAGCATCGCCGCCAAGGCGACGCACTTCATGGGCCTTCATGCGGGCCACAGTAGTGGGCATGGTAATGCGGGCTTTAATGCCAAGGCGTGCGGCGGCAAGGGCCACTCCTTGAGCGTGATTGCCAGCTGATGCTGTTACTACCCCTTTGGCCAAGGTGGCGGGCTGTTGTGAGGCAATAAAGTTATAGGCACCACGCCATTTATAAGAGTGCACAGGCGAAAGATCTTCGCGCTTGAGTAGCAACATGCCGCCCCCTTCTTGGGGGTGCTGTTCCAAGACAGTAGGGGGATGGAGTTGGTAGACATTGCCTCGAGCACGGGTGATTAAATTGAGTAATTTAGTATTGGTCATTATTTTGCCTCATTGAAATTTCGTGGTGTATAATAGGGGAAATTGTATTAATGGTAAAGTCTTTACCAAGAGGTTTTTTGTCTCTTATGGCGCAACAGACTTTGCCAAACAACACTTTATGTTTTTACTGGGGTAAAAAGGCCATAATAACCTTTTGCCTTGACTTTTATGTAAAAAAATATGAGGTATAAAGAAATAATTTCCGCATAAGGAGATGGTAATGAAACAAGCCTTTCAAGATGCTAAAAGCATCTGTAAAACTATATTACGTAATGGTTATGATGCGCATGTTATCAATATGCCCTTGCAGGTAAAGCTTGCTAACCCTGAAGATGCCATACATATCGATATTGCGTGTGAGCCGGATTTTGCCACATTGCAGAAAATTTTCCCCAATATGACGCCCAATGAAAATTCTAATTACATAGGAGAATTGGTAGAGGGGGAAAAGACCTTCCATTTTTATCCCATGGAAATGGAAGATGCCACACACCCCGAACGAGCATTATTGCATATTGCCCCGCGTATGGTGCAGCATGTTAATTTTGCCCAAAGAATAGACAGCTATCTCTCCCGTTTTCGGAGTACTGAAGAAGAAAATGCCTTTGCCGGCTTTGAAGACTTTTCCACCGGTGCCATCTCTTTTGCCGGCCTTCCTGATGAAATGCTGCGTAGTAACTATCTTTTGGGTATTCGTGCATTACGTTTTGCCGCCAACTACGATTTACCCATTACACCGAATACTTGGGTAGCCATTGTGCGGGCAAGCTCACGTATTTTAGACTATGTACCTACCTTACAAATTATGGACGAGTGGCGCAAAGTTTCCGCCGAAGCCATGTGGAAATTTGTAAAGATGATGTACGATACGCAAATTCTACATGGTGTGGTGCCGGAAGTGGCCTCTCTTTCTTGTCTTACACATGCCAAAAATGATGATGGTGAGAAAGAAACAGTTTTTGAACATACCATTGAATGCATGCGCCGCTATCCTGAAGAAGAATTTCACCACGATTGGTTTGGTACGTTGGCCATGTTCTTCCACGATGTGGGACGTCTGTACACAGCACAATATCATGACGGCGAATGGACTTTTTACCAACATCACCGTGTAGGCGCTAAGGTAACCAGAAAAATTTTACGCCGCTTGCACTTTATTGCCGAAGATATTGACCTGATTTGCCACTTGGTACGGTATCATATGCGCTTTCATTTCATGCTCACCGACCGTGGCATACGCCGCTTTAAAGCCCTTGATGAATATCCACGACTCATTGAAATGTCCAAGGCCGATATTAAGTCTCGAGGCAGAAGCTATACCTATTTCAACCATAATATGAAATATCTGGAACGTGCTGAAACGCCGGAACAAATGCTAGAACCGCTTTTGAACGGCAATGAAATTATGCAATGCACTACTTTGCCTCCAGGCCCCATGATTGGGGTGTTACGTGAAGCCCTTTTACAAGCGCAAATTACCGGCGAAGTAGACGATACAGAAAGTGCTATTGTTTTTGTTAAAGCCTATGCACAAAAAACTGTAGGGTAATTTATACTACTTTTTTTCGGGGGAACTTTTGCTTGTGTCAAAAAGTTTCCCCCATTTCCTCCTC
>CAYJDE010000176.1:3735-5276 GCA_964368805.1 uncultured Desulfovibrionaceae bacterium
ATGATAGATATTTTATCCCTTTCTTTTCCTGAGTTACAGGCTTTCATGGTAGACATGGGCGAGCCGAAATTTCGTGCTGTGCAGGTATGGCAATGGCTTTGGCAGAAAATGGCCAAAGATTTTGAAAGCATGAGCAATGTTTCCAAAGGCACACGAGCTAAACTAGCCGAGGTGGCGCATATCACATGGCCTACGGTAAGTACGGTGGAAAAAAGTAAAGACGGCACCGTGAAATTTTTACTTACCTTAGCCGACGGGGCGCAAGTAGAAACGGTACTTATTCCTTCTGAATCCCGTGAAGGGGCCGTTCGCCTAACCCAATGCCTTTCTTCGCAAGTAGGTTGCGCCATGGGCTGTACGTTTTGTAGTACGGGTAGCATGGGCTTTGAACGCAATATGACCCATGGAGAAATTTTAGGGCAAGTGCTGGTGGCACGGGAATATTTGGGCGATACACGGCCCGATCATCCCAAATTGCGCAATTTAGTATTCATGGGTATGGGCGAACCACTCTTAAACTTGAAAACCATGATGCAGGCTTTGGAAAGCCTTAACGATGATCATGGCTTGAATTTTTCTCCACGACGCATTACTGTATCCACTTGCGGTATTGAAAAGGGCTTAAAAGAGCTTGGTGAAAGCGGCCTTGCCTATTTGGCCATTTCTTTGCACGCACCGGACCAAAAATTGCGTGAAAAAATTATGCCCAAGGCGGCCCATTGGCATTTGGATGACTTGATGAAGGCACTGGCTTCGTACCCTTTAAAGACGCGGGAACGTGTGACCTTTGAATATCTTATGCTTGGCGGGGTCAATGATGGACCGGAACATGCCCATGCTTTGGTGAAGCTTGTGTCTAAGGTGAAAGGAAAGCTTAATCTTATTGTGTACAATCCTGCCAAGGGGGCACCCTATAAAGCGCCTACGCCAGCGCAAGTGCTGGCTTTTGAAAAGATTTTGTGGAGTAAAAATATTACGGCCATTATTCGCAAGAGTAAGGGACAAGATATTAATGCGGCTTGTGGACAGCTTAAAGCAGAACAATTAAAACATAATAAGGAAATGTAATGCATTACGATTTATTAGTTCATGTGGATTTACCCGATGCCGGACGTATGTCCATGGCTTTGACCAATATTAAAAATTATCAAAAAGCTTTAGTGGGTCAAGAATATAGTGTGGTTGTGCTGGCCAATGCCGGAGCTGTACAATTTTATTTGCCAAGTAATGAAGTGCATGCTGAAACCATTAAAGAACTTTCCGAACAAGGTGTTGTGTTTAAAGCCTGCCAAAATGCTTTGAATAAAGCGAATATTAAGGCTGAAGACTTGCCTCCCTTTATGCAAGTGGTGCCTGCCGGTATTGTGGAAATTGTGGATTTGCAAAGAGCGGGTTTTGCCTATCTCAAGCCCTAGCAGATTACTCATAAAAAAATGATTATCTTGTCAAATGCGTTTTTTTTGAAGCATGGACCGTAGAGTGCTATGGAAACGCTGATTAATTCTTTTTCCTGAGAGGGGGAACTTTTTTTAGGAAAAAAA
>CAYJDE010000177.1:0-5267 GCA_964368805.1 uncultured Desulfovibrionaceae bacterium
GTTCGGCGAGGTGTGAACCGATAAAGCCATCGGCGCCTGTGACAAGAATTTTTTTATTTGCAGACATGTTTGTCACCTGAATTTTATGTTGCTATCAACCAAAATAAGTAACATGCAACACTTTTATTGTAAAGGAAACGTAAGGCGTGTGCCCTGTTCAAATGGTTGGTTGAACATAAATGGTTGGTCAAACTTGACAAAAGTGAGCAAGGAAGATACGTAATTTACCCCTGTATTTTATATAAGGAATTTTCATGACTACCCTTGATATAGTAAAAAAAACATATGCCATCTTGCCACAAGTCCATAAAAGGCAAATGAAGTGGCTTGTGGTGCTTATGTTTATTGTGAGCTTTGCAGAGTTAGCTTTAGCTGCGGTGGTGTCTTTATTTGGCGTAGCTTTGTCTTCTCCTGAGAGCTTGCAGAAAGTGCCGTTGATAGGAGATTTTTTTGGATATGTGGCAAGTGTAAATCATATGCCTCCTGTTATTAGCATGCTTACGATAGTGCTTGTATTTTTAGTAATAGCTACGTTTCTTAAAAATATCATTACAGCGTATGCTACCTATAAACAAAGTGAAGTTTCGCATAATATTGGTTGGGATGTAGGTATTCATATATTCTCTAAATATTTGTCAGCGCCGTATATGTGGCATGCACAACAAAATACAGCAGAGTTGCATAATCATCTTGGCTGGCGAGTGTATGTGTCTGCCGTTTGGATGGCCTGCTTAAATTTATGCACGCAGGTAAGCATTGCTATTTTTCTTATGGTGGCCGCTTTTATAGCTTCACCTTGGGCATCGTTGTTGCTTTTTGGCATATGCGGGATAGTGTCTGTAGGAATTTATAAACTTACACGCAAAAAAGTGCAAGAACTAGGCGTGATTGGTGCAAATATAAATATGCAAGCGCATAAAACGTCTCACTTCGCTTTGCAAGGCATGCGAGAGGTATATATTTATAATCAGCGTGAACAATTTCATAAGCAATATGCTTCTTGTGCTGTACCGCACGTGCGAGCGCAGGCAGAACAATCCTTGTATCCCTCGGTTCCGGTGTGGGTGCTTGAAAGTTTAGGCATGGTGTTGCTTCTTGCTACGGTATTACTCTTGTATAGTCGTGGTGAAAGTGTGGCCACCATTACAGGCTCACTTACTCTTTTGGCCGGTGTTTGTTGGCGCTTGCTCCCTGCCATGAATAAGCTTGTCAGTTCTATCTTGCAAATCAAGGGCAATGTGGGGCCGATTGTAACAATTCTTACTAATTATTTCGATTTGCCAAAAGATGCTGTTCCCACAAAAAAGTGTACTTTTACGCAATCCATAAAATTGAATCATGTAGGTTTTTCTTATCCTGCTGCATTGAAAAAGGCTTTGGACGAAATAACTCTTACTATTCCAAAAGGAAAAATGCTTGGTCTTGTGGGACTGTCTGGTGCTGGCAAGAGCACTCTGGTGGGCATACTCACAGGGCTTTTTGCTCCTAGCCAAGGAGAAATTTTGATAGATGATGTGCGTGTTGAGCCTGCGCCAAATTTCCTCAATATTGGCTATGTACCGCAAAGTCCATATATAATGGACGCAACCTTGGCCGAAAATGTAGCCTTTAGTGATTGGGGTAAGGAAATTGACGAGGAAAGGGTCTTAGAGTGTTGCCGCATGGCGGCCATGACTTTCTTAGATGAATTACCAGAAGGCATTAATACCGTCCTTGGCGATAGGGGGGTGCGTTTGTCTGGCGGGCAAATACAACGTGTAGCCATTGCAAGAGCTCTGTATACTAAACCGGAAATATTGCTCTTTGATGAGGCTACCTCTGCTCTTGATGGAGCGGCCGAAGCTGCTATACAGAAAACCATTGTTAATTTACGCGACAATATGACCATCGTTATGGTGGCGCACCGCTTAAGTACTGTTGAAATTTGTGATGAAATTTACTGGATTAACGAGGGTAAATTTGTGACTAGTGGTAGTAGCAAAGAAACCTTGCAAGCATATAAAGACTTTTTGAAAAATAATAATATGGACGACAATTGATGTTAACGTACGCAGAGGCTTTTAAGCAAGTTCTAGAGGTTGAAAATACAATAGAAATTTTAGACTTTGCCGTGCCTGAAATTGATGTGTTGCTGTGGCCGTATGTACGTTTTGAGATTTTACAAAAATGTGTACAAACTTTACTCTCCTATGAGTATGTAAACCCTACCGATGTGGTACAAGAAAATACAAGCTCTAGGTTGAGGCTTTTTGCTAAAACAGCATGGCATTGTTTTAAACCTTGGCCTCAGAGGGATATATTTTTGTTGAATGCTGCTGGCTCGCAGTATCATAAAATGTATAATGAAAAATTATACAATATATATCAAGAACCTTATGCGGAAATATTTCCTGAAGATACATTGTTTTTAGATGCTTCTCATGGGCCTGAGTTTTTTAACTCTAGTCAGTTTGAGTTGCGCCGCACTATCCCCATAAGCTTACTTGCAGGAAAAATGACTAGGTATATGTCTAACGCAGTACATGAAGCTAATATAAAAAGTTTTTTAAAGTTTATTGATTATAGAGTAAGGTATGTGTTGTCTATCGAATTTTCAAAAGATTTTTATGATAAACTTCATGAAAAATTGGTGTATCTATCTAAGTATCTTATAGCTGAAAGAAAAATTTTGAATTTATTTTTGCCCAAAAAGTCTCCCAAGCTGTGTGTAATTCAATGTGCACATTATGGTGGGGACGGAAATATGATAAAGCTTTTAAAAGAACGGGGAGTAATCATAGCTGAAAATCAGCATGGTGTAGTTTCCAATGAACAGCCGGCTTATAATTGGGCAGAAGTTTTAGTTAATAACGAAAAGCTAAAGATACAGTCTCCAGATATTTTGCTGACATATGGTGACTATTGGCATCAATTTTTTCATGCTCCAGGAAAGTGCCATACCATTGGTAATGCTTGGTTTGACATGTGCCAAAACTCAATTGATACTTCTAGTACAGAGGACGCCATTTTGTTGGCTTTAAATGGTAAGTATGATGCTTTTGCTGCTATGATTCCAGATTTACAAAGGGCTTTTCCACAACGAAAAATAATTGTCCGTCCGCATCCTAACCAGAGAGAGTATTTTAAGGTGCATGCTACAGCAAAGCTAGACAATGTTAGCATTGATATGTCATCAAATATTTATGATACATTTAAAAAATCTTCTGTAGTTATTGGGACACATTCTATGTCTCTTTTTGAAGCCGCAGCTCTTGGTAAACGTACTTTCATATATAAAAATGTTTATTCAAATATTTTTTCAAAAGATTACTTTGAACATTTTTCAAACGCAGATGAGTTGGTTGCTAAATTGGATGCTTCATGGACAATGCCAATAGATGCAAAAGATGTTTTTTTTAATAGAAATTGGAAAGAAAATTATAAATCACTTGTAAGTTCTATGGTATAGATTCAATATACTGTGCGTGATTTTTGTTTTTTTGACAGGATTAGAAAATCATGAGAAATATTGCTATTATAGAAAATCAAGAGAGTTTGAGTAAGCTTCTAGATAATAATTTTTTATCTTCACCAAATAATATTATTCTCATATGCAATAATGATATTGAATTTCCTGAGCAAAATTTTATTGAATATTTAGATATTGCGCATGAAATAATTTTACAGCGCGAACATGAACAACAGCAAATTTATTTTGAAAAAATGTTTAATGCCCCTAGCTGGGGTTTAAGGTTTTTTATGCCTTCTACACCAAAATTTGTAAAAAAATATATACAAAAGCACGATTTTGCAACACAGCGCAAGCTTTGGGCATATGTATGGCCGCAATATCGAAAAGACATACTTCGTGAAAGCAATGTTAAGAGACCAAGTGTATGGTATGCAGCTAGTATTTTTTTACTACCTAGGCTTTCGGCTTTATTTGCATATGCTTTGGTTTTTAAAACTAAAGTTGCTTTGTTGATGAAACGTAAATTTGGTATAAAATTTACTGAAGCTGAATTAGAACAAGCTCTTATGCATAGAGTTGACTTTCATGATCCGGATATGATTATTTGTGACTCTAAAAAGCTTATGAGCATTACTCAAAAGCTTAAGTTGTGTCCTGTAACTTCTCTAGAGTATTTTATAGATAGTCAAAGGGCATTGTAATGAATAGTATTCGCATTTTTCATGGTTTCAATAATATAACAGGTTCTGCGGCTGCTTTAGCGCAAGCAGAACGTGCATTAGGTTACGATTCTAAAAGTGTAGGATTTTCGAGCTTGTTAGCAAATTTAAAACCCGATATATACGCACAGCCAACAAATTATCCGCCGTTAAACTATGCGCTTTTTGAGGAATTTGCAGATCAATTTGATATTTTTGTTTTTTACTATGGGTATTCTTTTGCAGGAGACTCTTTGGCAGATATTCCACTATTAAAGAAAATGGGTAAAAAAGTTATTTTTTATTTTCGAGGGTGCGATATAAAGAAAAGTAAGGAATCAATAAATGAAATTGATTACTGTGCGTGTTCCATATGCTGGCCTAGGTATTGCAATACAAATATGAAATATGCTAAATTAATGGCTGAAAAACATGCCGATATTATCTGGGTTAGTACTGCAGATTTACTGAGTGATGTTGAGGGAGCAATATTAATGCCCCAGTCGGTTAATATAGAATATTTATTGTATAATGAATTGCCATTTCCTAATGGGAAAATAAAAATAGTTCACTCTCCTTCTTCAGTAAATCGAAAAGGTACTAATATGGTTTTACAAGCCATTGAAGAATTAAAAAAGGACTTACCAATAGAGCTTGTACTTATAAAAGGTTTACCTTGGAAAGAAGCGAATGAAAAAAAACTTGATGCTCACTTTGCCATTGATCAGTTGCGCGTCGGTTGGTATGGCGTAGCAAGTATAGAATTTATGGCTATGGGTAAACCAACTATTTGTTTTCTTGATGACACGTACTTAGAGAGAAGTGGTCTTAATACACCTATTATAAACGCAAATCCTTACACTATTAAGGATGTAATTTATAAAATGTGTACCGATAAAGATGGATATTTAGAAAGAATAAGGGCGGGGCGTGCCTATGTTGAAAAAGAACATAGTGCCATAAATATTGCTAAAAAAACTACGGCTATTTATGAGAGTTTGTTTTAAATGTTAATATTTTTGAGAAAATAAATATGAAAATTTTACACCTTTTTTACCATGAATTAGGAAAAAGCCCTCGTCCAACAAGATTTTATAAAGAACTTTGCAAGGTTGGCG
>CAYJDE010000178.1:0-3774 GCA_964368805.1 uncultured Desulfovibrionaceae bacterium
AAAAAAAGTTTCCCCTCTCAGCAAAAGTAACTACTTAGTCTGTCCTTAGAAAAGCCTATTTAATGGTAAGCCGCATTTTGGCCCCACGGCTCGCCATATGTTCTTTACATTGAGCGATAGTATATTGCCCATAGTGCACAATGGAGGCAATAAGTGCTGCAGAGGCTTTGCCTTGACTTACGGCTTGATACATATGCTCCGGACTGCCCGCGCCCCCAGAGGCTATGACGGGAATGCCCACAGCTTCACAAATCATACGAGTAAGTTGCAATTCATAACCATCACGCATGCCATCGGCATCAATGGAGTTAATGCAAAGTTCACCGGCCCCCAGTTCTTCACATTTTTTTGCCCAAGCAAGAGCATCAAGGCCCATATGTTTACGTCCACCGTGGATAACAATTTCGTAACCAGAAGGAATGTTTTCGCTTTTTTCTACTTGTTTTACATCCATGCCCACCACTATGGCTTGCGAGCCAAAGGCGGCGGCCCCTTGCGTAATAATTTCCGGAGTTTTTACGGCAGAAGAATTGACGGAAATTTTTTCAGCACCGGCAAGTAGTACAGCACGCATATCTTCTACAGTAGATATACCGCCGCCTACAGAAAAGGGGATGCAAATTTCTGCAGCCACACGGGATACCACATCTAAAAAGATGCCACGTTTTTCGTGGGAGGCGGTAATATCGTAAAACACAATTTCATCAGCGCCTTCGTCGTAGTAGCGACGTGCCGTTTCCACGGGGTCGCCAATGTCGACATTTCCTTCAAACTTTACACCCTTGGTTAATTTACCGTCCCGCACATCAAGGCAGGGTATCACACGTTTACTTAGCATGGTTTCCCCCTTGAGCATGGTTTTGGCAATATGCGTAGAAATTTTTTAAAATTTGTAAACCGGGTATGCCGCTTTTTTCCACATGAAATTGCAATGCCCATAAACCTTCACGACCATAGATGCTGCAAAATTCCATACCATAATAGGTGTTTGCTATAACTAATGCTGGGTCTGGTTGCACATAATAACTGTGCACAAAATAAAATTCGGCTTCTTTGGGTACGTTTTTTAAGAGGCTGGATTCTTGTTTTTGGCTTATGCCATTCCACCCCATGTGGGGAATACGTACGGGGGTGTCATCTTCTTCTACCAAGCCTTGCGGAAAGCGTTTGCAAGAGCCTGGTACAATGCCAAGACATTGTTGATTATTTTCCTCACTTTCTTCCAAAAGTATTTGGCAACCAAGGCAAATCCCTAAAAGAGGAATGTTTTTTTGCACACAGCGTTTGAGCACAACGTCCATACCGCTTTGATTAAGATGGTGCATAGCTTGACCTGCTGCGCCTACACCGGGAAAAATGATACCGGAAGCTTGTTCCAAAACGTGGGCATCTTTGGTGATGGTGGCAGCAATGCCCACATGCTCCAAAGCATGCTTCACACTGGTTTGATTGCCAGCTTCATAATTTAAAATGGCTAACATTTACTATTCCTTTAAAGTAAGTGAAGTCCTTTACATGCGTAAAATACATCATATGGCAATGCCATCTAGGGCATATTCACATAAAAGCCTTTTGGATTCTTTTTTGAGACCTTAGCACTGTATTTTGCATTTCGAACAAATTTTCAAAATTTAATTACAAAGTCATATTTGAAAACAATTATGTAGAGGTCTCTTTTGTTAGGTTTCATGTACTTTTTCAGTCAAACACCATAAATCACTTTATATGAGCACGTTCTAAGTGGTAAGCCTTGCTCAACGCAAGAGAACATACCAAAAAAGTGTTGCAATGACCAGACTTTCAAGGATGGCATATTCTTGAGGAAAAATCTTTGGCAAAGATGGATGTAATAGTATTCCCATAAAAATTAGCAAAAAAGCTACTTTTACACAGATATATTTGAGCTTTTTGGACATATCAAAAAAAAATTGCTTCCCAAATTAAACTACGTTATATTTAGCACCAGAATACATGTCAAAAATGAAGGTGCCCCATGCTTAGTACCATTATTCGCCTTAAGCTGATGAAAAAATTTGGCTTCATCTATTATGCATTTTCACGAAAAATGTTCCATAGACCTATTTTTAACATCTTCCTTTTTATTATTGAATTTTGTATTATTTCTTACGGATATGTACTCTTACACAACGCTTTAAGTCCACAAGATGTGGCTATTTCTTATTCAAAATCCATGTATTTTACGGTGATTTCTGCCACCACGGTAGGGTATGGCGACCATTACCCCATTCATACCCTTACCCAATGGTATGTCATTTTCCTTATGATTATTTATTTGCCCTTTCGCTTCTTTTACACGGCAGGTACAGCAGGGCTTTTGTTTAAAACCTATAGTGAGTTAAAACAAATTGGAAGGTGGTTTCCCATGTTGCACGATCATATCATCGTTTATTGTGATGCGGACAGTATTCGGCGAAATAAGTTTTTATGGTTTAGACGTTTTATTAAAGAAAAAAAGCTTTCTTCAAAATACCGTAATAATGATATTTTGCTAGTGAATAGCAATCCTGCTATTAATGGCGATGTCAATGCTTTTTTTGCCGAATATGGTAGTGAACTTTTCGGTGTATCTTTTGTTAATGCCAATCTTAATGAAGCGGGCTTTTTTGAAAATATACGCATCAATAATGCGGCTCGTGTTTATGTGTTAGCCAATGAAGATGACCCTAGCTCTGATTCTGATGTTTTTGACATGGTCTATCGCATAGCGCAAGAAACAGCGTATAATTGCGGAATCACCGCAGAGCTTGTGTACGATGACAATAGACCACGTCTTGCTGCCTTGGGGGCTAATGTCATTTTGCGCCCCAATCGTTCCATGCCGGAAATGCTCATTACATGTACCATCGCTCCTGGATCTGCCCAAATGTTGGAAGAAATTTCTTCTCGTGGCAATGACACTATCGAACGCTTTAGTTTGCCTTGCATGGAATTTCTGTGGGGTGATTTGCTTTATCAATTAAGTATGCATAGTTTGGGTACAGCCACAGCAGTAATTTTTGATGATGAAAGCGTGGACCCCAACCCTTCAGGGAGTATGCGTATTACAAATGCTAAAGCCGTGTTAATACTTGTCCATGGTATGAACACCAAAAACTATGAAGATGTGCAAGCTGAAATTGATAGAGTTATCCGGGAATATGTGTGCAAGTAAAAAACCGTAATAAAGGAAGGTTACCATGAAGGCAGGTTGTTCTCTAATAGGGTTAATTATCTTTATAGTTTTGTTTTCTTTTGGCCTTGTGGGCTTTGTACAAAATGCTGATATAACGTTATCTCTTACGCTTCTTATTGTAGGTGCCATAGGTGCTATTGTCTGTTTTCTTATAATGAAGTTATCTAAGTGGGCCAACACCAGTAGTGGTGGTAAGAAAAAAAGAAAAAGTCATGATAATGACGATGACGATGACGACGACGATGATGACGGTGATTCAGATAGTGATAGTGGCGGCGGCGATAGCGACGGCGGCGGTGATGGAGATTAATAATTAAAGAAGAGGAAATTATGCTTCAAAAATATAAAAGTATAGGTATAGCCTTTATTTTTTGCATGCTGTTTTGTTGTACTTTTTTGTATACCTTGTCAGTACAATCAGCGCATGCTGCTGTGCTGGAGCTACTCGATGAAGGTCAACGTTTACTGGATGAAGGCCAGCGTCAAATCAATCGCTTAAACCCTTTGGAACCCCTTTTGGGCAATGATGACGATGACGACAGACGCAATGGCCGTAGACGTGATTACGATGATGATGACGA
>CAYJDE010000178.1:3874-5262 GCA_964368805.1 uncultured Desulfovibrionaceae bacterium
ACGATGATGATGACGATGACGATAGACGTGGTTTTCGCGGGCGCGATGATGACGACGATGATGATGACGACGATTAAAAAAAGACAATATAAAAAAGAGGATTACCATGGAAGAAACTAAAGGGACTGTTGTGGCTACCCAAGAAGCCCCCGCAAATAATACAGAAACCGTTATAGTACCAGAAGTGAATGAAAGCGCCTTAGCCGTAGCAGCCGATAAGGAAGTTACAGCGCTTGCCAATACCATTAAATTGGATGACCCTTCTTTAGATGTTACCTATGGCACCAAAACCATGCAGGATATTTCACGTTTTTCTGACGATTTACTTTCTCGTGTAAAATCCAAAGATTCCGGAGAAATTGGGGAAACATTGACCAACCTTGTAGTCAATGTAAAAGATTTGGATGTGTCAGAAATGGGTAAGGAGCCTAGCTTTCTTGAAAAACTTCCGGTGGTAGGCTCTTTATTTAGCACCGTAGAAAAAACCGTAGCCAAATTCCAAACATTGTCGGAACAAGTGGCCGCCATCAGCGAAAAATTAGAAAATTCCATGGTGGGATTGCTACACGATATTGAAGTGCTGGAGCAACTCTATAAACACAATGAAACATTCAATAAAGATTTGACTCTACACATCAATGCCGGACGTGTACGGCTAGAAGAAGCCAAAACTGTGGAATTGCCCAAATTGCAAGCGGCGGCAGCAGATTCCGCCAATACCCTTGAAGCCCAAAAAGTACGAGATTTCTCAGAGCAAATTAATCGCTTTGAACGCCGCTTACACGATTTAGAAATTTCCCGCACCATTACGGTACAAATGGCACCACAAATCCGCCTCATTCAATCTAATAATAGAGCCCTAGCGCAAAAAATTCAAACTTCCGTGCTCACCACCATCCCTATTTGGAAAAATCAAATGGTGCTGGGGCTTTCCCTGCATGGTCAACGCAATGCCGCTGCCTTGCAAAAACAAGTGGCCGACACCACCAATGACATGTTGCGCAAAAATGCTGCCATGTTAGAGCAAACGGCTATCACTACTGCGCAAGAAGTGGAACGCTCCATCGTAGATGTGGAAACCTTACGTGAAGTGCACAGTAAGCTGATTTCCACCATTGACGAAACCTTGAATATTGCCCAAGAAGGCCGTCAAAAACGCGCTGCCGTGGAAAAAGAATTGGCCGGCATGGAAGTACAGCTTAAAGAAAGCCTCATGGCCATGGCTAGTAAAAAACAACAACAAAGCATTGCCGGCGCAGCTGAATCACAGCAAGGCATTGCTGGCGCCGTAAGTGAACAAGAAAAGTAAGGATAAAATATGCGTTTTATGGGGGAGGGAAAAACCTTTTTGAAAAAAGGTTTTTCCCTCCCCCAAACCCCCTCCCTTT
>CAYJDE010000179.1:0-5231 GCA_964368805.1 uncultured Desulfovibrionaceae bacterium
GGCGGCTTCCTCAAGACGTTCTCGAATGTAAGCTAGCATTGTAGCATCATCTTCTTCCAAGTTCAAACAAAGTGCATCTTGCCCCATTAGCCCCTGAGGGACAAAATCTCCCATTTCTTGTGGATCTTGCACCATATCAGCATAGAAACACACAGAAAGCCAGCGTTCTTCAGCGTCATCATCCACCACATCTATAAGCACAAAAAGCGGCCTATCCTTTTGCAAAGCATGCCTAGCCCGCAGAGAATAACTAATGCCTGGACGCTCTTTAAATTCCAAAAGCACATCTTGCCCTTTAAGCCATGTATAAAAATCCACGAAAGCGACTTTAGCATTAAGCGGATCTATTTCCCAAGCACCTAACCATGCGTCAATCTGTGTACAAGCTTGTTCTGTGTTCATGTGTTTACTCCCTTTTATATAACAATGTTCGTCAATGTCTTTTGAGAAATAGAAACGCTGATTACTACTCTTTTTTGCGAGGGGAAACTTTTTTTAGCGGGCGGAAAAAAGTTTCCCCTCTCAAACTCTCCCCTTCAAAAAAACTATTGAGTTCGCACCTTGCCTTTAAAAAGAGAAATTGCAGTGCATCCAATATGTTTTGAAAAAATATATTAGAAAATAATTTATTTAATCAGCGTTTTCTCATGATTAATATAGTATTATACACTTATTTTCAATGCATCTTTGAAGGATACATTATAACAGACTAAGGAACCCTGCACAATTATTTTTTAGAGATGTCATTGTATTGTTATATGAAATTTTCGCTTTTCATAAATGAAGACTCAGCACAATGAATTTACAGGAGACTTAATTAATAAGCGCGTTTTGAGGGATGTGGGGGAGTTTGAGGGGGGAGAAGGGAACTTTTTGGCGCAAGCAAAAGTTCCCTTCTCCCCCCTCAAAAAAGGAAAAGTTAAAAAATCGTTCTAATCTCTAAAGGGAGACATGGCCCGTAATTTTTCCACCACGGGAGGCATTTTTTCTATAACAAACTTCACATCTTCTTCGGTGGTATACCGTGATAAAGAAAAGCGTATGGAGCCGTGAGCGTAGGTAAAAGGAATACCCATGGCCCGCAGCACATGCGAAGGTTCTAAACTACCTGAAGTACAAGCAGAGCCGGAACTAGCGCAAATACCAAACATATTTAACATCAATAAAATAGCTTCGCCTTCAATATTCTTAAAAGCAATACTGGAGGTATTAGGCAAGCGGCTTTCCGTATCGCCATTGACCACACTGTGAGGAATAGCGGCTGTAAGCCCGTGTTCCAGCATATCACGTAAACGCACAAGCTCTTTATTTTCTTCTACCATATGCGCTTTGGCAAGCTGTGCAGCTTTCCCAAGTCCTATGAAATAAGGTACGTTTTCTGTACCGGCACGGCGTCCACGTTCTTGGTGTCCACCACGTAAAAAGGGGCGAAAACGTGTGCCTTTGCGAATATAGAGCACCCCAATACCTTTGGGAGCGTGCAATTTGTGACCGGACAAGGCCAAATAGTCCACAGGTAAGGTGGCCATGTTCATATCTACCTTACCTACGGCTTGCACAGCATCGGTATGAAACACAATATCTTTTTCTTTGGCCATTTCTGCCATTTTCTGAATGGGGTATACATTGCCCACTTCATTATTGGCATACATAATGGAAACAATAGCCGTATCTTTACGCAAAGATTCAGCGTAGGCGTCCATATCTAAACGGCCTTTAAAATCTACGGGAATATACGTCACTTCATAGCCTGTATGCTCTAAGTGTTGTGCCAAATTTAGCACAGCAGGATGCTCTACTCTTGTGGTGACGATATGCTTTTTCTTGGGTTGACTTTGCAAGGCCGCCATAATGGCTGTATTATCACTTTCTGAACCGCAGGAAGTAAATAAAATTTCTTCAGGCTGTGCACCAATCAAATCCGCCACATGAGCACGTGCCTCTTGAACTGCTGAGCCCACCTGCCCGCCAAAACTATGCATACTAGAGGGATTGCCATAAAGTTCACTAAAATACGGCAGCATGGCCTCCAAAACCTCAGGAGCCACTTGCGTAGTAGCATTATTATCAAGATAGATTGTCTTCATGTTACGCCTCTTGCACAGTTATTTGTGCATCCACCTGTTCTTGCAAGGTTTTTTCTACTAAATTTTTAATGGTTACCTCACTAGAGCGACACTGTGCACACCGACCACGTAAAGTAACGTACACATTATAACCATCCACATCCACAAGTTCAATATCACCACCATCTTGAATTAATTGTGGGCGAATTTCTTCATCTATGGTTTTCATAATAGCCTGCATTCTTTGTACATTAGTCATACGAGGTGCAGAAACAGGCGTAATTTCTTGTAGTTTTGGCTTACCAAGTTCTACGGCTAAAATTCTTTCAATTTCTTCAAGACAATCACCGCAAGCTCCACCGGCCTTGGTGTAGTGCGTCACTTCTTCGGCGGTTTTCAAGCCATTTTCACGAATGGCCCGTTGAATTTGTGCATCGGTGATACCAAAGCATTTGCACACAAGCTTGCCTTCTTCATGGGCGTGGGGCACAGAGGGTTCCCCTCTATAATGACGAATGGCTGCCTCAAGGGCTTCTTGCCCCATGACAGAGCAATGCATTTTTTCCTTAGGTAAGCCCCCAAGCTTTTCTGCAATATCTTTATTGGTGATGGCCAATGCTTCATCGATTGTAAGCCCTTTAATCATTTCTGTAAGTACAGAACTTGAGGCAATGGCAGAAGCGCAACCAAAGGTTTGAAAACGAGCATCCACAATACGTTGATTATCATCAATCTTAAGGTACAGTTTTAAAGCATCACCGCAAGCAAGACTGCCCACTTCACCAATGCCATTGGCATCTTCTAAAGCCCCAACATTTTGGGGATTAATAAAATGCTCTTGTACCTTATCTGTATATTCCCACATGGTCTTTCACTCCTGAACTCGACTTTTACAACAGGCGGCTAAGCCCTATTATACATTATTTAAAATTATCTGCACAGTAAACTAGGTCTCACAATATATAGTACAGCTTACAAAAAAGGCAAGGGCTATAAACACCATTGCCATATTAAAGCATAACACTCTTAAAAAACAGATTTATTTCTTGCATTTTTCGCCAATACCATAATTAGTCATATAATCATATAAGGTCATGGATTGTAAAAATTTCCGCAAATGTGCGTCCATATCTTGCCAAAAACTCCGTGTGCTACACACATCAGAACGTGGGCATGCCTGCAAGTCGGCATTAACACAAGCTACAGGAGATATATCTCCTTCAAGGTGCGTAAAGATATCTTCTAAATTAATTTCTTTAGGATTTTTTGAGAGCATATAGCCGCCGGCAGCACCACGCACAGAATCCATAATACCTAAAGGTTTCAAAGAGCGAACGATTTGTTCTAAATACCCTGCAGAAATATTTTCTTCCCGTGCTAGTTCTTTTAATTGTATCAATTTACCTGTGGGATTTGATGCCAGATGCACTAAAAAACGTAAACCATAACGCGTTCGCGTTGAAAACCTCATAACAACTCCTCAAAACTCTTTCCCCTAAAAAAGGGTATAACCCACTCTAAAAATAGTTGTAAGGCTATTTTTAGACCTTTGCGCTTATTGAGCGCAAAAATCGCAACATATCTCGCTATACATCTTTCACACGCCAAATACGAGCACCTACGGCACTTAATTTGGCTTCAATGTGTTCATAACCTCTATCTAAATGGTAAATACGTTGAATACGTGTTTTACCCTGCGCTGCAAGACCTGCCAAAACAAAAGCGGCACTCGCTCGTAAGTCTGACGCCATCACCGGCGCGCCTTTCAAGGCTTTTACCCCTCGTACGGTGGCAGTACGGCCAGAAATGGAAATATCAGCCCCCATGCGTGCCAATTCAGGCACATGCATAAAGCGGTTTTCAAAAATGCTTTCTTCCACAATGGAATTGCCCTGAGCAAGGGCCATAAGGGCCATAAGCTGTGCTTGCATGTCAGTGGGGAAACCGGGGTAAGGCTGGGTACGAATGTCTATTCCATTAAGGCTTTTTACCCCTTCAGGGCAATAAGCCCGTGTACCTTGCTCACTGTGTTCAAAACGCATGCCCATGTCTTGCATTTTATCTAGCACTTTTTCTAAAGCGGCATGCGGACAATGTTTTACAAAAAGATCTCCACCTGTTATGGCCGCAGCCACTAAAAAAGTACCTGCTTCAATACGGTCTGGCATAATGGTATAAGTAACACCTTGTAATGCAGTAACACCGGTCACCCGTATGCAACTTGTACCGGCCCCTTCAATTTTTGCACCACAAGCTATAAGATAGTTAGCCAAGTCAACAATTTCAGGTTCACGGGCTACATTTTCTAAAATAGTTTCCCCTTCTGCTAAAACGGCCGCCATAAGTACGTTTTCTGTGCCACCTACTGTGGGCATGTCAAAACTAATGTGCGCACCACGTAGTTTTTCGCAATGCCCTACTATATACCCATCTTCAAGCTCAAAGCGTGCGCCCATTTTTTCAAAGCCTTTTAGGTGTTGATCCACAGGGCGATCTCCAATGGCACACCCACCGGGAAGTGCCACCTTGGCCTTGCCAATACGTGCAAGTAAAGGACCTAAACATAGCACGGAAGCCCGCATGGTTTTTACAAGGTCATACGGAGCTTCAGGATGTAAAACCTCAGGGGCTATTTGCGCCTTTCCACCTTCAAAATCTGCTTTACAGCCTAAAATATTTAAGAGTTTTATTGTAGTATGTATATCGCGCAAATTAGGTACGTTGAAAAATGTTGTGGGGCTTTCAGCCAAAATAGACGCAAAAAGAATGGGAAGAGCCGCATTTTTAGAGCCACTAACAACTATTTCCCCTTGTAAAGCAACGCCACCTTCAATAGCAAGACTATCCATAAAATCTCCAATACTGTTGTTTGTCATACCCTTGTATAGAACTTTTCTAGAAAAATCCATAGCTAAGTAGTACCAATTCCTGAAAATTTTCATTTTATATTTTTTTCGCATAAACTCTGGTAATATACTGTAGTTTATAAATTTTTTTCTAACAAAAAAATAATTTTCGCCAGAAAGAGAAAAAAAGACTTGCCAAATACAAAAGTACAGTATAAACCCTATCTTCTACGGACGGCGGATGTAGCTCAGCAGGTAGAGCACCTGGTTGTGGCCCAGGTGGCCGTGGGTTCAAGTCCCATCATTCGCCCCACAAAAA
>CAYJDE010000180.1:0-5191 GCA_964368805.1 uncultured Desulfovibrionaceae bacterium
CTACTGCGGAACAACACTAACAACAGGCTCTAGACTAAACTTTCCATCACTCTTTCTTTTGCCCACGGCTTGTCCTGAGCCTAAATCGTTAAAATGCCACCATTCCGAAGCCAGCGGTGTTAAACCTGCGTCGGTGCAATATTTTTGTAAAAGCAAGGCACCTTCCGTTATGTTTTTAGCTGGCTTAACCTTTTTCCACGCTGTTGTGGAACGTGAAGTCACGGGTACAGCAAAAACCACCGAGGCATTGCTCAATTCGTGCATAGGCGATGGCATAACATATTCTGTATAGGCCGTTATGTGCTTAATGGCGTATTTTCCTACAGTTTTTGTTTCTTCCCTATCAATTTTCGCTAAATGCACATCAATGGCATAGCCACGTTGATGATTGGACGTACCTTGGGAAACAAACCAGCTTTTTCCCCATGGTGGCGTACTCACACCACGGCGCACCGCAGCATCTTTTTCCATAAGCTGCGCTAAACCCCGTACAATTTTTCTTTGTATATCATGAGAACGAAAAGCTTCGTATAATACCAAGGTATTTCCCTGTGCCAAAGCAGCATTTTGCGCCATTTGTATTTTTTTAGCCATAGTATAAAGTGCTGGCATCACATACATTTCTTGTCCAAAGCGTGCATTAAAGCCTTTGGCATTGTATAAAGATTTCCCCGTAATCTGGGGTAAATCTTTTCCCGACGAACGCAGTATAGAGCCGGAAACATTGCTATTATTATAGATAATAGAAGGTATAATATCTGGCAGATTTACCATACAGTACACATGGGGCACATAGCCTTCGTGCGACGCATAGCGCACTTTAAACCACTTCCCTTCTTGCTGTAAAATAGTAAAAGCTTGCCCAGGAGTAAGGGTACGTACTCTTTTACTCTTATGGGTAGGCGCTGTTTGTAATGAGAGAGGAATAGATGCATACCCTGTGGCCCCCTGCAATGGCAATTCAAAAACATCTGCTGCTGGTTCTGCATGGGCAGGCAGTATAAAAGCACACACCAATACACATACGCATAAAAACACATATTGTAAGCCTTTACCTATTTGTCGCATTTTATCACCTCGCACCTCATTAAAACAAATTTTTTTCACATAACTTAAAATACAAAAGCCAATAATTGTCATTCTAAAAAATAATACAAAAAATCACAAGAGCTTTTAAATTACACCTCTCCCTCCCCTATCAAGCTATTGAAAAGGTCTCATATTTACAGAAACAATAATTTTACTATATTCATGAGCTCGAGAAATATCGCAAAACTGCATAATGGAGTTATGCTGTGTAACATATTTTTCAAACAGTTCTTTGGCGTCACATTTTGTTCTAAAAAAAACTACCTTAATTGTTTTTTGAAAAATCATTTTATGTGAACACGTTCTCATTTTGTGAAATAAATATTTTAAATAAAATATAAAATTACAAACATTTGAACAATGAGTACTTGTATGTATTTTTTGATTCACAAAATCATTGCTATAGCAACTAATTTTATTGTAAACTACCTCCCGTCTACATTATAAGGCGTGGCATAGGGCCATGCTTTACAAAACTCGGAGGTAGTATGAATAGACGTACCTTCTTGAAAATGTCTTGCTGTCTTGGAGCAGGCTTTGCCCTGACAGGACTAGGCGTAGACATTTTACAAGCCCAAACCTTTGCTATGGATATGAAGCGTATGGACGCTGTCAAATCTGCCAAGCAATCCACTTCCATTTGCTGCTACTGTTCTGTTGGTTGCGGTCTTATCTGCAGCACCGACGCCAAAAGCGGTAAAATTATCAATATAGAGGGTGACCCAGAGCATCCTATCAATGAAGGCGCCTTGTGTTCTAAGGGGGCCGGCATCATCCAAACAACTGCTGTTAACGAACACCGCTTAACCAAGGTGCAATATCGTGCCCCCGGTAGTGACAAATGGGTAGAAAAAGATTGGGATTTCGCCATCGATCGCATCGCTCAGCTTATTAAGGCCGAGCGTGATAAGAGCTTTGAAACGAAAAATGCCAAAGGACAAGTTGTGAACCGCTGTGAAACCATCTCGCTCATGGGCAGTTCCAACGTGTTAAGTGAAGAATGCTGGGCAACAGCGCAATTTGCGAGAGGCTTGGGGTTGACATATATCGACCACCAAGCACGGGTCTGACACGGCCCCACTGTACCGGCTCTGGCAGAGTCGTTCGGACGCGGTTGCATGACTAATCACTGGATTGACATTCAACACAGTGATGTAATATTAATTCAAGGCAGTAATGCTGCCGAAAACCATCCCATTTCTTTCAAATGGGTTATGAAAGCTAAAGCCCGTGGTGCTAAAGTTATTCACGTAGACCCACGCTTTACCCGTACTTCAGCACAATCAGACATATATGCCTGCTTGCGCCCCGGTACTGATGCTGCCTTCATTGGTGGGAATATCAAGTACATTCTCGATAATAAAAAATATTTTGCCGAGTATGTAACCGAATATACCAACGCTGCTTTCATCGTCGCTGAAGGTTTTGATTTTAAAGACGGTTTATTCTCCGGATATGATCCAAAAACACGCAAGTACGATAAATCCACTTGGGTTTTTGAAAAAGATTCCAAGGGTATGCCCAAGCGTGATATGACGTTAAAAAATCCTCGCTGTGTGCTCAATTTGCTTAAAAAACACTTTGATCGCTACGATATTGACACCGTCAGCAGTATCACCGGTACCCCCAAAGAAGATTTGCTTAAAGTATACTCTACCGTAGCCTCCACCGGTGTAAAAGACCGTGCCGGTACAGTTATGTATGCTCTTGGGCAAACCCAAAGCACCATTGGTGTGCAAAGAATTCGTGCTCTTGCTATCATGCAATTATTGCTTGGTAACATTGGTATTTGTGGTGGTGGTGTTAACGCCCTGCGTGGTGAACCCAACGTGCAAGGTTCCACCGACCACGCCATTCTTTACCACTACTTGCCAGGGTACTTACCTGTGCCCCGTGCAGGGCGCACCACCCTTGATGCCTATATGAAGGCTGCCACCCCTGTAACCCACGACCCCATGTCGGCTAACTGGTGGGGCAATACGCCTAAGTATGCTGTAAGTCTTCTCAAAACATGGTTTGGCGATGCCGCCACCAAGGACAATGAGTTTGGCTATCAATGGCTGCCCAAGGTGGATGATGGTGCCAACCGTGACGTTCTACATATGATTGACGCCATGTACAATGGCAGCATCAAAGGCTATTACTGTATTGGCCAAAACCCTTGCGGTTCCTTGCCCAATGCCAATAAAGTGCGCCAAGCCATGACAAAACTTGATTGGATGGTACATGTAAACATCTTTGATAACGAGTCCTCTTCCTTCTGGAAGGGCCCTGGTATGGATCCTAAAAACATCAAGACTGAATGTTTCCTCTTGCCTGCTTCGGCCAACACCGAAAAGCAAGGCAGTCAGGCTAACTCTGGTCGCTGGATGCAATGGCTACATAAAGCCACCGACGCCCCCGGCGACTGTCTGACCACCGGAGCCATTGCTTTGCGCATCATGGACAAGCTCAAAGAATTATATAAGAAAGAAGGTGGTGCTTTACCTGAAGCCATCCTCAACCTTCGTTATGACTATAGCGACGGTAAGGGAGAGTTTGACATGGTAAAGGTGGCTCGTCGTATCAACGGTGAGTTTGAAAAAGACACCACCGTAGGCGGTAAATCCTACAAAAAAGGGCAACCCGTACCCGGCTTTGGTCTCCTTTTAGCAGACGGTTCCACCTCTGGCGGTAACTGGCTGTGCTGTGGTAGCTTTGCCGCCGACGGTACCAACCTCATGGACCGCCGTGGCAAAGAAGACCCCACCAAACTTGGCCTATATCCTAACTGGTCTTATGCTTGGCCTGTAAACCGTCGTGTGGTGTACAACCGCGCTTCTGTGGATAAAAAAGGTAATCCTTTCAACCCAGCCCGTCCCCTCCTTGCATGGAAAAACGGTAAATGGGAAGGCGACGTACCAGACGGTCCATGGCCACCCATGGGTGATAAGGGCGGTAAACTTCCCTTCATCATGAAGCCCGACGGTGTGGGTTCACTCTTTGGCCCCGGCCTTGGTGATGGCCCCTTCCCCGAGCACTACGAACCCTTGGAAAGCCCGCTGGACAAAAACCTTATGTCCAAGCAGTATAATAGCCCTATTATTACTGTATTTAAAGGCCCCATGGACAAAGTTGCCTCAGCAGACCCAGCGTATCCGCTGGTTATGACCACCTACTCCGCCACCGAGCACTGGTGTTCCGGCGCATTGACCCGTTGGCAAAGCTGGCTTGTAGAAGCCATGCCCCAAGCCTATGTGGAAATGAGCCACGAATTGGCCAAAGAACGTGGCATTGCCAATGGCGATAAAGTAAAAGTGGCTTCTTGCCGTGGTGAAGTAGAAGCTGTGGCCATGGTGACCACACGCATGCAACCACTAAAAGTTAATGGCAAAATGACCCACCAAGTGGGCATGACCTTTAACTATGGTTGGCTCTTCCCCAAAGATTGTGGCGATACCGCCAACTTGCTTACCCCCTTCGTGGGCGATGGCAATGCCGGTACACCAGAATACAAGGCCTTCATGGTCAATATAGTCAAGGCATAGGAGGTGACGTATGTCTGAAGGTAAATCCATATTAGTCGATACGTCTCTCTGCACGGCTTGCCGTGGTTGTCAGGTAGCTTGCAAGCAGTGGAATCAACTTCCTGCTGTGAAGACAAAACAAACAGGTACCTATCAAAATCCGCCGGATTTTTCGGCTGAAACCTATAAAGTAGTGCGTTTTTCTGAAGGCAAAGCCGAAGGAAAGCCCTACTGGTACTTCTTCTCCGACATGTGTCGTCATTGCACGGAGCCTCCATGTCAGGCCGCCGCATCCGGAGATGAAATAATTATTGACGAAGCAACCGGTGCTGTAGAATATGACCCTGCCTCTTCAGAAAAAATGGATTTTGATACAGCAAAATCCGTATGTCCTTACGACATTCCGCGTCAGGACCCCAAAACCAAAAAAGTGACCAAGTGCACCATGTGTCTTGATAGAATTAAAGGGGGCCGTCAGCCCGCTTGTGTTCTGTCTTGCCCCACCGGAAGCATGGTCTTTGGTGATAGAAAAGAGATTCTTGCCATGGCTGAAAAGCGTGTGGCAGAACTCAAAAAAATGCACCCCAAAGCTCAAG
>CAYJDE010000181.1:0-5143 GCA_964368805.1 uncultured Desulfovibrionaceae bacterium
CGTAGGGTCTTATAATACATCAACGGTCTGTTAAGGCTGGTTGCTTAATTTAGCCAGTTCAGCACGGGCTCCTTCATGCCCTTGGTCCGCAGCTTTATTAAGCAAGACAATAGCTTGTTGCATATTTTTAGTAACGCCCTCACCGTACAAATAAGCCAAACCCAAATTGTATTGGGCATCACTATTACCCTGTTCTGCGGCTTTACTGTACAATTCCAAAGCTTTTTGCACATTTCTCGCTACGCCTTCACCATTGTAATAAGCTACAGCCAAATTCACTTGAGCCAAAGCATAGCCTTGCTCGGCAGATTTTTGATACCATTGCATGGCTTTAGCAGGATCTTTTTCAACCCCTTCGCCATAGTAGTACGAAGCCCCAAGATTATTTTGTGCTAACGCATGCCCTTGCTCTGCGGATTTGACAAGCCAAAAAAGTGCCTTTTGCATATCTTTTTCGCCGCCTTGACCATGTTCATACATGAGGGACAAGTTAAATTGCGCATCGGCGTTGCCTTGCTCGGCCGCAGAGGAAAAAAGTAATTTTGCTTGTAAGAAGTCTTGCTCCACTTCTTTACCTTCAGAATACAAAGTACCAAGCATATTTTGCGACGTAGCATCGCCTTGCTCGGCAGCCTTATACAACCAAGAAAGACCTGTCTGAACATCTTTTTCCAGACTATGTCCTACTATATACGCCTCGCCTAATATTTCTTGCGCATCACTGAGGCCTTGTTCCGCCGCCTTACGTATGTATTCCATACCTTTAACAGTATCTTTTTCTACGCCATCTCCACGATTGTACAGCATGCCAAGCTCATATTGCGCTCCCGCATAATTTTGCTCCGCTGATTTTTGTAGCCAAAAAATCCCTTGCTGTACGTCAATTTGAGCACCGGCATCCCCCAAGTACAACAAACCAAGGGAATATTGGGCCGGAGCACGGCCTTGTTCGGCCGCTTTTAAAAACCATGTTTTGGCTAATTCTGCATCTTGCTTTACGCCATCGCCTTTGGAGTACAAAATGCCCAAATCGTTTTGTGCCGCCGCATCCCCTTGCTCTGCAGCTTTACGTAACAATCTTTCGGCTTCTTTAACATCTTTCCTTACCCCAACCCCTTGGTAATATAAAATTGCCAAATTGTATTGTGCAGAAACCAATCCTTGCTCCGCAGCTTTTCGTATCCAGAAAACCGCTTGCTTGGGATTTTCTTCAAACCCCTCACCTTTCAAATATAGTAAACCAATATTTCTTTGGGCATCGGCATGCCCTTGTTCTGCCGCCTTTTGAAATAAAGCAATGGCTTGCTGCATATCTTGTTCAAGACCCGTGCCCTTAAGATAGAGCACGCCCAATTCATTTTGTGCCGTAGCCGAGCCTAAATCTACCGCCTTACGATACCAAGTGATGGCTTCTTGCACATTTTCTTCCACGCCATTGCCTTGAAAATACATCAAAGCAATATCATTACATGCCTCGGCATTACCTTGATCTACCGCCTTACGTAACCAAAAAAGAGCCATGCCGCTGTCGGGTTTTACCCCTTGCCCATGTAAATAAGCTAAACCAATATGACGCTGTGCATTGGCATCGCCCTGCTCTGCCGATTTATGTAATAAAACTAAACCTTTTTCAGTATCTTGTTTTACGCCATCACCCTGCATATAATAAATCCCTAATTGCGTTTGCGCCTCTATATGGCCTTGACTTGCAGCTTTTTCTAGCCACATGATGGATTGTTGCATATCTTGCGCAATACCATCGCCATTGGCTAATAAAAGGGCAAGATTTCTTTGTGCATGGGCATTACCTTGCTGCGCTGCCTTAAGAAACCATGCATAAGCTTTCTTGGCATCTTTCTTAACCCCCAGCCCTCTTATGTACATAAAGCCCAATTCGTTTTGCGCATGGGCAAAGCCTTGCTCTGCCGACAAAAGTAACCACTCTCGTGCTTGTTTTAAATCTTTTTCGACACCTTCTCCGTGGACATACATGAGCGCCAAGTCATTTTGCGCTGTCATGAGTCCCTGATCTGCAGCCCTGCGCATCCAAACTGCCGCCTTGGTGCTATCTTTTTCTACACCATGGCCATCTATATAACACAAGGCAAGGTTACGCTGGGCGTTGGCATCGCCCTCTTCTGCCGCACGCTGAAACAAAGCCAAGGCTTTTGCGTAATCCTTCGGCACCCCTCTGCCTGTAGCATACATACTTCCCAATGAATTTTGCGCATCGGCATAGCCTTGGTCTGCGGCCTTTTGCAACCATTCATGCCCCTTGGCTACATCTTTACCTTCATCACGTAAATAATACACGGCAATATTATATTGCGCCGGTGCATAATTTGTTGCTGCAGCCTTATGCAACCATTGCAAAGCTTGCTGTACATCTCTGGTAACGCCGTTTCCTTGCAAATACATTAACCCTAAACGATTTTGAGCACTTACATAATTTTTCTCTGCAGATTTATGCAATAAAGATATGGCCTTATCCATATCTTTTGGCACATCTATGCCTGCAAAATATAAACGTGCTAAGTTGTATTCTGCCTCTGCATAATTTTGGGCTACGGCTTTTTCAAACCAGGCGATGCCTTTTTTAACATTTTTCTTTACACCCAAGCCATTGGTATAGCACACAGCCACACCATTTTGCCCTTCGGGGTTACCTTGGGCGGCAGATTTATTATACCAACGAAAAGCCTGATTGTAGTCTTTACGTACACCATAGCCCAAGGTATAAGCTCGCCCAAGGCTGGCTTGTGCCTGCGCATGGCCAAGATTGGCAGCCTCACGCAAAAATTCACGGGCTTGCGTATGTTTTCCCGCACGCATGAAAGGCACTGCTTGCTGAAACACAGCTTCAGCCTGGCTTATTTGCTTGTTCGCTTGTCCTGCCACAGTACTTTGTGGGGCATTGCCTTGCGTTGGAGCCGTGGCTGCGTTTCCTGCACTTGCGGAGCCATACAATACGGATAGGCTTAGCACAGAAAAAAAAGCACATTTTTTGATGAAAGCACCATTATTAAATATAAAATCGCAATATTTTTTTGCTAAAAACGACATAGTTTCCAATCACTTCTTAAAGGTTTTATCCACAGGGCAAGCGGCATGTTTCCAAAGAAAAAGCGCATCAAGTCCATAGGCTACAAAAGTATACCCTTGATGCACTACCTCTTTCAAGGCCAAAAGGTTGGCATCCACCACATGCATTCCCACGGGGAGCTGATATTTCTTGCACATGTGTATAATATGCTGCAAAGCAACACGCACGTCTGGATGGTCAAGCTGCCCCGTCACCCCCAATGAGGCGGACAAATCATACGGCCCTACCATAAGTGCGTCAAGTCGTGGGTGACTTACAAGGCTTTCTATATTTTGCACAGCATCTTTATGCTCTATTTGCGCCACAAGCAAAACATCTTGGGCAATTTTTTGGCTATATTGTGCAAAATATTGTCCATAGCCATTGGCACGGCAATAGCCCACGCCACGCGCCCCTTGTACGACACCTGACTTTACCTTAGGGTAACTGGCTGCGGCTATGGCTTCATCCAATTGGGCGCGCCGTTCTATCATGGGTAAAATAAGTCCTTGTGCGCCAGCATCAAGAGCCCGCCGAATATATATGGGCGTAGCTGTGGGCACCCGTACTAATGCCAATGGTCCCGGCAAGGATGCTGGTGTAGGAGGAGAACATTGATTGCATGGTGCCCATGGGTCTTGAGAAAAATCATGGGCAGGAGTGTGGCCTTCCAGCCTTTTTGTTGCGCCACCGACACATGCTATGGCACGCAATAAGGCCGGCAGTTGCCCCATATCTATGCTGCCATGTTCCATATCGATGACCAACCAATCATAGCCGGCATGAGCAAGGATTTCTGCCACATCAGGAGAGGGAATTTGCAACCATGTCCCTATGGAGGGCAAACCTTGGCGCATTTTTTTGCGTATACCATTAGGGGTAAGTACGTTCATACAACAATACCGTTTTCTATGTTGAAATGACGCTTCAACACTTTGGGCCATTATTTGACTGTCGTCAACGCTCCGTGAGACCCTACGCAATGAATTGCACAGAAGTCTCCTTTACGTGCACAACGTGGCTTTTATAAAACAAGAGAAAGACAACAGACACAGAAGTTTTATGTAAGATGCCCCTTTTATACGCTAAAGGAGCCATAAAGAAAAGAAAAATTCTTAAAAAAAAGAAAACGCAAGCCAAAGCCTGCGTTTACCTTTTGTCATCCATGACCATCCCCCTTGCATCCTGCTGCGGGTTTGGACCTCCCATATTTATGATTTTCCGGCCTCAACCTTGCAAATCAAGGCCGGAAAACCGATTGGGGAGGGAATATATGGCTGAACTTATGCCGTAACCTTATGCGGCCATACTAGCAATGAGTTCCTGAGCATTAACATTAGAGGGATCAAGACCAAGCACAGCTTCTAAATGCGCTTTGGCTTCGTCATTACGTCCCAAAGAAATCAAAATACCTGCAAGGCTTACCTGAATGGCGTTGGCTTCAGCAGAAACTTTCATGCTGACTTCAAGGGCAGGCACTACGTCTGCAAGACGCTGTAAATAGTACCCTTCACGCACAAGACAATTTAAGGCAATAATATTTTCTGGGTTTAACTCCAGCGCGCGACTAAAGTGATCATACGCAAGCTCATGGGCGCCTTGCTCCATATGCACAAGACCAATACCGGTAAAGGTTTTATCACTTTCTTCAATGGAATGAGCTTTCGTATACAACACCAAAGCATCGTCAAGATTATTACGTTGCACAGCAATGGTGGCTAAACCAAGATAGGGTGCAGCCTGAGAATCGGCAAAGCTTGCGGCCTTACGGTAATATTCTTCAGCCTTATCAAAATCACCCATGAACAAATAGCATTCGCCTAATTCTTTGTTAATTTCGTAATCGAGTTGACTCATAATATCCTCCCCAAAGGATTAGAATGTGGTTACACAGTCAAAGATAAAGCCCATGCTTTATTTTGCTGTGCAATACACATTGCACAGGCCATGCCAAGAATATGAAGAAATGATATTCTAACAACTTAGATTATTGGGACAGAGGAAAAGGGAAAAAAATGCCACGAAAAAATCATAGAAAAGCGGCCATTTTTTCCCCTTATG
>CAYJDE010000182.1:0-5125 GCA_964368805.1 uncultured Desulfovibrionaceae bacterium
TGTTTACAACAAAAAATAAGACTTTTTTCAAGAATAATTATGCAGAGATTTTGTTTTTGTAGTTGTTTTTCACTCGCAGAGTCAACGCCTTTAGCTAATTGCTCCTTTGTTTCTGCAAGCCACTTTCTTGTAAGGCAAGAGTGATAGCCGGATAAGCACCCAAAGTAAGCGTTTTATATTTTCCCTGAAAACGATAATCTATGCGCCAAGATTTGCCACCTGTTTTTGAAACACATAAATAAAGCCCTTCACCATCGAAAATTTTTTGCACCTTTCCTGTGGGCTTTATGGCTCGAAGTTCAGTATCTTTTAATTTTGCCATATTTTTCTCCTTGGCTGTAGGCATTTTGGCCTTATGTCTATGCCGATACCTACAACAAAAAGAGCCGAAATTTATGGAATACTGCCTTTTTTGTAGGTATCGATTTTTATAAATGCCATTATACCTGCAAAAATACCTACAATCAACTGAGGTGACGGGAGAGTATGATAGAGAAAGAGAGAGGCTAAACCCACAAAAAAGCTAAGCCCCACAAAGCTTTATAGACTTTGCGGGGCTTAGTAAGAATGAAATTTGGTAGCTAGGAGAAGACTTGAACTTCCGACACCACGGGTATGAACCGTGTGCTCTGACCAACTGAGCTACCTAGCCATAGTGCGCTTCAGCGAAGGAAGTAATTACCGAAAAGGCGACGTTTTGGCAAGTCTTTTTTTATATTTTTTTTATCGTACCATTTCATATACTTACAACGCCAAAATAAAGCTTTCTTACACATATGCTTTTCATTTTTTGGGAAAGGCTTTCTTAGCTACGTTTTTTTCCCAGCAAAAATTAAAAATCCCACTTCAATTTCATGCCCACACCCACGTCGGAAGTCTTGGGGGTTTCCCCCTTTTGCAAGGCCTCAGTACTGGTGGCAGGCACCATGACTTCAGGGCCCATTTTTACCTCAAGGTCTTTTTGACGTACAACATCTTTATAGGCCCCGTAGACATCGTGGGTTTGGTGCTCAAAATTTTCATCCAGCGAACGTTCTATGGAAGAAGGCGGACTCACCTGCTTACCCACCGCACCCGCTTTATCAGTCAAAACGCCCTTACCAAAGGTAATGCCATCGTTATTTTTATCATTTTCTGCTTTAAATTTTTCTCGTGCTTCACGTCCGGTATCTTTTACTTCTTTTTTAAGCCCTTTTCCTTGCAAAAAGGTTTGCCCTGACACAGATTTTTTCCAAAACTCATCTTGTGCATCATCATGGGCTTTTAAGGCATCCCAATTGCTGGATTTTTTTTCTTTTGAAGCGGCAAAAACGTCTTCAACAGTAAAGACCGCACCACAAAAAGTCACAACTATGAAAGCGTAAACAACATAGACAGAATATTTTTTTATAAAATACAACATGTGCATACGATAAAACTCCTTAGCAAAAAAGGCAAGTGTAGCCATTTGTTACTGCACATTTGCACAGCTTTGATTAGTTGTGCTGCTTTTTCAACAGCCTGCTAAGAGCGCACCTTTGCTTGAACTGTAGCATGGCTTAAGCCATGCAACTTTATTATACGCAAAAGAAAACATAAGGCGTTGATGCTTAAAGCGATAATAAAGCCCCACCAAAAGCCCGCTGCCCCCAAAGCCGGTACAACTATATCAGTATGACATAAAACATATCCTAGTGGAAAGCCCACCACCCAAAAAGCAAAAAAGGAAATAATAGAAATAATACGTGTGTCATTATACCCACGTAAAACGCCAGTGCCGATAATCTGTAATGAGTCGACAATTTGGAATGATGCTGCATATAACAGTAAATGCTTTGCTAAAATGGTAACGGATGCTTCATCATTATACGCATGGACTACGCCTTCACGAAAATACCATACTAAAAGGGCACTAGTACAAGCCACAAGCAAACCGACACAAAGGGAAGTCCACGCCGTAAAACGGGCATGAATATATTGCCCTGCCCCCAAATAATGCCCAATGCGAATGGTGGCGGTCATGCTAATAGAAAGGGGAATGATAAATAGTACGCTAGAAACGCTAATGGCCACCTGATGCCCAGCCACATGTAAAGTACCAAGGGGGGCAATGGCAAGGGCCGAAGCGGCGAAAAGGCTAATTTCAAAAAGCATGGCCAAGGCACCGGGCACCCCAATGCGAAAGATACGATTAATGACCTTTGCATCAAAACGGGCAGGCGCATCCTCATGCTGCGCCAAAAAAAGCGGTTTAAAAAGGGTCCCTAAGTGTTTAAACCGCTGTGCACAGCAAATGTATAACACCATGGCCACACCCATAAAGATAAAACAAATGGCCGTGGCGACGCCACAACCTACTGCGCCCAAAGCAGGCAAGCCAAATTTTCCGTAAATTAAGATATAATTTATAGGAATATTAAGGAGTAATGCTAAAAACGCAATGACCATGGAAGGTTTGGTGACAGAAAAGCCTTCTACCAAGCCACGCACACAAGCAAAAACATAAAAAGCAGGTAATCCCCACAAAATGGCACGTAAATAACCACCGGAAAGTTCTTGCAAGCGAGTTTCCAGCTCAAAAAAGCCCATCTGCCATGAAATCACATAAAAAAGTAGCATTAAAGGTAGTGCCAACATAAGGGCGCACCAAATACCTTGGCGCATAATATGCGGTGTTTCCAGCTCACGCTTCTCTCCCACCAATTGTGCCACCAAGGGAGATATGACCAATAAAACCCCAAGACCAAAGAGCGAAATAGGGTTCCATACCGAACAAGCCACAGCCACAGCGGCCATATCTACAGAGCTCGCTTGCCCTGTCATGATGGTATCCACCAAGGACATACCCATACCGGAAACTTGTGCAATAAAAATAGGCCCGCCAAGACGCATGAGGCGTTTAGCCTCTACCAAGGAAAAAAAAGAAGAAAGACGCATAAAATTACATTCTACTAAGGGTAAAAAATTAAGAAAGAAAAATATTAGTTGTGTGCTGTTGTGTAAACGTAGGATGCGCCGCCAAAAGTTGGCGTAATGCATCTCGCCCTTGTTCGCCAAGGTCATAACTAAAATCGTTTACATAGGTGGAAATGTGGGCTTGGGTTACTTCTTCAGAAAGCTCTTGCGCATGGCTGGCAATGAAATGCTTACTGGCCTCAGGGTTATGCCGTGCATAGGTAATACTTCGGGCAATGGCCTGTTCCAAAGCCAGTGCCCTTTCCACGGGCAGCGAGCGTTTAGCCACAATAACCCCCAAAGGCAAAGGACAGCCATGGCAAGTCTCCCACCATTGGCCCAAATCTAATACCTTATGCAAACCTTTTTGGGCATAGGTAAAACGTCCCTCATGAATAATAAGCCCCATATCTGCCCTACCTTCCAAAACTGCCGGCATAACAGCATCAAAAATCATTTCATGCCGAGGCCCTTGAAACCCTGCATGAAGATGTAACAACATGGCGGCCGTAGTCATATGCCCGGGGATGGCAATGCTGGCTGTTTTTTGTTCTTCTAAGCTCAACTCTTTTTTACTGATAAGCAAAGGGCCACAGCCAAAACCAAGGGCCGCCCCACTACGCAAGATAGCATATTCATCTAAAATGTTAGGTAAAACTCCAGCAGATACTTTGGTCGCATCCAATTCACCCGCCTTGGCCCTAGCATTTAATTCTTCCACATCGGCCATGATGCAATGAATATGAAAGGGCACATCCACAAAACCTTGCACCAGAGCGTGAAAAATGTACGTATCGTTGGGGCAAGGGGAAATGCCTAAAGTTAGAGTATCTTGCATAAAAAAATCACCTTCTAAAAAGAAAAAGGCCGTATGACATATTGACAGCCAAGGCCACAGGGAACATACTCCCAAACCATGCTTAACGTCAAATATTATACACAGCTTGGCCTTGAGGCCATATACAACAAAGTTATGGCAGGGGAAAGACTTTCCTTTGCCGATGGGATGACCCTTTCCACATGCCCAGATATCACCGCCATAGGGGCCCTTGCCCATCATGTACGCACCCAGCGCCATGGTGACGCCACACACTATGTGGTAAACAGGCATATAAACTACACTAATATCTGCGTCAATGAATGTACTTTTTGCGCTTTTTGCCGCCAAAGTCCGGAGCAAGACGGCGCTTTTGTACTGAGTAAAGAAGATATTTTAGAAAAGGTGCGCACCGCCAAAGCCTCTTTAAGTGCCTCTTTACGCCTAGACGAATTGCACATTGTGGGCGGCTGTCACCCTACTTTGCCTTTGGCGTGGTTTGAAGATGTACTACAATCTGTGTGCGCCCTTTCACCAGAAATTATGATTAAAGCCTTTACTGCCGTAGAAATTGATCACTTTGCCAAATTAGAAGGCATCAGCACCTTAGAAGTTTTACAACGCTTAAAAAAAGCAGGGCTCACCATGATGCCCGGCGGCGGTGCCGAAATTTTTGCCAGTGATTTGCGTCAAGAAATTTGCCCCGTCAAATCTGACGCAGCCGCATGGCTACGCATTTGTGGCGAAGCTCACAGCCTTGGCATCAGTACCAATTGCACCATGCTTTTTGGGCATAGAGAAAGTGCTGAACATCGCATTGATCATCTTTGTCAATTACGTGCACAGCAAGATAAAAGTGGCGGCTTTACCTGTTTTATTCCCCTTCCTTTTCAAACAAAAAACAGTAAGCTTTTACTTCCGGAAGATAAAAAAGGCCCCCATACCGGTCTGGAACAATTACGCACCGTGGCCATTGCACGGCTCATGCTAGATAATATTCCGCACATTAAGGCCTATTGGGTCATGATGGGGCATAAATTGGCACAAACTGCCCTTTGGTACGGTGCCAATGACTTGGACGGTACCATTGTGGAAGAACATATCGGACACATGGCCGGCGCACAATCCGACCAGGGTATGACCATTGCCGCCCTCGAGCATATGATTGTTGCATCCGGTTTTCGACCCGTACGCCGCAATGCTATGTTTGAAGAAGTAGATTTGGAGTAAGACTTTTTCGGGGGAGGGAACTTTTTGAAAAAAGTGGGGGCGGCCCCGCCCCCCCCCCCCCCCCCCGCAGTGGTTTGGTTTTTTTGGTTGTAATAGATAGGGGGGGGGGTTTTTGGTTTTTTTTTTTTTTTTTTTTTTTTGTAA
>CAYJDE010000183.1:0-5084 GCA_964368805.1 uncultured Desulfovibrionaceae bacterium
TTTCCAAAGGGGATTATCCCCTTTGGCGGGGTGGAGGGGCGGCGCCCCCCATGCTTTTACGGCTTTTCTTTTTGCATTTCGGCAAGCCAATAATCCAGCGTACTATATAATATTTGCGGTGAAATAGGCTTCGTAATATGATCATTCATGCCATGTTGTAGACTCTTTTCTTTGTCCCCACTCATGGCATGGGCTGACATGGCAATGATAGGCAAATGTGCAAAATGTGCATTTTGGCGAATAATTTTTGTGGCGGTAAGGCCATCCATTACGGGCATTTGAATATCCATAAGTACAGCAGCATATTTTTTAGCGGACTGTACGTCTTTTAGCGTATTTTCCAGCATGGTAAGAGCTTCTTGGCCATTATTGGCAATGTCTAAAGTGTAGCCCACACTTTTGAGTAATTCTTCAGCAATAAGTTGGTTGATTTGATTATCTTCTACTAATAGCAGATGTTCGCTGTGTTGCTGCAGTTCTGCATGCGCCGGAGTAGCACTTAAAGGCAAGGGGTCTTCTTGCGCTGTGGCCACGGGGAAGATAGCGGTAAAGATAAAACTTGACCCTTCCCCTTGAGTACTTTCTACCCAAATTTCCCCTTGCATCATTTCCACAAAACGCTTGGAAATGGCGAGTCCAAGGCCCGTGCCACCGTACTTACGGGTAACGGAAGAATCAGCCTGAGAAAATGCTGAAAAAAGACCGCTTATTTGTTCTTGGCTCAATCCAATGCCGGTATCTTTAACGGTAAAGGTGCAATGCAGTTCCCTTTGGCTTGTAGAGTTAAGGGAGGTAAGCGTACTTTCGATAATAAGGCTAACGCTACCTTGGCTGGTAAATTTAATGGCATTACCCAGTAAATTTAGTAAAACTTGCTTAAGGCGCAAGGGGTCCCCCACGATGCTAGTTGTAGGAAAGAGTCCCTCTTCCAATGTGAAATGTAGCCCTTTTTTGTGTATACTATGCCCAAGTAGGCTTTGTAATTCCGAACAAATTTCGTGCAGATTGAAGGTAAGGCTTTCCATTTCCAGCTTACCTGCTTCGATTTTAGAAAAGTCCAAAATGTCGTTGATAATGCGCAGCAATTCGTTGGTAGAAAAGAGGGCTTTTTGCAAGTAGTCTTGTTGATGGGAAGTAAGCTCTGTGCCGGATAATAAATGTAAGAGGCCCAAGATGCCGTTCATGGGGGTACGTATTTCGTGGCTCATATTGGCTAAAAATTCGCTTTTGGCTTCAGCACTTTTTTCTGCAGCAGTACGTGAATCTTCAATTTCTTTGAGCATACGCTTAGTTTCACGTAAATCGCGGGCATAGACAATGTACAAGTCTTCTTGGTCTAAATGCGCACTAACAGTAGTAACTTCCAAAGGAAATTCATTTTTGTTAACATCCATGCCCATGAGTTCGCAATGGCCTTTGCCATCTCTTTGTGTTTGCGTAAGCACGTCATATATTAATGTTGCTGCATCACGCCCATCGGGTTGCATGGGGGCAAGTACATGGACAAAATCTGCCAAATAGTCTGCTTGATTGGCATGGCCGGTAAGGGCTACGGCAACGTCATTGCATGCTAAAGCGGTAAAGTCACTTCTAAGCAAAGTGATACCAAGGGGCACTCCTTCTAAAATGGCGGCGGTTCGCTGTTCAGCCAATTGCAATTTTTTCTTTTGCGCTTCTGATTTTCGTAAATCTTCCACATAGGCTGATACAATATATTCGCCACGGTACTTGGTGCGAGTGGCTCGCACTTGGCAGGGCACTTCTTCGCCGGTAATGCTCTTGCCCATCCAGTAGATTTCGCTGGGTTCTCCCCTTAGGGCTTGATGCAAAGTATTTTGCATAACCTGTAAGGACGTTTCGCCACTTGGTTGATGTTCGGGGAGAAGCTGTAAGAAATGTTTTACAAAATCTTCAGCCTCTTGTAAGCCAAAGTTTAAGGCTAGTGCCTTATTGCAATACATCAAATTAAAGTCTTTATCCCAAATGAGAGCACCAAGGGGGCTAGAATCTAACATGAGTCTAGTATATTCATCGGCTTCACGTAATTTTTCTAGATTGGCATAATGTTCACGCATATCTTTGAGAAAAACTAAGGCCACTTGTTCACCATGCAAGGAGGAACGTACCGTTGTTATATCAAGGGGGATATGTTCTCCGGTTTTACTAATATGCAGCCATTCCACACGCATAGTGCCTTTCTCGAAGGTTTGTTGCAAAATTTCTTGAATGTATTCCAAACTTTTGCGACCATTGGGCTGGTATTCCGGATTGATAGAAGATGTAAAGTTTTTTAATAAGTCCTCAATGGCTGCGAATTCAAAAAGGCGTGCTGCTTCTAAGCTGCTGTCGAGTAATCGACCGTCGTTAGACCAAATTTGCGCCGCTAAAGGCATGGTATCCAGCATGAGCTGCATACGCTCTTTGGCCAATTGCATATCGCTATGCGTATTGTGTAACTCTTCAACTTTTTCGGCTAACGCATACTCAAGTTTTTTTTGTTTTGTAATGTCAACAATGGTACCAATGAGACCACGTTCTTCCGTTTGCGGGACAGCAAAACCTTTCCCCCAAAAAAGGGTAGAGATTTCTTTGCCTGCAACATTATATACTCTTTCGCAATGTTGACAGCTTAAGTTTTGTATAGAATGCAGCGCATCTTCATGATATTTTCTTTGTTCTTCTTCAGAAAAATAGTCAAGTTTATTAAGTTTTTTATGAAGAACCTCGTCTTTTTTTACCTGAAAAAAGTCTTCATAAGCTTCATTGGCGCCAAGCATATGTCCTTGCTCATCCTTAAAGAACAGAGGCAAAGGGATATTCTCTACCAGAGCTTCAGCAAAATAAAGTTTTTTGCGAGTAGCTTCCAATTCGGCCACAAGGGTATTGTATTCATGGGCGCTAACAGGAGCGTTGGATGTTTTTGGCGGAAAATCTTTCATAATTATTAGCAAAAACCTCTGAATCTATCTGGGTGTAACTGTTGAAGTATTCCCACATAGTTTGTAAAAAATATACTAAAGTCTGTAAATATTTGTAAAATAGCGATATGTTTTTTCGTCTCATAGCATACAAAAAAAAGTTTGTACAAGGGAAAATTTGGGCTTTTGGGGCTGTATGTAGCAGATTATTTTTTACAAAGGCAATAGCGATCTAAGCCGGCGAGATCTTGTCCCGTATGTAGTATTTGCCATGGGCCGTGCTGGGCAAAAATGCGCCGTACTGCTTCTCCTTGTTTATAGCCATGCTCCACCACACAAATACCGCCAACTTTCAATACAGCATGGGCTTGGTGGGCCAGAGCTTGTATATGACAAAGGCCTTGAGGGTCGAATGTAGAAGTAGACCCTACAGGCAAAACAGGTACTAGGGCCGTTTTGGGTTCATAGTGGCGCACATTGGTGGCTAAGCCTTGGTATTCTTCTTGGCTGACATAGGGGGGATTGCTAAGAAGCACATCTAAAGAATGCTGGGCTATGGGCATCTGGTATAAGGTGCCTTGTAGCGGCTGTATTCTGTCAAGGACTTGGTGTTGTTTGGCATTGTGTACGGCTACAGCCAGCGCTTTGGGGCTAATGTCCAGCATAATACCTCGTGCTGTTGGCATGTGAGCAGCCAGGGTGCAAGCTAAGCAACCAGAGCCTGTGCCTATATCAGCAAAGGTAAGTGGGGCGGTGGATAGTGTTTTTTCCTTGAGAAAAGTAAAAACAGCATCAAGGACATCTTCACTTTCCGGTCGTGGAATAAGGGTGTCAGCTGTTACCAAAAAATCTCTTCCATAGAACTCTTTTTTTCCAAAGATATAGGCCAGAGGCTCCCCTTTTGCGTGACGCAAAGCCATGTCTTGAATGTGCGCCCACTGCTGGGGAGAAAGCAACCGAGCCGTTTCGGTAATGGTTTGCGCTTTAGTAAGCTTAAGCACGTGCATGCACAGTAGGCGGGCTGCCAATTGAGGAGCTTCTATGGTGGCGCTTTGCTCTTGTTGTTGCTGAAGTATTGTAGCTTGCTCTTGCGCCTTGCCTTGCATGTGCGCTGCGTTTTGCATGTGCCATGCGCCTTGCTCGTGTTTTTGTATGCTCTTTTTCTCTTGCTGAAGAAAAAAATTTGCTTCGCTTTTTTGATTATGCGTAAGGAAAAAGGCGTGAAGTTGCGCCAAGGCTTGCTTTAGGGAAGGCTGAGTAGCTGTGGGGGGAGATGAGATAGAGGGGTTGTGCATACTATTTAGGCGAGCCCCCCATTCATAAGCAAATGGGGGGCTACAAGTTGGGGACATTGTCGTTCATTAACGTACCTATCCAAAGAATTTAAAGGTTACCTTGTTTAACACGTTTCAGTAATGATTTTGAAGGAGTACCACTACTGCAACCATCAGTAAGGGGGTTTGTATGCCTCAGCCAACCAATGCCCGTTAAAGGGTGTTTAAAACAGTTGCGCTAAAAAAAGCGCCTATTACGATGGCAAGATGGTTAACATGCTACATGCCATGGGCATTGGGTTAATTTTAGAGAAACCATGGAAACACGTTAGAGGTTGTCGCAAAAAAAATACTCCAAGCGTGTTATACAATAACACAGTAAGATGGTTTAATGATGCATAAAAAACGAAAACCTCTGTTGGCCAACTGCCTTGCCCGAACTACAGAAACAGGAAAGGGGAGGTGACCATGTTGGCTGACATGGCCTGTTAGCCTTGTTCCATGTCTTCCACTCCTATAAGATAGTACCGACTTGAGCTTTGGCAAGGGGGAAGCAAGGAGAAAAAGGGAAAAAAGTTTTTTTTTGAAAAAATGAAGAAAAGTGTTGACCTTTAGGCTGTGTCTGCGTATGTTGCTTTTCGCCCTTCTTGTAAGGGAATATCCCTGGACGGCAGGGAAGAATGGGTTGAGCCCATTCTGCTGCGTTTGACGGGGCCCCTAAGCTGGTAGTGTATGAAAAAGATACGCAACGAGCCATAGTTAAAGTGTTACAAAGTGCTTTAACCTGAATATAAGGCCATCGTCGAAATTGACATCTGTAGGCGTTACCAAATGCCAATGATTGTCGAGCCGTTCCAGCCCAAAAGCGGACCCTCATCGTTACTGCTTTGAC
>CAYJDE010000184.1:0-5078 GCA_964368805.1 uncultured Desulfovibrionaceae bacterium
AAAAGTTTTGTGGCTTGGAGTAATTTTTCTTGATGTCCAAAAAGATAGGCCACATCGCCGGCTTGTAGTTGTACGTGCGCATCCGGTGTTGGGATAAAAGTGCCCTGTTGATTAATGGCAACTACAATAGCACCATAGTCTTGGCGCAAGCCTGAATTAAGTAAAGTTGTATCACAAAGCTTTGCTCCTTTTTCCATGCGAATGGCAAAGGTGCCCACTTGAGGAAGTTGGGTCATAAGTGCAGCTAAATCTCCCGATTGCTGTGAAGAAGAGCGCAGCATATTATAGTTTTCCTGACGAATGGAAGCTGTAATATCTTCGATGTCTTGCCGTGGTATCATATATTGATTAAGTACCCGTGAAAACACTTCAACAGACGTTTCAAATTCTTCTGCCACCACGTGGGCTGCGCCTAATTGTTGTAATGTTTCCACTTGCGTCACAAAGCGTGTGCGGGCAATGATATGCAATTGTGGGTTTAGATTTATGGCTTCAGCCACAGTAGCTTGCACCGCCGCAGGGTCAGAAATAACAATGGCTAAAGCATTGGCTGAGGTAATGCCAAGGTGTTCAAGGACAGCTGGCTGAGAAGCATCGCCATATTGTATGGGTTCTTTGCCGGAAAACCGTTTTACCGTGTCAGGATTCATTTCTAAAATAACATAGGGGATATGACATTTTTTTGCAGCACGGGCTAAATGTTGTCCACTTATACCAAAACCCACAATAATAAGATGGCCTTGTAGATGTTCGTGATTTGCTTGTGCGGTATCTTCACTTTGCTCCAATTCTTGTTGTTCCAATTGGCCGACAGTTTTTTTATGTTTACTGGGGGTTACAAAGAAATCTGCAATGCGTGGTGCAAAGTGCATCAATGCCGGAGTAAGCATCATGGTAATAATGCTCATGGCTAAAAAAGCTTGATATCCATTTTGTGAAATTAAGTTTACGTCAAGGCCAGAATTTACCAAGATAAAGGAAAATTCACCCACTTGGGCCAAGGTAAGTGCTGTGATGATAGCCGTACGTAAAGGATATTTTTGTACAAGTACTGCCGGTAAAATAAGTAATGCTTTAATAAAAATAAAGAGTAGGGTACCGCCAAAAACTGTAGGCCAATGAGA
The DNA here is from genome assembly GCA_964368805.1 of uncultured Desulfovibrionaceae bacterium. GTDB lineage: Bacteria > Desulfobacterota > Desulfovibrionia > Desulfovibrionales > Desulfovibrionaceae > CAYJAD01. The sequence goes on from CAYJDE010000184.1 coordinate 1,125, forward strand.
GAACAAATAGTTTACATCTAAAAGCATACCAACAGAGATGAAGAAAATGCTCATGAATACATCTCTGTACGGTAAAACCCCTGAAACAACGCTCATGCTGTATTCTGATCTGGCCAGAAATAATCCGGCTAAGAAGGCGCCTAAAGATAGAGATAAACCAAGCCATGCCGTAAGCAAGGCAAGGCCCATACACAAGCCTAACGTGGTAAGTAAAAGAAGTTCACGTACTCTGGTGCCCACCACAGCTTGCATAAAACGGTGTAAACCAAATTGCGCAAAAAGAAACACAGCTCCCAGTACCAGCACTACTTTACCAATGCTCCAAAGGGCTGTTATGGGGTCAAGGGCAATGGCACCGCCTAAAAGTGGTACTATAAGCATCATGGGGGCCACCATAATATCTTGGAAAACCAAAATGGCCAAAGAAAGCTTACCTGCAGGGGTGGCAATGCTCCCTTTTTCTTGTAAAAGACGTAAGACAATGGCTGATGAAGAAAGTGCCACAAGGCATCCGGCAAAAATGCCTACAGCCACGCTATGGTAAAAAAAGGAGGTGAAAATGAGGGTGGTAACAGCTATGGTTAAACCAATCTGTAAACTTCCCCCTAAAAAAACCGGCTTTTTTAAGCGTGCTAAGGCATCTCCAGAAAGTTCCATGCCTATGGTAAAAAGCAGCATGGCCACGCCAAGTTCTGCTAAAATATCTAAATCATGTTTATCGCCGATAATACCCAATACCGTTGGACCGCATAGAATACCTGTCAATAAAAATCCTACGGTGGCGGGAAGCTTTATTCGACTACAAATGGTATTAACTACGATGGAAATAAGGAAAATAATAACAAGTTCGTTAAGTAATGGGACATGCATATTTGCGTCCTTTTGGTGTTTTTGTAGGTAATGAAAAAAAATACCTAATTTTCTATAAAAACTTTCTGTGAAGTACAAGTAAATTAAAAAAATTGCAAGGAAGGATTTTCCTTGCTTTAAAAAAAAAAACAGTATAGATACCCGAGGAAATCACTTTGCAATGCAAATATACATTACTTATTCTACCTTATATTCTTGGAGCTATCCATGTCAGAAAAGGAAAACGTCCAATCCCGCTATGTGGGAGATATTTCTAAACGTTTTGCCGCCGGTTTTCAGCGTTTTCAAAAACAATGGTTTTGTACAGAACATAATATTTACGAAGATTTGAAAGAGGGGCAACACCCCTTAGCCTTAGTTATTGCGTGTTCGGACTCTCGTGTGGACCCTGTTTTACTTACAGATAGCCACCCCGGCGACTTGTTTGTTATTCGTAATGTGGCAAATTTAGTGCCGCCCTATTCACCGGATAAAAAGCTGCACGGGGTTTCTGCTGCTGTGGAATATGCTGTGCGACATCTTAAGTTAAAAGATATTATTGTCATGGGCCATGCCAATTGCGGTGGGGTGCATACGCTTTTGGAAGACAGCCACGAGGGTGATGAATTTATCAGCATGTGGATGCAAATTATCAAAAGAGCCAAAGAAGTGGTTGATACGCACTTTCCCCACTATACCCAAGAAGAACGCCTTAAAGCCTATGAACAATGGGGAATACGCGTATCATTAGAAAATTTAATGACTTTTCCTTGGATTCGTGATGGTGTAGAAGAAGGGGATATACGCTTACACGGCTGGTATTTTGATTTAAACAATGGCATGCTTTTGCGCTATGACGAAGAAAGTGACGCCTTTGTCTCTATGGTAGATTCCTGTGAAGGGGCCTTAGTAGATTATTAAAAAAAGAAGATGGGAATATTTTACCGTGTACATATCTCATTAAAGTAATATGCAAAAAATATTCCGAATTAGCGATATTTTTTCTTTCATCCGTTAAGATGCAATAGCTACTCAAGGTGTACGGTTTATGCAAAATCGTATGAAGAATTTTGCATTTTGGCTTTTATACGTTAACTGTTTTGTAATAAGTGCAAGACACGTTTACGAACCTCTTTATTTCTCAGGCTCTTGGCGAGGTCGAGAGCTCTTTTACCTTCTTTATTTTTAAGTTGTACCTTGGCTCCATTTTTAAGCAAAAGTTCAACGGTTCCATAAATATCTTCATTAAGGCCATCGCTTAGCGCAAAGTGCAGAGCAGTAGCTCCCCAACTATTTTGTGCATTAATATCGGCCTTATTTTTGAGTAAAAGGGTGATGAAGTCTTTTTTGCCTAAACTGGCTGCTTGCATGAGGGCTGTGGTATTGTCGAGATTTTTTCCTTCGGCATTTTTAATGGTATCTATAATAAATTTCGCCGTTTTGGTATTGGCTTCGCTGCCAGTTATTGCAGCCATAAGTACAGTTTCGCCGTGCTGATTTTGTGCTTTAAGGTTGGCTTTATTTTTTACGAGTAATTGTAAGGCCGCTTTTTGACCACCTTGGGCAGCAAAGTGTGCGGCAGTATTAGCAACTTCATCAAGGGCTTTTACATCGGCTTTGTGTTTAAGCAAACAGGTTATAGATTCAAGGTCTCCATCAAAGGCAGCACGCATAAGGGCAGTTTGTCCATCGCCGGTTTTCACATCTACCTTGGCACCATGTTTAAAGAGAAATTCTAAATCTCTTTTTTTATGTTCACTAAATTCCACCACATAAGAAAGTAGGGTGTCATCACCATAGTCATTGGCTTCATTAATATCAAAGCCTTTTTTTATCAGTAGTTGTAAGGATTTTGCGTCACCTTTTTCTACAGCTTTAATGGCTTGTTGAAAACTATCGGCAAAAGAAGGCTGTGCCACTACACATATAAAGGCTACTACGCAAAAACATAGAAATTTTTTCACTGTATTTCTCCATTTAGATAATAATACTGCGTAAGTCATGTATCAATTTTTTATTTTGGATACAAGTGTTTTTGTAACTGGACATAATCTACTTTACCTGTGGGTAAAAGCGGAATGCTTTCTACTATATTTATCTGCTTAGGTAAAGAAAGCTCTCCAATGCCAAGGGTATTTGCATAAGCAATAATCTCTTTTCGTTGGGCATCTTTGTTGGTGGTAAGAAGTAATAATGCTTCACCTTTTTTACTATCAGGTATGCTAAGCACTGCGTGCGTATACGTAGGCCATAGGTCTGCTATAAAATTTTCCACAGCGGTAAGGGAAACCATTTCTCCGGCAATTTTAGCAAAGCGTTTGGCCCGCCCCAAGATGGTCACATAGCCTTCCTCGTCAATATCTACAATATCACCAGTATCATACGTTTGGTTATCTGTAGGTATTAACACACCGGGATTGTCTGCCAATAAATAGCCTTGCATGATGTTGGGCCCGCTCACCACAAGACGGCCTCCCGATGCAATGCCTTGTACGGGGGTAAGTGTATGCTCAATATAGGGGAGTAAACGTCCTACAGTTCCGGCCTTGTAATGTGTGGGTGTATTTAAAGAAAGTACCGGCGCCGTTTCAGTGGCCCCGTAACCTTCAAAAACACGCACGCCAAATTTTTCTGCCCAAATTTTTCGGGTACTGTCTTTAAGTTTTTCAGCGCCGGCAAAGGCGTAACGAATAGAATAAAAATCGTAAGGGTGAGCAAACTTGGCATAGCCGGCTAAAAAGGTGTCGGTACCAAACATGATGGTGGCACTTGTATCATAAATGAGCTCTGGCACCGTACGATAGTGTAGGGGAGAGGGGTAAAAAAAAGTACGAATGCCACTAAGTATGGGAAGCAAGGCGCCGGCAGTAAGGCCAAAAGAATGAAAAAGAGGCAGGGCGTTAAAGATAATATCTTGTGGTCCAAAATCTATACGTGAGGCAATTTGATATCGATTGGCTTGGAGGTTTTTATGAGAAAGCATAACGCCTTTGGGCAAACCTTCAGAACCTGAAGTAAACAAAATAACAGCGGTCTTTGCAAAATCTGGGGTATGTTGCTTTGTGATATTGTTGCCCATATGTATCTGCTGCCTATGTGTTTTTA
>CAYJDE010000185.1:0-5071 GCA_964368805.1 uncultured Desulfovibrionaceae bacterium
ATAATATTTTTAGGAGAAGTGGAATGGAAAAATCAATGTTCAAAAAATGTGTGGGTCTTGGAGTAAGTTTCGCCATGCTATGTATGCTTGGCACAGGAACTGCCCATGCTGCAGATACGGTGAAAGTGGGTCTATTGCACTCTCTTACAGGCGCCATGGCTATTAGTGAAAAGGCCGTGCGTGATGCTGAAGTGCTGGCCATTAAAGAAATCAACGCCGCAGGCGGTGTGCTTGGTAAGCAGATTGAATATGTGGAAGAAGACGGCGCTTCTGAGCCTTCTGTGTTTGCCACCAAGGCTGAAAAGCTGGTGGATAGCGAAGGCGTCGCCACCGTATTTGGTTGCTGGACTTCTTCTTCCCGTAAGGCTGTAAAGCCCATTTTTGAAGATTATGAAGCCCTTTTGTGGTATCCTGTACAGTACGAAGGTATGGAGCAATCTCCTAACATCATCTACACAGGTGCCGCACCTAACCAACAAATTGTGCCAGCCATTGAGTATCTTTTATCGCAAGGGTACAAAAAGTTCTTCTTGCTAGGTTCTGACTATGTATTCCCAAGAACAGCTAACCTTGTCATTAAAACTCAGCTTGCCGCGCAAGGCGGTGAAGTGGTGGGCGAAGAATACGCCAGCATGGACCAAACAGATTTTGCCGCCATCATAGGTAAAATTGAAAATGCCAAGCCTGAGGTTATCATTAATACCTTAAACGGTACAGGCAACGTGTCTTTCTTTAAGCAAATGGCGGAAAAAAATTACACCAGCAAAGACTATATGACCATGTCTTTTTCCATTGCAGAAGAAGAAGTGGCCACCATTGGTGCTGAAATTTTAAAAGATCACCTTGTGTCTTGGAACTACTACCAAACCACAGACACACCTGAAAATACAGCATTTGTGAAAGCGTACAAAGCCGCCTTTGGTGATAAGCGCGTAACTTCCGACCCTGTGGAAGCCGCTTATGACGCTGTGTATTTGTGGAAAGCTGCTGTGGAAAAGGCCGGAAGCTTTGACGTGGATAAAGTACTTGCCGCCATTCGCGCCGGTGGTATTTCTTTCAAGGCTCCTGAGGGTATGGTCACCATCAATGCCAAAAATCAGCACTTAGCCAAGCCCGTACGTGTGGGCAAAGTTGGTAACGATGGCCTCATTTACGAAGTTTTTGCCACAAAAACACCCGTAGAACCAGATCCTTACCTCAGCACCTATGAGTGGGCTAAATCCATTCAAGTAAAATAAGTTTAGGCCAAGCCGTGTCATGTAGGCACGGCTTGGCTCAAGCTTCCATGAGACAGTATAAAGTACGGGGAAGAGAGATTTTTATGGAACAGTTTATCACCACCATTTTTAATAGCTTAAGTTTAAGCTCCATTATTTTGCTCACCTCCATAGGTCTTGCCATTACCTTTGGTCTTATGAAGGTTATCAATATGGCCCACGGCGAATTTGTTATGATTGGCGCCTATATGACCTTTGTGGTGCAGCAATGCTTTAAAGCTTACCTTCCCCCTGAAATGCTTTTTCTCTACTATCTCACTGCCATCCCCGTGGCATTCCTCGTGGCTTTTGCCATAGGTTCTTTACTGGAAAAAATGGTCATCTCTAATCTTTACGGGCGTGAAATAGACAGCTTACTAGCCACCTTTGGCGTAAGCCTTATCTTACAACAATTGGTGCGTACCATATTTGGCGCTCAAGGGGTTAACGTGGAGGCGCCTTCCTTCTTACACGGCGGCCTTGCCGTCATGGATATGACTTTTTCTTATAACAGGCTCTTTATCATTGTGCTTGTGTTGCTCAGTCTATTCTTATTGTGGTTTGTGCTGTTTCGTATGAATTTTGGCAAGCAAATGCGTGCTGTTATGCAGCATAGACCCATGGCACAGTGCATGGGCATCAATTCTCGCAAAGTGGATAATATTACCTTTTCTTTGGGCTGTGGGCTTGCCGGCATTGCTGGGTGTTCCGTAGCCTTGCTGGGTTCCATTGATGCCACCGTAGGGCAAAGCTATATAGTCAATTCCTTCATGGCCGTGGTGCTAGGCGGTGTGGGTAAACTTCTTGGTACTATTTTAGCCTCCATCATGATTGGTTTTACCAGTATTTTTACAGAAATTTATACCTCATCTTCCATTGCCAAGGCCATTGTACTCCTTTTGGTAGTAACCATTTTACAAAAGCGTCCTCAGGGTCTTTTTGTGATTAAAAGTAGAAGCTTGGATGACTAGGAAATACTATGAAATGTTTACAACATATGCACGATAAGATTTTTGTTCTACTCCTTGTGTGCTTGTGCAGTGCGCCTGTGCTTTTACACCTTGGTATTATTCAAAGCACATCCACTGTGCTCTTTATAGGCAAATGTATAGCCTTTTGCATTTTGGTCATTGGCCTTGACCTTATTTGGGGCTATACGGGCATACTCAGCCTTGGGCATGGATTGTATTTTGCCCTCGGCGGTTATGCCATGGCCATGTATTTAAAGCTTCAGGCCACAGGCGGCGAAATTGCCGACTTCATGTTCATAGGCGGCTTAAAAGAGCTCCCCCTAGTGTGGCTGCCCTTTCAATCCTCCTTGCTAACCACAGTACTTATTATTCTTATTCCTGCGGCGGTGGCCGGCATTATTGGCTATTTCATTTTTAGAAATAGAGTGAAAGGCGTATACTTTTCCATCATCTCGCAAGCCCTCACCTGGGCGGCCTATTCCATATTCATTGCCCTTTCACCGTATACCAACGGCAATACCGGTATTACTGAAATAAAATCTATCTTTGGCAGCATTAAGGGCAAATCCAATGTAGATAATATGCTCTTGCTTTTTTACGGAGCAACGCTTCTTTTGGCGCTCACCTATTTTGTGGCGCGCTATCTTGTGAACAGCAAATTCGGTAAAATATTGGTGGCCATTCGCGATGGCGAAAACAGAACATATTTTTCTGGCTATAAGGTCAGTCACTATAAAAATTTTGTCTATGTGCTTTCGGCCATTTTTGCTGGTCTTGGGGGTGCTGTATTTGTCAACTTTAATGGCAATATTACCCCTTCACAAATGACCATAGCCTATTCCATTATGATGGTGATTTGGATAGCCATTGGTGGACGCGGCACTTTGCTGGGGGCGGTATGTGGTGTATTTTTGGTAAATTTGTGTGAATACAATATCAGCTCAGGTAGCATGGTAGAATTGTGGCAGTATATCATTGGTGTGGCCTTTTGTGTGACCATTATTTATTTTAAAGGTGGCATTGTGGGCACCCTCACTGAATTTTTTCAAAATAAGAAAGCAAAATTAAGCGTAAAATAGAGAGTCTTTGCCATGAATACTATGCCAAACAAAACAGATACCGTTTTAGATATTAAGAATATTTCTGTGAGCTTTGACGGTTTTTATGCTCTCACCGAGGTGAAAGCTGCAGTACAGCGACACAGCATACATTTTTTCATAGGTCCCAATGGCGCAGGAAAAACCACCTTGTTGGATATAATTTGCGCCAAAACACGTCCCACCATGGGCAATGTGTTCTTTTACCCCAAAGACCAAGATCCCTTACGCATAACCGATTTAAAAGAATATGAAATTGTGCAAAAAGGCATAGGACGTAAATTTCAAGTACCTTCGGTTTTTGTAAATCTCTCGGTGGAAGACAATATGGTACTTTCGCTCAAGGGGAATAAAGGTGTGTGGCAGTCCATTTTTCATAAAACCACCGCTAAAGAGTTGGAAAAAATTACCCAAACCCTTGAAGATGTGGGACTCACCGAGCGTCGCTATGTGCGAGCGGGGTCGCTTTCTCACGGGGAAAAACAGTGGCTGGAAATAGCCATGCAGCTGGTGCAAGACCCGGAAATCATCATGCTTGATGAACCTGCCGCCGGTATGGGCAAGCCTGAAACGTTTAAGACAGGTGAATTGCTTAAACAAGTAAAGAGCAAATGTACCATCATTGTTATTGAGCATGACATGGAATTTGTGAAGCAAGTGGCTGATGTAGTAACTGTATTACATGAAGGGCGCGTGCTTATGGAAGGCAGCATTGATGCGGTGTTGGCAAACGAAACTGTGCAGGCGGTATATTTGGGCCGTGGCAAAAAGGACACTTAGCGAGACGTTAAAAAAGGGCTGTCTGCTGCGTTAAGCTTGTTTTTTCTTTCGGCATGGACAAGAAGAGTCCTATGCCGAAAGAAAAAAGCTTCGCTTGCCTTGCATTCAACCCTTTTTAAACGCCTCGCAAGAATATGCCTATTATACATAGCTTTGATAGTGTACTGAAATTTTAAGAAGTCTATTAGGAATTATATATGTTACAAATGGAAAATATAGCCTGTTATTACGGCGAAAGTTGCGTCATTGAGAATTTACATTTTTCCGTGCCTGCAGGTAAAGTTGTAAGCCTTATGGGGCGTAATGGCGTGGGTAAAAGCACCACGCTAAAAAGCATTATGGGCATTGTGAAAACGCCGCAGGGGAAAATTCTTTTTGACGGAAAGGATATCGCCAAGCTGCCCACTCACGAACGCGCTAAGCTTGGCATTGGTTATGTACCTCAAGGGCGCGATATTTTTTCGCAAATGACAGTACAAGAAAATTTAGAACTAGGTTTGCAACCCATGGGCGGCAAGGGCGAAATTCCTGAATATCTTTTTGAATTATTTCCCATTTTACCGCAATTTATTCTGCGCAAAGGCGGCGATCTCTCTGGCGGACAACAGCAACAGCTAGCCATAGCCAGAGCTCTTGTGGCAAACCCTAAAATCCTTATTTTAGACGAACCCACTGAAGGCATACAGCCTTCCGTCATCCAAGACATAGGTCGCGCCATACAAAAAATCAACGAATGGAAGGGGATTACCGTACTCCTTGTGGAGCAATATCTCGATTTTATTATGGAAAACGCTCATACTGTTAACGTCATGGAAAAAGGAAATATTATTTATAATAATACCATAAAAAACTGTAATAAAGAACAATTACAAAATCTTATGACGCATTAGTCTGGAGCAAACAGTAAAACATCTTTTTAAGAGAGCTTTGTGCAAATAAAGCGCGTTTTGAAGGGTGATGGGGGGTG
>CAYJDE010000186.1:0-5050 GCA_964368805.1 uncultured Desulfovibrionaceae bacterium
AGCCCTTGACGACATGCAAAAACTTGCACTTCATGCTGGAGCATGCTAAAAAAATACGGCTACAATTAAACGTATAATTCAGAGGTACATTATGAAAAAACTGAGTATTTTCTTTGCTTTGGCTTTGTGCTTAAGCCTTTCACCCCTTGTTGGTTTTGCTGCGGAAAAAGCTGCGGATACCAAAAAGCAAGAACAAACCAAAAAAAGCGACAAGAAAGAACAAGCCAAGGGTAACGTTTTTGTGACTAAAAACGGGAAAAAGTATCACAAAGATAAAAAGTGCTCTTCGTTAAAAAACTCCAAAGAGATCCAAAAAATCTCTGTTAAGGATGCGCAGAAAAACAAAATTACGCCTTGCAAAATTTGTTATCCCAATTCCTAAAAATTCAATTTTCAGTAAAAAACCGCTACACCACCATAGAAAGCGGTTTTTTTCGTATATTAAACTATTCTAACACGGCTATGATCAACACTCCATGCCCCGCTGCGCAATGAGTTAAACAAAGATACCAGTACACAAACTAGCGCCAATGCTCCATGAGACCTTGTAAAATGAGTTGTGTAGAGGCTTCATGATAGTAAGCGCAACAACGAAAGTTTTTTTCTTAAAGTCTTGCTTTCCTATTTTCTTTTCGTTATTATCTAAACGAAACTTCTTTTATAAATATGACGTTAATACCAAAAAACACTTTGTGCGCTGCAATACGCAAAAACCTTTTTTAGCTCTGGGTATACAGGAGAAAAGCAATGCAACATGGTAAGCTTATCTACCTTATGGGGCCGTCAGGGGCCGGAAAAGACACCCTACTGAGTCTGACCAAGGGTATTTGCCATGAAGATGCGCCACACTTGCGCCCCTTATACGTGGCCACACGGCATATTACCCGCCCCCCTTGTGATAGCATTGAAAAACATATTTCTTTAAGTAAACAAGAGTTTCTCTATCTTTTATCCACAGGGTATTTCTTGCTACATTGGCAAAGTCATGGGCATTTTTATGGTATTGGAAAAGATATTAATGTGGCTTTGGCTCAAGACTGTCTAGTATTGATGAATGGCTCACGTGCCTATTTGCCCGAAGCTCAAAGACGTTTTCCCGATCTTATTCCTATACTTTTACACGTAGAGCCCGAAATTTTACAGGGCCGCCTCTGGGAACGTGGACGAGAAAATGCCGAGCAAATTGAAGAACGTATGCAAAGCGCACTTGTGCTTAGTGAAGAAGTAACCCCCATGTACATTTTAGACAATTCCGGTAGTTTAGAAGAAACGCTTATCCATTTCAAAGCGTTACTTATGCAATTACGTACATTTAAACCACAAGAAGGTACATCGGTATTCCCTCAAGCGGAAGGTTCTTCATCTGGTGAAGGTAGACAAAGAGGACGCCATGGCTGATATAACCCTTGAAAAACCTCCTGCTGGGCAAAATATTACTGTGGAGGCTCATGCTGGTGCACGCTTTATTGTGAAGTTTGATACATCTGAGGCTACGCCCAAAAAAGATGGAGCCAATTTTATTTTTAGCTTTGAAGATGGTTCTAGTATTACCATCACTAACTTTTATGGAAAACCACAATCTAGCGCACCTGAATTACCATGGCATGATACATTTGTGCCTATAGAAGATTTTTTTTCCAGTACCAAAGATGTGCATGGGAGTAGCTTTATAGATATTTCCCCTCAGAACACTCTGGAGGAAAATATCTTTCTACAACAAAACCTCATAGTTATTTTATAATATCTACAACATTCACATCGTTTTACGCTACTCTGTCCCTCTGGGGAGTACCGCAACAACTGCATTACAAATGGCATACCGTTTCCATAAAAATAGCAGGCAAGTATTTTACTTGCCTGCTATATAAAATAACAATGAGCTGTCATAGCTGTATAGTTCTGCTCAGAAAAAGCTGACTATATTGACTGTCGTCAATGCTCTATGAGACCCTACGTAATGAATTGCGCAGAGGTCTCATATTAATATTTTACAGCTTTGAGCATTACTAAACAAATAGCCCACGACATCACAGCATGATAAAGGATTACTCAGGCGCAGGGCCAGCAGCGTAATAACAACGCTTTGGCGAATGCACTTTATTTTCTTTTTTCAATTCTGCCAAAGCTTTGGAAACATCTTTACTGTCCACATTGAGGGCTTTTGCCACATCGCCAGGGCGTACAGGCTTTCCAGCATCTTGCATGGCCTTTAATACTTGCTCTTGCATAATTTTTCTCCTTATCCTTAATAGGAACAATTATTACTATGCTATTTCTTTTGCATGGTCAAGTTTTTTATGGTCAAGTTTTTTCGTGGTAACCAATAAGCAGGCATAAAGAAAAAAACTTTCATTACCATAAACAAACTGTCAATAGTGCTCCATGAGGCACTAGCCAATACGAGACCTCTGCGCAATTTCATAAGGGTTCATAGTATAACCCCATGGCAGTAAACTAGCTCTAACGCCGTTAAAGAACGAAAGGCGTATACTCAGCGTCTCTTAAAATTTATGCACTACATTTTATACTTGTCCAGAAACTTTTTTTCTGGCATACTGCTAAATATACGAAAGTGAATGTACATTTTTAGCTTTTAGAGACGTCTATGAACAGCCAAATTCTTCTTTTTGATATTGGCAATACTTCCATAAAAGTGGGACTAGCACATAAAGATGCTGTACTCACTAGCTATGTTTTGCGTACCGACGCAGGCCAAACGGCAGATAGTCTTGGCTTGTACCTTTTCACGGCCTTGCAACATGCGGCCCTGCACTATCCTGACGCATACAACACAAATTTACTACAATCAGAGCAAACGCAAAAAAACTGTGAGCATACCCCCATGTCCAATTTTGGGCATGTGTCTGGGCCGTCTCCCCATATTGCTGCTTGTGTGTGTTCTTCAGTAGTGCCAAGCATGACGCCCCTTGTACGTGAAGCATGCGCCCGTTTTGTGGGTGCGCCCTTTTTACAAGTGCCACAAGATGTACCGGTGCCCCTTAAAAATTGCTATGAAACACCCCACGAAGTAGGGGCCGATCGGTTGGTGGGAGCCTATGCTGCCCGTAAGCTTTTTCCCACAGTCCCCTCGCTGATTGTGGTCGATTTTGGCACAGCCACCACTTTTGATTGCATTTCTGGTCAAGACTATTTGGGCGGTATTATTTTTCCAGGTGTGCATACTGCTGCCGCCGCCTTAAGTGCCAACGCCGCCAAATTGCCACGTATCCATTTAGCCACAGAAGATACAGAGCCTGTTCCTGGTAGAAATACGGCTTCCAGTATGCAGCATGGTATTTTATTTGGTTTTGCCGCCATGGTAGAAGGGCTTTCTGCACGCCTTGCCAAACAAATGCAAGGGCCGGTGCACATTTTGGGTACAGGGGGCTTTGCTCAGGACATAGCACGAGTAAGCACCTGTTTTCATGATGTAATGCCAAACTTGCTCTTGGATGGTTTGCGGCAATTATACTATGAAGATAGGGTAAAATCTTAACAACCATTGTGAGTAAGACGACATTATGTGTCTATCTTGCCTAGGTATTGGCACAATAATACTTTATATAAACACAGTATTTCATAGCCAGATGTATATTTCCCATTTTACTTCTTGCTCATAAAAAAAGCACGAAGCAGTATATATAAACCCTATAACCCATTTAAATAAACAATAAAATCAGGAGATGCCATGAGTACCATTGTAGCCGTTCATGCCCGTGAAGTGTTAGACTCACGCGGAAACCCCACTGTGGAAGTAGAAGTTAATTTAGAATCAGGCCATGTGGGCCGTGCTGCCGTACCTTCCGGCGCTTCCACAGGATCACGTGAAGCCCTCGAAATGCGTGATGGAGACAAAAGCCGTTATGGCGGTAAGGGCGTTAGTAAAGCTGTTGACAATGTCAATAGTGAAATTGCTGAAAACGTACTGGGCCTTGATGCTTTGCGTCAGGTACAGCTGGACAATACCCTTATTGACCTTGACGGTACTGACAATAAATCCCGCTTGGGTGCCAATGCCATGCTAGGTGTTTCCATGGCTACAGCCCGTGCTGCTTCCAATTTCTTAGGGCTTCCCTTATACAAATATCTTGGCGGCATCAATTCTAAAGTATTGCCTGTACCCATGATGAACATTATCAATGGCGGCGCACATGCACCTAACAATTTGGATATTCAAGAATTTATGATTATGCCTGTGGGTGCCTATACCTTCCGTGATGCTTTGCGTATGGGCACAGAAGTCTTTCACACCTTAAAAACCCTACTCGCCGCTGACGGGCATGTAACCAGCGTTGGTGACGAAGGCGGCTTTGCCCCCAACCTCAAAAACCATGATCAAGCCTTCAGCTACATCATGCGCGCCATTGAAGAAGCCGGCTATATTCCCGGAAGCGAAGTAGCCCTTGCCATTGATGCCGCCGCCTCTGAGTTTTACAAAGACGGTAAATATGTGCTTGCCGGTGAAAATAAAACCTTCAGCAATGAAGAAATGGTACATTGGCTTGGCGAATTTACAGAAAAATATCCTCTCATCTCCATTGAAGACGGTCTTGCCGAATCTGACTGGGATGGCTGGCGCTTACTCAGCTCCAGCATGGGTGAAAATATTCAAATTGTGGGTGACGACATTTTCGTTACCAATCCTGATATTTTAGCCGAAGGCATTTCCGAAGGTGTGGGTAACTCCATCCTCATTAAGTTAAACCAAATTGGCACCCTTACTGAAACCATGGATACCATTGAAATGGCTAAAGAAGCTGCCTATACCACCGTTATTTCTCACCGCTCTGGCGAAACAGAAGATTCCTTCATTGCCGACTTAGCCGTGGGCGTTAACGCTGGGCAAATCAAAACCGGCTCCTTGTGCCGTTCTGACCGTGTGGCAAAGTACAACCAGCTCATCCGCATTGAAGAAGAGTTGGAAGATAGCGCCACCTACTTTGGCCCCATGATGGCAGAATACTTTGCCTTAAATGACGAAGAATAAAAAAATAATAAGCGTGTTTTTTCTGGGGAGGGAAACTTTTTTTAGGAAAAAAAAGTTTCCCTC
>CAYJDE010000187.1:0-5016 GCA_964368805.1 uncultured Desulfovibrionaceae bacterium
GCGCAATTGTTTTTTATAACATGTTGTGTGCACCACAATTTTTCTTTTCAAAACAAGATGTTGACGCAATGTTTTTTTCGCAGAGCGGGCCTCTCAGGAATAAGAATGCATCAGCCTTTTCTTAAAGGGAAGGGGAGTAGAGTGAATTGACTCTTTAAAACTTATTGGATAGAAGCAAACACTAGTACTGTTTATTCATAGGAGAACAATATGTTACAAAAAAACAAAAAAACGGAAAAAGACGCTATAGAGCAACCGGTCCATCCCGATAGATGGTATAATTTCATTCTTTCAAGCAAGGCTCAAAATTTTATTATTGCCCTTATTGTGCTAAATGCCATCACCTTGGGTATGAGTACGTCGGCGTATATGCGGGAAAATTTTGGCACTGCGCTGTACATTTTTGATTCTGTGGCTCTTGGTATTTACACCATCGAGCTTGCGTTAAAAATGTTGGCTTTGCGAGGAAGATTCTTTGCCAGCGGGTGGAATTTGTTTGACTTATTTATCGTGGGCATTGCCTATGTGCCGGCTGTGGGCCCTCTTTCGGTATTGCGTTCCTTGCGGGTATTACGGGTTATGCGCCTCATCTCTGCCATTCCGCGCCTACGTGCCATTGTAAAATCTCTTGCTTTGTCTTTGCCAAGCATTGGCTGGATCAGCTTCCTTCTATTTCTTGTTTTCTATATTTTCGCCGTCATGGCTACTTCGCTTTTTGGTAAAGTCTTCCCAGACTGGTTCAGCACCCTTGGTGAGTCATACTACACCCTCTTCCAAGTACTCACTCTTGAAAGCTGGTCCATGGGTATTGTGCGCCCCGTTATGGAGAAATTCCCCTATGCATGGCTTTTCTTCGTGCCTTTCATTTTGCTGACCTCATTTGTCGTGCTTAACGTGTTCATCGCTGTGATTGTGGGCGCCATGAGTGAAGTTCGAGCTGAGGAAAAATTGCAAAATGCAGAAGAGGAAATGAACGAGCAGCAAAGCTCTTTGCCGCAACTACTCGATGCAGAAATTACGCAATTACGCAATCAGTTGGAACGTCTTGAGGCTTTACAGCAGCTTTTGGAAAAGGAAAAACAACAGTAAGAAAATATTGATATAATAGACTTTTTCAAAGTCTATTATATGCGCCACATTTTTTCTTTTCAAAGACAAGATAAGACTCCGCACCATGTACTGTGCGGAGTCTTATGGAGTATTGACGAAAGTCAATGTGACGAAAAACAATGTGGAAAGTTTGGTGATAAGGCTGCCTGAGTAGCCTGTTCATAAAGAATATATGCGCAGACTACTCAGAGGAAGGTGTGAACTTATGAGTTTTCTTAGGCATTAACGACATCATTTAAGGTGCGTTCAATGGCAGAAAGCGAAAAATTCTTCATGATTTGCAAGTTCTTCTTATATTTCTTGCATAAACTCTTCACCTGCAAACATGCAGAGTGGCTGTTGCAATTTACCGGACAAAGCACAATGTCGGCCCTTTGTAAACAATTGTCCAATTTACTACCACCTTTACGTAAATGACCGGCATGGTATTCAAAGATATGCCCTTTGGCTTCAATGACTTCTTTGTAAAGAGGTTCCATACGTTCGATGCCACCTACCACAAGAATTCTTTGCGGGCACTGAGCACAAGCACAGGGAGAGTTGCAAGTATCGCATACAGATTTACCGCGAGAGGCGGTATTTTTATTTTGTGAGAAAACAGAAATAGGTTGTACGCTTTGTGTTTTTTTGGATTTTTTAGCCATAGTAAACCTCTTTGCTTGTTAAAGTTACCTTCAATGTAAGTGTACTATGGCTTATTTGAGAATGAAAGTCAATATTATTTTTTTAAAAAATTCGCACAGCAAGGCTCATGGCGGCAATTCCAAAGATAATTTGCCCTCCGATATAGAAACTAAGCTTAATAAATTGTTTACTTTTTAAAAATGTGTCCGCATCAAAAATTAAGGAAGAAAAAGTGGTAAATGCGCCTAAAAAAGCGGTGAGGAGGATGGTTTTAGTGTTTTCTTGTAGCCAAGGCGTGTGTTCTGTGAGGGCCAAAACGCAGCCAAAACCAAAACAACCTAGAATATTAACGCAAAAAATACCCCAAGGAAAAGCCTGGCCTAGGTAGCTTTTTAAGGCCGTATTGCATATATGGCGTAAAGCAGCTCCACTTGCGGCGGCCAAAGCAAAAGCCACCGCAAAAAAAGAACCGTCAAAAAAGATGGGGTTTGTATTCATACAAACGTATTAACCTGTTTGAATATTGTTACTGTTTTCTAAACTTTTTTTGTCATGCGCAAGGCAGGCATGCCAAGCCCTGCTTGTGCGGCCTTGTGTTTTAGGGCATCGCTTTCGGGACGAAGCCAAGTATGCCCTTGTAAAGTATACTCTTTGGCATCTAAATCCCCGCCATCTTGTAGTGATATTTTGCCAGCTTGGCGTGGTAGGATTGTACGCTCCAAAAGGCTATGGCGCATGCCAAGGGTGTGCGTGTGGGTGAAAAAGGCTTGCCCGACTTTTTCTTTATGTTCTGGCAAACAAAGAAGGCGTAAAAGGCCGCTGGGGCGATTTTTCTTTCCTGTACCGCTAAGCCACAGTACATCTAGCACTTCCGGCATTTGAGATAATGTTTCAAGGGCTGCGCCTAGCTCTTCACCGGTGAGGTGGTCTAGATGGCTTTCCCATTGACTGACATATTCGGTGCGCATGGTTTCTTGGCTTGTGCTTTCTTCCATAAGCCAAAGACGTAAGCCCGCCGGAGCTTTACGAGAGCCATAGCCAGTGCCCATTTTTTTACAGAGGCCTTGGGCGTGCACGTCAAAGGCTTTGCCAAGCACATGTACAAGGGCGGCTCCGGTGGGGGTAACCATTTCGCTTTTGGCAAGGCTTGGCCATGTGTTGCAAAGGGGTTTTCCTTCCAATAAAAAGGCCGTAGCCGGAGCCGGCAGGGGAATGGTGCCGTGTTCGCAATCTATGGTGCCGCTAAAACTGGGCAGGGCAGAGCACAGTACATATTTTGCACCCAATTGTTCCAGTCCATAGGCTACGCCCAAAATATCTACCACCGTATCAATGGCACCTACTTCGTGAAAATGTACCTGCTCTGGCGGGATGGCATGGGCATGGGCTTCAGCTTGTGTGATGGCGTCAAGTATGGCAAGGGCTTGTTCTTTAACGGAGTCAGATACGGCGACATCTTGGAAAATTTTTGCAATGTCATGGGGGTGGCGCAAGGGTTGATTGTCTGGCCAGCTTACATCTACACGATAACCGGGGCCGGCAGCACGATTTTCTTGCCATGTTTTTATGGTGCAAGCTATGCCAATTTCTTCCAGCATTTTTTGCAAGGGGGCAAGGTCTAGGCCCAAATGACAAAGAGCCCCTAAAAACATATCGCCACTGACGCCTGCCTGACAATCACAATAAATATACATTTTTTTCTCCCAAAGTATTAGTACTTGATGCCTGTGGCTTGTAGGTATATAATGGCATTGTCATTTTAGCAATATTTGCCAGAAGACGATTTTTATACTATCTTTATTGTAGTACTTTTCATGTAACGTGTTGTTCCATAAGAAAAATGAGGAGGAATCATGCTTATTAAACATTGGATGACCAACAATGTGGTTACGGCTACCCCTGAAACATCCGTAGTAAAAGCCAATAAGCTTATGAAAGACCATAACATTCGCCGCTTACCGGTGGTGGATGAGCAAATGCGTGTCATAGGGATAGTTTCTGACCGAGATATCAAAGATGCAACCCCCTCTCAGGCCACCTCTTTGGATATGCGTGAAATGCTCTATCTTTTATCAGAGTTAAAGCTGCAAAGCATTATGACCCCCAATCCCATTTGCGTAAACCCTGATGATTCCATTGAAATTGTGGCTATGCTCATGGAAGAAAAAGGCTTTGGTGGCTTTCCGGTGACGAAAGATGGAAAATTGGTGGGTATTATTTCTGACCATGATATTTTTCGAGTGCTCATTAGCTTAACAGGTGTGCGTCAAGGCGGTATATTGCTGGCCTTGCCCGTGCAAGATAGCGTGGGGGTGTTGCGCCCCATACTAGACACGCTGGCTGAAAATAATGTGAACATTATTTCTATTTTGTCTGACAATGAAGACAGAGGCAACAATGAACGCCATGTTTTTATACGTATTTCCAATATGGCAACACGTGAAGAAGAGCAGACTTTTTTAGATTTAATGC
Source organism: uncultured Desulfovibrionaceae bacterium (assembly GCA_964368805.1). Lineage (GTDB taxonomy): Bacteria > Desulfobacterota > Desulfovibrionia > Desulfovibrionales > Desulfovibrionaceae > CAYJAD01. The sequence continues at coordinate 4,207 of CAYJDE010000187.1, forward strand.
AAAAAAAACACAACTTACTCTACTGGAGTAGTTGTGTTGCTTCTTAAAAATGTCTATAACGAATTGTTTACATTATTTTTTTTAGAACCAAAAAAACTATGAAAAAAAATAGCGCAAGTTGCTTGCCATTTTCACAAGATTATGGCACTTATGCTCCTAGACAAAGTGCAAATAGCACTAACTGAATTTGTCGAGGTTTTTTACCCTAAGGATTTTCTGCGGGTAGTAGGTATACCAACGTTTCGTTGGGATAAATGGATATGAAACTGTCCAAGGAGGACAAGAATGGCTGAGATTACTTATAAGGGCAAGAGTTTTGAAGTGGATGAAGACGGCTTTTTGCTTCGTTTTGACGACTGGTGCCCTGAGTGGATGGACTATGTAAAAGAATCCGAAGGTATCACCGACATCAATCCTGACCACCAAAAAATTCTTGACTTCTTGCAAGACTACTACAAGAAGAACGGCATCGCTCCTATGGTGCGTATCCTTTCCAAGAATACCGGTTACAAATTGAAAGAAGTTTACGAACTCTTCCCTTCCGGTCCTGGTAAGGGTGCTTGCAAAATGGCAGGCCTTCCTAAGCCTACTGGCTGTGTGTAGTATCTAGACACAGAGAAGATTTAAAGCGGAGTTGTCTTTGGGCAGCTCCGCTTTTGTTTTGCGTAGCTGGCTATTGAAAAAACAGCGTCTACTGCGTTAAAATTAAAAAGGCAAATCGCTTGTGTATGTCCGTATACACGGCGCGCCTTGCTTTTTTATTTTTTCTTGTATCCACTACTTTTTGAACAGCCTGCTTTAACGCTTGGT
>CAYJDE010000188.1:0-4999 GCA_964368805.1 uncultured Desulfovibrionaceae bacterium
GATAAGCTTGCGTCGCATAGGACATGCGACCAAGCGTTATGCGACTGTTCAAAAAACGCTCGATGCAAGAAGAAGAAAAAGTTTAAATATCGTAATATATTGGCATATTAATATATTTATGTTTTTATGGTTGATGCCGTAGATGGTGTTTTTCCCCTAAAAGGTGTGCGTATACAACATGCACACCTTTTAGTAGGAAAGGGCAATACAAGATTATTTTTTACTTTTTTCAAAAAATAAAAATCCTACAATGGCCACAAGCACGATGGAAAGAACTGCCAAGGTTCCAGTAAGAATGAGGGGATTTTGCATAGGTAACTCCATTAGGTTAAAAGGGGATTGTTTAATTGCCGAAAAGGACAATTTACTGCATCAGTTAACAGTTTGTTGAAAAAAGCTTGTTTCAAAAAAGTTTTTGCTGAATATCATTTATAACGAGAAAATCCAAACGCTTATGAGGTATCCACCCACAAGCAACCATAGCGAAAGTAAGGCTGCCAAAATAAAAGGTTTGGGGCCTACAGCACGTACCTTGGCAAAGGAAGTTTCCATACCGAGGGCACACATGGCCATAGTGAGCAAAAAGGTGTCAAAATCGTTAATATTTTGTACAATATCTTGTGGAATAATATTTAAGGAATTAATACCTATGCACAGTAAAAAGAGGATGGCAAACCAAGGGAAGGAACGCATATCATAAGAACTATCTGTGGCATTTTCTGCACAGTTTGCTCTTTTTTCTCTTGATAGCCACCAACCAAGACAGATGAGTAAAGGGGCAATCATCATGACTCGCATCATTTTAACAATAATAGAGGTATTGGCAGCTTCGGCACCAATGGCTTGTCCGGCAGCCACAGCATGAGCTACTTCGTGTAAAGTACCTCCGGCAAACATACCATATTCTGCAGGGCTCATGCCTAAAAGGCCGTGCGTGTATAAACTGGGGTAGATGAACATGGCGAGGGTTCCAAAAAGTACTACAGTACCTACAGCAACGCTACTTTCATGCGATTTAGCATGCACCACAGGCTCCGTGGCAAGTACTGCGGCAGCACCGCATACAGAACTGCCGGCAGCAGTAAGAATGGCCAGTTCTTTTGAAAGTCCAAAGGCTTTTATGCCAAGCCACGAGCCACCTATAAAGGTAGTGGTGAGCATAAGGGCTGCTATGCATAAGCCTTCTATGCCTACTACAAAAACATCTTGATAGGTTAAGCGAAAGCCGTATAGAACAATGGCAAATCGTAATAGTCCTTTAGAGGAAAAAACAATGCCTAAAATCCAGTACACGGGTAAGTGCAAACGTAAGGTGTTACCATAGGCCATACCAAGTACTATACCTACAATAAGCGGGCTAATGCCTAGCATGGCAATATAGTGCCATTGGGAAAATTGATAGGCAGCACCTGCAAAAAGCCCTACAAAAAAAATCCCATTGATAAGTTGAATTTGACGGTCAGTAATACATTGTCTTGCGCTGCTAACCAAACCCATAGCGTACTCCTTTTTTTAAAATTGTATACCGTTGCTCTGAACTTGTTATACACACAGAAAAAAAATGATGACAAATGGAAAAAAATGATTGGATTGAAAGAAAATAGTTATCATTTTAGGTGGTTGTTTGGTTTTTCACAAGGGAGAACTCTTTGTGGGAAGATGGCATTTTTCGTTGAGGGGGGGCATTTTCTTTTATGTTTTACAAGAAAAAATACTCTTCCACCATCTTCTGTTTTTTTATTTCTGACTAACGTGAAAATATTTGTATTTCTTAGTAAAAACTTGCAATTTACTTGTTGACGTGTATTTCACATGGGAAGTGTATGTTTTTTTTGGAACAAGTACTGAGACCTCTGCGAGACCCAACCCAATTCATTACGCAGAGGTCTTTACAGGCCGGCAAGAAAAAAATCATGTGTTCAGCTTCTTGTTATTCTCTTTTTTATGCGATATAATATGTTCGTTATTAAAAAAAACTAAGTACGATATTTTATGATACTATTAATGATTGTGAGTGCTTATGGAAAATAATGCATTGTTTGGTATTTGCCCTTATATGACGGCGCAAAAGTTGCTAGCGGGGAAATGGTCCATATATATTCTCTACTTACTTTCTGAAAAAACAGTACGTTTTAATGAACTATTGCGGCTTATGCCCGAAGATATGACGCATACAACTTTGTCACGTCAGCTTAAGGTATTGGAAAAAGAAGGGTTGGTCATGCGTACTGAGTATAAGCAAGTGCCCCCCAAGGTGGAGTATTCCCTAAGCCCCATGGGAGAACATTTTAAAATAGTACTTGCGGCTCTTGAAGGTTGGGGTAAGGAGTATATACAATTTTTAGCACATAAAAAAGAGAAGGAGCGCAGAGAAAATGAGCGATATTTCTAAAGATATTGTTGATAATATAGCAAATTCTGTGATTAAAGAAAGTACGATTCACGGCTTGGGCCTTTTCTCTACAGCAGATATTAAAAAAGATACCATTATCTGCCTTCTTGATGGTCAATATGTCCCTGCCAATACCTTTTTTTATAATATCTTTGAGTGGAACGCTGTTTCTCAGGATACATTACTTATTCGACCGTGCCGCACAAAATATAGCTTTATCAATCATTCACGCTCCCCCAATGTAGGCATAGTGCTGTATCCTTTACGTATTGTCACTTTAGTAGATATTGCTTGTGGTGAAGAATTTACTTTAGATTATAGGAAGGAACAGTTGAGTCCGGAATACTTAGCTGGTCATGGGGCTACTTATCTTTAACAAGCGGTTGGAAAAGTGTAATCTACCTCGACAGACTTGTTTTTTGCATCGGTAACCTGTGTTTTAATACGCTCCACTTCGCAAAAAAGCTTCGTCTTCCTCGTATATTGCATTTTTTTTAACAGCTTGTAAGAAAACGGTGTAAAAGACATTTTTTTCAGAAATTTTTTAAAACTGGCTTTTCCAATAGACTGATAGGGGATAGATGTACAATGTGTTCAGAAACATATATTTTTCTTATTCAACCTTTGAGTTTTAGTAATGATGTCTATACGCAATGCTTGCACAAATTGTATAATTGCGAAAAAAAACTTCGTAATATAGGGTATATGAATCCTAAAATTTCTCCGTACCAAAATCCTACAGACTATATTTACTCTGCCTTTGAAGACGGCCCACAATCTTTGCATATTGCTTTTCTGCTAAAACAGATTGAATATGATTTTGAGACTTTCTTTTTTAAGGAACTCGCTACTTCAGAAGAATTTTCTCATATTAGTAAGCTGGATATAGACGTTGAAAAATCATTCATGAATATCTACATAGTAGATGAATCTTTATTTACGTTTTCTCTACAAATTTGTATTAAAAATGATTTTGAAAATGCCTCTAATACCATATATAAAGATATTATATTGGGATTTAGAAGTATGTTGAATTCAGAATCTGGAATATGTAAAATTATTGAAAGTGTTGCCATTGAAAAAACGTTTGAAACTTTAACGGAACTTGAAGTGAACCTACATAAAGAAGATGTTTATGTTCCAAGTCATACTGCACATGTCTTCTTTTCTTCCTTGTGTTCGTATAATAAAGAAAAGTCTTCTATGATTAATGAAGTACATTGTTTAGAAGAAAAAAAAGAATTCACTTTGTATAATTTACCAGAAACGTCTAAAGATTATTTTTTACGTTATGGATGGAGCTATACCTCCTTATATAGTGTAACTCCATACGAGTTGCAAATGTGCTTACAATTAACCATTCATTTAAGTGCACGTTGGTTTTTCTGGCGTCATTTTAATTCTAATAGTTATAGAAATTTGAAAAAAATTTCACTTAATACCCCTGACGTAGATACATTAAATGCTAGTTTGGACGAGCATAATAATTTGGTAGCCGTGGCACGAATTCTTACAGCAAAAGATTTTCAATTTATATCTACCTTAAAGCCATGGCAAGAAGCTATTTATATGGCTACACAAAAATATTGGAAAATTCCGCAATTATGCTCAGAAACATTAAAAACTTTTGATACAGTAAAAGATGTTATTGAAAGAAAAATGGAGCAATGCAGTCAAAAAATTCAAAGAAGGCAATCGTCCATCTTATTTCTCATTGCGCTTATACAAACATTTGCTATTATTGGCTATTTGAACGATTATCTCAATGTTATCAGCATTGATATTTTGCCACGGGAATTACATTTTTTTGATAATGAACTGTTTAATGATATCACCATTTTCATACCGGTTATTTTGTTGATAGTTTTTATCTTCATTATGCTCTATATTGCCGATTATAAAATCCGTTTTGGTAAAAGATGGAAAAATAAATAAATTATCCTATGTATATATTTTTTACACTTTAACAGCCTAATGGAAGAGTTCTGCACAATGAATTGTGCAAGATTCTTCTATTAGGTATTTTTTGACTGAACGCATGACATTTTAACCCAAAGCATTTTGAAATAAATTTTCAGCAAGCTGGTAAATTGAATATCTTTAAAGATACTTTAAAGATATTTTTTTTTAGTATAAGGTAATGGAGAACATGTATTGCTTTAACAGGCTGTTGAAAAAATGCAATCTATTTCGTCATACTTGGTTTTTGCTCTAGTCGAGTACCAGAAGAGTACACTCCTTTCGCAAAAAACTTCGTCTTTCTCGTACCTTACACTTTTTGAACAGCCTGCAGGAAAACGAAGGAAAAAACATTTCATCAGAAATTTTTTTAAACGGACTTAAGACCTCTGCACAATTATTTTCAAATATAGCTTTGTGCCTAAAATTTGAAAATTTGCTAGAAATGTAAAATAAAGTGCGCAGAGAAATCGACTTTTTCAACAGTTTGTTATGCGTCGCAGTTTTCTTTTTAAAGACAAGATGCTGACGCAAATGGTTTTTTTGAAGGGGAGAGTCTGAGAGGGGAAGCTTTTTTTCCCTAAAAAAAGCTTCCCCTCTCAGGAAAAAGAATTCATCTGGGTTTACTTAATGATTTTTATACGCAGG
>CAYJDE010000189.1:0-4975 GCA_964368805.1 uncultured Desulfovibrionaceae bacterium
TACAAGCAAATTATACTGATGCCTCAGTAATATCGCCTGCTTTGGCCGTCGACAGAGCAATTCCAAGTGGCATTACTCTAGCACAAAAAATCATTTTCCATGAACACACTCTAACCAATCTTCCGTAAAAAATAATAATTATCGTATATTACTTCTCGTTACCTTATATAAGTTTATAAAAGCACTATCTTTAGTGCTTTTTACTGCGAAAGATTATCATTTATAAAAAAATAGCAAAATAATATTTTAAAATTGACAATTAAAATCGTTTTGTATAGTAATGAAAAATCTTGTCAAGTTCAAGAGAGGAGCACTTATGGCTTTTTCTCAAAATACAAAGAATAACATCTTAATTTTATTAAGAAAAGGACAAAATTTTATGCAAACGTTAGCTCAAGGCGATGTGAATACCGAGTACACTGTAACTGCCGTTGCTACTCAAGGTGACAAAGAAATGGAAAGTTTTCTCTTTTCTTTAGGATGCTACGCCGGTCAGCAAGTGACCATAGTCTCTAAGCTTGATAAAAATTTTGTCATCACCATTAAGGATGCCCGTTACAGCATCGATGAAACCCTAGCCAACGCTATACAAATTTAGTTAGCAAAAACAACTCAAAGAGGAGATCAATTAATGAGAATCGCACTTGCCGGCAATCCAAACAGTGGAAAAACCACCCTGTTTAATGCCATCACAGGAAAAGTTGAAAAAGTAGGTAACTGGGCCGGGGTAACCGTGGCCAAAAAAGAAGGTGCCATTAAGCAAAATTTGCTTAATGCGGGAGAAAAGCTTATTGCTGTAGACTTACCTGGAGCCTACTCCATGTCTCCCTTTACTTCCGAAGAAAACGTTACCCGCGAATTTGTGCAACAAGAAAGCCCTGAAGCCATTATCAACATTGTTGATGCCACCAACTTAAGCCGCAGTCTCTTTTTCACAACGCAGCTTTTAGAGCTAGGCATCCCAGTAGTTGTGGCCCTTAATAAAAATGACCTCAATGCCAAAAAAGATATCACCATTGATATTCCAAAGCTTTCAGAAGCCTTGGGATGCCCCATTGTTCCTATAACTGCCACCGAATCTACCGGACTAAAAGAACTTATGGCCGCCGTCATGTCTGTAAAAGGTCAAGGGCAAAAGGCCCCCTTTACAAATCAAGGTACAAGCGCACATAATTCTGAAGAAGCAAAAGCCTATGATTTAAAACGTTATGACTTTGTCAACGGCATTGTAAAAGCGGTGGAAACACGTAAAACTGCCAGCAATACGCAAACCCTACAAGATACAATAGATCGCATCGTTGCCCATAAATATTTAGGCATCCCCATTTTCGCCTTGGTTATGTGGTGCGTGTTTTATATTTCGCAAACCACCCTTGGTACCTTCATAGCCGATTTCTTAACCGGCTATATTGATGTGTTCAATGAATGGGCTGCTGCTGCCATTGGAGAAGATGCTTCCCCGTTAACCAAGTCCTTACTTCTTGATGGTATCATTGGTGGTGTAGGCGCAGTGGTAGGCTTCTTACCGCTTATTATGGTCATGTTCTTCTTACTGGCGTTGTTAGAAGATTGTGGCTATATGGCTCGTGTGGCTGTGGTTATGGATAGATATTTAAAATTTGTGGGTCTTTCCGGTAAATCCATCATCCCCATGGTTATTGGTACAGGCTGCGCCATTCCCGGTGTTATGGCCACCAGAACCATCAGAAATGAGCGTCAACGCAGAACCACCGCCATGCTCACCCCTTTCATGCCCTGCGGTGCAAAACTTCCCGTTATCGCCTTATTCTCCGGCGTCTTTTTTGCCGATAATCCTTGGGTGGGTACATCCATGTACTTTACAGGCATTGCATTGATTATTTTAGCAGCCTTGGCCATTAAACATATTTCTGGTCAAAAGCATGCCACATCTTTCTTCATCATGGAATTACCTGAATACCAATTCCCCAGTATTTGGCGTGCTACCGTCTCCATGCTTTCCCGTGGTAAAGCCTTTATTATCAAAGCTGCTACTGTTATTTTAGTGTGTAATGCGCTCGTACAAATTATGCAGACCTTTGATTGGTCTTTCAATGTCGTGGCCGAAACTGCTGAAAATACCAGCATCTTAGCTTCTGTTGCCGGCCCCTTTGCCATTCTTATGATTCCTTTGGGTTTTGGCGCATGGCAATTGGCTGCTGCTGCCATTACTGGCTTTATTGCCAAAGAAAACGTCGTAGGCACTTTGGCTGTTGTTTACGGCATCACTAACTTCATTGATACAGAAGAATTGGCCCTTGTAAGCGGTGCCACCAGCGTTGCTGATGTGATGGGTTTAACCCAAGCCGCCGCCCTTGCCTATCTTATGTTTAACCTCTTTACCCCGCCCTGCTTTGCAGCTATCGGTGCCATGAACGCTGAAATTGAAAACAGAAAATGGCTTTTCTCCGGTATTGCCTTACAATTTGGGACTGCCTTTGTGGTGGCCTTCCTTGTGTACCAAATCGGCACTCTTATCACCCTTGGTACCGTTGGCATGGGCTTTATCCCCGGACTTGTTGTAACCATAGCCTTACTTGCCACGCTTGTCTTCTTGATTAGAAAAGGCGATAAGGTTTCCATGGAACAGTACAAGGCTGCTGTTCCACAATAAGCCTTTGTTTCATTACTATTCAGGGCCTTCCTTGTTATGAGAAGTTAAGGAAGGCCCTGTTATCAGGCCATTGAAAAAGGGTACACTACTGCGTCAAAGCAAAAAAACCAGACCACGTATGTATACACGGCATGTCCTACTTTTTTGTTTTTCTTTGAATTTCACCCTTTTTAAACAGCCTGTTGGAAAATGATGAAAATAAGTTTTCTCTAGATGGCGTCGAAACAAAATGAATTGTTATATATATTAAAGAAGATAACCGGGATTTGTGCGGAGCGTATTCTTCTCATACGCCACAGTTTTTCTTTTCAAAGACAAGATTCTGACGCAATGAGTTTTTTTAAAGGGAGAGTCTAAAAGTCCCCCCAAAAAAAGTTTCCTCCCACAGAAACAAGCATTATCTGTGTTTCCCTAACTTGTTTAGAAAACCGACGTATTCAACATATTGTTATAAGGAGAACGCTATGCACCAAGAAATTATCCTTTGGGCCATTATCATTGCTATTTTGGGTAGTGCTATCACTTATATTGTTGTGCAAAAACGTAAAGGGGTAAAATGCATAGGCTGCGGTTCTGAAGCCAAGTGTTGCTCTTCCTCCTCCAATGATACCGCAGCATCTTGTGACTGTGCCAGCCAAAAAACGCAAGAATATTCCTGTGCTTGTCAACAGCAAACCTCTCCCTGCACCTGTAAAAACACCTCGTGCGGGTAAAAAAGTTACTATTTGACTACCATCAACGTTCCAGAAGAGCCACGTACTGACTTGTACAAGAGTCTTTATTTGCAATTCCCTAAAGAGTAGTATAGATTTGTTTTTGGTAGAGAGAATGTTTCTTAGATAGTGTCGTCAAATACATTTTTTGATTATCTCTGCACCAAGTTTCACACGCTTTTTCAGTCAAATACCGTAAGAGTCCGCCCTCTGTGGGCTTGTGGCCATTACATGAAGAACGAACTTTACAGACATCGTGCGCCTTAGGCGCATTGCTTCAAAATGTGTTCACTTTCCTTAATATGCCGAAAAAATTGGGAATTTGACGACACTATCTAGTCAAATAAAGCCTCTGCACAACTATTTCCCCAAGAGTTTTATGGGAAGTGTGAGTCAGCCATCTGCAGTAAAAATTTTCATATGCAGAGATAAAATACAAAAAAAATACACCTCAACAAAAGTCAGAACCCCATGCCGGATAGTGAGCAGAAAAATATCCTTCACGTTCAAGCCAGCGAAAGCGGTCAAAAACTCTTGCAATTTTTGATTCGCCGGTTGAGTTTGCCCCAATCACTTTTACATCGATGGATTCGTACTGGGCAAATTCGCCTCAACGGCAGCCGCGTTAAACCTTTTACGCAAGTGGCTACTGGAGATACTTTGCGCTTGCCTCCTTTTGCTCTTGGTATGAATCAATCAGCCGTTTTTGAAAAAAGCCCTGAATCATTATCCCAAAATCATACTTCAACACAGCATCTAAAACAAAAAACAGCATCCTGCCAAAACACTACTGCCCATGAATCTGCGCCCTTTTTACGGGCCAAAGCTAAAAAAACTGTGCACCATTTACCACCTGTCATTTATAGCGATGAAAACATTTACATATACAATAAGCCCCAAGGTTTACCTATACATGCAGGCACAGGACATGTCGACACACTAGCCGCACGTTTACAAGCCCATTTCCATGACCTTGTATTTAAACCCACCCCGGCCCATCGCCTTGATAAAGACACTTCCGGCTTGCTCTGCGTTGCTTTTTCCTATAGCGCCTTACGTACCCTGCAAGATGCCTTTGCAACACGTTGTATCGCTAAAGAATACCTTGCCTGGGTGCACGGTGCATGGCCTCAAGATGGGCCGTGTAAACTTGTGCATCATATGAATAAAAAATATGAAGGCTACCATGAAAAAGTGCGTATTCTTTCTGCAGATGACGGCAAAGAGGCCGTAAGTTATGCGCAATGCTTACAGCGCACACAACATTACAGCCTCATGCATATTCGTTTAATTACAGGGCGTACCCACCAAATCCGTTTGCAAATGGCTGCCCAAGGACATCCTGTGCTTGGCGATGGCAAGTATGGCAATGCTACTGCCCATACAGCACTTTATTTACATTCTTTGCGCATCATCTTCCCTCAAACACCGAGCTTTCAAGCCTTACATCTTGCCGGAAAAGAATTTGCTGCCTTACCCACTTGGTCCCTGTGCCCCACATACAAAGAATCGCTCGTGGTAGAAAGTTTACCCCTGCCTCTTCAACTAAGCTAACAGGCTGTTCAAAAAGTAGCGTCTACTTCGTCAGACTTGTTTTTTCTTACAACATGGACCAGAAGAGTCCTATGTT
>CAYJDE010000190.1:0-4893 GCA_964368805.1 uncultured Desulfovibrionaceae bacterium
ACAAAAATCAATCACTTAACGCCGAAGCAAAGCTACGTCTATTCTTGATTTTTGGGCGCATTGACTGTCGTCAACGCTCCGTGAGACCCTACGCAATGAATTGCGTAGAGATCTCAAAATTTGAAAATTTGTTCGAAGCGTAAAAAAATGCAGAGGCAAAGGCATGCCACGCTTCAGCGGTAAACGGCAAGCAAAATACACTTACGCCTCAGCGGCTGTCACTTGCTTTCGCAATCGACATGGCAATTCCAAGCAGAATTGCCATGTCGAAAAAAAGGAGGAGTAAAAAACAAAAGTCCCATAAGGCTTTATGCACCTTATGGGACTTTATTGTTGGTAGAGTTGGTGGGCAGTGAGGGGATCGAACCCCCGACATCCGCCTTGTAAGGGCGGCGCTCTACCAGCTGAGCTAACTGCCCGCAAGAGGAGTTCTATAGAAAGTGCCCTCCGCTGTCAACGTTTTTTTTCATTTTTTTATTTTTTTTATCAAATTATCATGACAGCGCATCCAAAAAACACTTTCTTTTAAATGTATATATTTGATATTAAAAAATTTTTAAAGATAAAAAAAGTCACACCTGATGCGGCGCAAAAATTTTGTTTTGAAGAGTAGTATTGTCCCGTATGCACTTACGTAAAAAAATCTACCCTCAACATACTGCATTGAGACCCGATGCAATGAACTATCCAAAACCTCCAAATTGAGACCTCTGCGCAATGCATTGCGTAAGGTCTCATGGAGCGTTGACGACAGTCAATGCGACCAAAAATCAAGAATAGGCGCAGAGGTCTCAAATTTGTATCGTAATACCTAATGCTTTTATGCAATGTACCGAAAAATAATATAGAGGGATTTATGTACATAACACAAACACACCCCGAAACTGCCCCGCTTTGGGATGAAACATACACTCGCCTTCTTCCACAAAGCACGCAGCAAGAAAACATCATAGCTGTAGTGCGGCGATATTTTACGCAAAGTACTGCAGATGTCTGCACTAAAAGTCTAGCCATGGTAGAAGCAGCCCTGCAAGAGGCGCAGGGAACAGCAGTTTACGATATGCTCTGCTTATTGGTTATACAAGAGGCCAATGATCAACTGCATACCGAGAGTAAAGCCATGGCCCATATTTGCGCTGCGCAGGGCAGCCCTTTTGTATGCCAGATAGGGTGTTGCGGCTGTTGTCACCAACTGGTGTTATGCTCCCCTTGGGAAAGCTCGCTCATTGTAGCCTATTTACAGGCGCAGGAGCAAAAAAAATCTTTTTTCCTGCAACAATGGCCTGCATGGCACAAACAAGCGCAGACCCTAAGTGCTTCTTACATTGCGTGGGGACAAAAATTTTACGGGGAAGGTAAAGACGATGGCAGTCATCAGCGTGACGACTATGCCATCCCCTGCCCTTTTTTAGACCATACAGGATGTTGTACCATCTATACCGTACGTCCCCATGCTTGCAGATCTAGCGTGGCAGTAGATGGGCGTTGTATGGATGTAAAAGGTGAACACTTGGGGGGGCAATATACTATGTTATTTTCACTATACACCGGCCATCACAAAGCCAGGCAGGGCTTATTTCAAATATTACAGACCACCAAAAACGCTGTGTCAACGGTACCCATGCCCACTATGGTATGGCATAAACTGAACGCAACACTATAATTCATTTACACCTTCTACATGCGAACTTTAAAGCCATAAGCGCAAAAACTCGAGATATTTCCTTTAAAAAGGACGTATCTATAGACTATGAGTTCACGCTAAGCTTATGATATACCATTGGCAAGAAAAGAAAAATTTGTTAATAAATACCCACGCACGAAACCGTGCCCAGCGTATAAGGCCCCTGCGCATCATGCTGTACAGGGCGTTCTGTTAAGGTAAAGCAATACTCACTAACTATACCCGAGGAGAGCCGTATGAAATTGCAAATGAAACTTTTATTACCCATCTCAGCCCTATTGGTGCTGCTTTTGGGGGTCAGTGGCTATATGAGCTATACTGACGCAGAGCGCAGTTTACGTGAAGGTATTGTCAAGACCTTCAAAAGAGAAGGGCAGGCCATGGTGGAAGGTTTAGAAAACATCACCAAAGGATCTGTTCACGAATTGGAGCTCATGGCTATGCGCTCTGAAATAGAGAATTTCTTTGACGGCGACTTGGCAGATCAAGCATATATAGAGAAAATAAATGAAGCATTGCGCTCCATCACGGCACGTAATCCTATATTTACACGCATGTCCATTTTAACAATGGAAGGGCGTATCGTGGCAGCGTCCAATCCGCAAGTAGATACCTTGGGAAAAAACCTTGCCGATCGAGAATATTTTAGGGAGGCTGCTGCGGGGAAAAAGTATATTTCGTCCATTTTCATGAGCGGGGCCACCAAGCAACCCGTTTTCTTAGCTACTGTGCCCATCAGTAAAGGCGGAAAAACCTTAGGCGTATTACGCGCGTCCTTTAGTATGGCGCCCTTTGATAAACTTCTTCAAGGTTTATCTGGCTTTTTACCCCAAGGAGGCGACGCATATATTTTAAACGATAAGGGACTTATTGTGGTGGCTAATAATCCCCAATGGCTTTTCAATGAAAACCTGGGTCCCATGCCTACTTTTAAAAAGTGGGTAAACAACAAAGAAGAAGGGTTTAGCGAAATGCTCACCGATGCTGGCGATTTGGCCATGTTCTACCATGCGCCTGCCTGTGACGGTAAATTTATGCCCGTCGTACGTGCCATCAAAAGCGACGCCTTTGCCACCCTTGATAAAATGTTTTTACAAAGTATATCCATTGTTGTTGTGGGTATTATTTTAGGAAGCATTGTTATTTTTGTTATACTTATTCCTGTGGTGCGTGCTTTAAAACGAGGTGTAGATTTTGCTACAGAAATTTCCAAAGGCAACCTTAGTGGCGAGCTTGACGTTCACCGAAAAGACGAAATTGGCGAACTAGCCACAGCACTGCGTACCATACCAAAATCTTTACATGAAATAATTACTGAGTATGAAGAGCTTGGCGTAAAAATTCGTAATGGCTACCTTGACTCCTATGGAGAGGCCCAAAAATTTGATGGAGACTTCTCTACATTAATTAAGGGAACCAACAGAATTCTTGATAGCTTTAAAGCTTTATTGGAAAATATCAATTCACCAGTTTTCGTTTTAGATAAAAATTTAAAAGCCACCTACGCTAACGCTATAACTCGCTCTCTCGTAGGCGAAGATTACATGGGTAAAGATTGCAAAACCCTTTTTAATAATGAAGACGATGGCACTACCCAAGATGCTGTTCTCATTGCGCACAGAACCAAAAGACCTGCAGCCAACGAAACAGTCACGCGTCCTCAAGGACGACAAATTGATGTAACCTATAGTGCTATTCCCATGCTCTCTAGTAAAGGTGAATTAAACTCTGTACTTATTTTGGTGACAGACGTAACAAATATTAAACAAACCCAGCGTACCATCATGCAAGTGGCTAGCGATGTGACAGAAATTGCCGACAGAGTAGCCACTGCCTCAGAACAACTCTCTGCTCAAGTAGATCAAGTTACTGATGGTTGTAATGCCCAGCGTGACCGCACAGCCTCCGCCGCTGCTGCCATTGAAGAAATGAACGCCACAGTATTAGAAGTAGCTAACAATGCTGAACAAGCCCGTGTACAAGCCGGCGAAACACAAGAAAAAGCCGGCGAAGGCACGCAATTGGTATCAAAAGTGGTACATGCCATGGGCGAAGTCAATACAGTATCCTTACAATTGTCGCAAGACATCAAAGCCTTGGGCGATCAAGTGCAGTCCATTGGCTCTGTCATGGGCGTTATTTCTGACATTGCCGACCAAACTAACTTACTAGCCCTTAATGCTGCCATTGAAGCTGCCAGAGCCGGCGATGCCGGACGTGGCTTTGCTGTGGTAGCCGACGAAGTGCGCAAGCTTGCAGAAAAAACCATGAGTGCCACTACGGAAGTAGGTGCCAGCATCACCGGTATTCAGCGATCCACCGCTGCCAATATTACGCAATTTGAAAAAGCCGTTAAAATTATCAGCGATGCCACCGAACTGAGCAACACCTCCGGCGCCGCCTTAGAAGAAATTCAAGAACTAGCAGAACACAACGCTTCGTTAATCACCGGTATTGCCACTGCCGCCGAAGAACAATCAGCCACCTCAGAAGAGCTTAGCCAAGTTTCTTCTGCTGTAAGTGAAATTGCCGATGAAATCAGCAATGGCATGGACGAAGCGGCTTCAGCCGTACGGGACTTGGCGCAACTGGCTGTGGAATTAAAACAAAATTTACAGAAACTACAAGGATAAGCCCTAGGCAAACGCTGATTCATTCCTCCGGAGGGGAGGGGCTCTGCCCCTCCACCCCGCCAAAGGGGATAATCCCCTTTGGAAACCTTATTGCGTTTTATTTTTAATTAATTGAAAGTAAAACGCAATACCTTATCTTTGGATATAACACTCTGTATTAAAAAACTTTCACCCGGATTTTTCTTACGAAAATTCGGGTGAAAGTTTTTTGAGACCTCTGCGCAATTCATTGCATAGGGCCTTATGAAGCATTGATGACAGTCAATACGACCAAAAATCAAGAGTAGGCGTAGCCTTACTTCGCCATTATTTGAAAAGCTTCTTCCCCTCAAAAAATAATTACTCAGTATTTCCTTAACATTTTTTTCAAACCATATCATATGCGCCACAATTTCCTTCTCAAGGATAAGACTCTGACGCAATTGGTTTTTTTGAAGGGGAGAGTCTGAGAGGGGAAGCTTTTTTTTCCCAAAAAAAGCTTCCCCTCTCAGAAAAAAGAAGTACTTAGCCTTTTCTTAACTACCTGTTAACTATCTACCCATATGACCTTTTACAGCCTCGGCAAGGCGCAAGCAT
>CAYJDE010000191.1:0-4868 GCA_964368805.1 uncultured Desulfovibrionaceae bacterium
AAAAGTTCCCTCTCTCAAGAAAAAATAAAAATGCAGGACACGCCGTGTATACAAATATACATAAGTGGTCTGCATTTTTATTTTGACGCAATAGATTACCCTTTTTCAGCCTCCACCTGCAAGATAGTGCGCTCAAAAGGGGTAAAATATAAGAAAAAATAAAAATGCAGGACACGCCGTGTATACAAATATACATAAGTGGTCTGCATTTTTATTTTGACGCAATAGATTACCCTTTTTCAGCCTCCACCTGCAAGATAGTGCGCTCAAAAGGGGTAAAATATAAGAAAAAATAAAAATGCAGGACACGCCGTGTATACAAATATACATAAGTGGTCTGCATTTTTATTTTGACGCAATAGATTACCCTTTTTCAGCGTACTATCTAATCTTCTTCAATCCAAGCACGAGACCGCTTCACAGCACGATGCCATTGATAAAGCAAAGCTTCACGTTGATCGGCAGACATTTTTGGCTCAAAGAGGCGGTCTAATTGCCAGCTGGAAGCAAGCTCTTCTTCTGTTTGCCAAAAGCCTACGGCAAGACCAGCAAGGTAGGCAGCACCAAGAGCTGTCGTTTCAGTAATGGTGGGGCGTTCCACAGGTACACCAGTTAAATCAGCCTGATATTGCATGAGCATACTGTTACGGCTAGCGCCGCCATCCACACGCAAAGACGTAAGAGGAACGCCGGCATCTTTTTGCATGGCATCAATAATATCTAATGTTTGTAAAGCAATGCTTTCCAAAGTAGCACGGGCAATATGTCCACGAGTGGTACCGCGAGTAATACCCACCATGGTACCGCGAGCGTATTGATCCCAATAAGGTGCACCAAGGCCCACAAAAGCAGGCACAAAGAATACACCGCCATTATCAGGTACGGTGGAGGCAAGCCCTTCCATATCGGAAGAGTCTTTAATAATTTGTATACCATCTCTGAGCCATTGCACTACAGCACCGCCCACAAAAACGCTACCTTCTAAAGCATAGTACATGCCGCTGGGATTTTGCCAAGCCACGGTGGTAAGTAAGTTATTTTTACTTTCTTTAGGAGTTTTTCCTGTATTCATGAGCAAGAAGCAGCCAGTACCGTAAGTATTTTTAGCCATACCTTCTTTTAAGCAAGCATTACCGAAAGTGGCAGCTTGTTGGTCGCCAGCCACACCAGCAATGGGTACAGCTTTACCAAAAAACTCTGGATGGCTATGCGCCATAACACTTGAAGAAGGTTGCACTTCTGGCAACATGGCCCGTGGCACACCCATGATTTCTAACAACTCATCATCCCATTGGCCTGTATTAATATTAAAAAGCAAAGTACGACTGGCGTTGGAAGGGTCAGTTACAAAAGAATTTTTTTTGCTTAAATTCCAGATAAGCCAAGTATCAATAGTACCAAAAAGCAATTCGCCTGCTTCAGCTTTAGCACGTGCACCGGGAACATTATCTAAAATCCAGCGTACTTTGGTGCCGGAGAAATACGCATCCAGCACAAGACCTGTTTTTTGACGGATGATGTCAGCCTTGCCTTCTTCACGCAACTGATCACAAAAACCGGCAGTACGGCGATCTTGCCAAACAATGGCATTATATACAGGCTCACCAGTTTTTTTATCCCAAACAACGGTGGTTTCACGTTGGTTGGTAATACCAATGGCGGCAATATCGTTACCATTAATGCCAGCAGCCTTTACGCAATCACGTGCCACGTGACTTTGTGTATCAAAAATTTCTGTGGGGCTATGCTCTACCCAACCTGGTTGAGGATATATTTGTGTGAACTCTTTTTGTTCTACTTGGACAATATTGGATTTATGGTCAAATAAAATGGCACGAGAAGAAGTGGTACCTTGATCTAAGGCTAAAATATACTTTGCACTCATAAAAACTCCTTGAGATGATTAAAAAAAGGCTCATCACAAAAAAGCAATCAGCCTTTTTACATATGTTATGCGATAATGCCTGTCATTTTTGCTACGCTATAGGCTAAAATGCCGCCCACAAAGGGTGCAGCCACAGGTACCCAAGCATAACCCCAATCAGAATCACCCTTACCAGCAATGGGCAAGACAAAGTGGGCAAGACGCGGGCCAAGATCACGAGCAGGGTTCATAGCATAGCCTGTGGGGCCACCAAAGGCAAGACCTAAGCCCCAAACGAGCATCCCCACCATGTAGGGGCCGTATCCACCTGAAAAAGGATTTTCGCCATTCTTTTCACTAAACATCGCAAAAATAAGGAAAATAAGTAAGAAGGTTGCCAATACTTCGCAAAGGAAGTTCATGGGAATATTACGAATGGCAGGGCCTGTGCTAAATACAGCAAGCTTAGCCCCTTGCTCTTCTGTTTTCGCCCAGTGTGGCAAATAAGCAAGCCATACAAAAACACCACCGCAAAAGCCACCGGCCAATTGTGCCAGCATAGTCGTTAAAGCATGACCAGGGGCATATACGCCCATCATGGTTTTAGCTAATGTTACAGCAGGGTTAATATCTGCTTGTGGCGCGCCCAAAGCTTTAGCGGTAAACACACCAAAAATAACACCAAAAGCCCATCCTGCTGTGATACAAATCCAGCCACCACCATAGGCTTTAGATTCACGCAAAATACAACACGCAACCACACCACAACCAAAACAAAGCAAGATCATGGTTCCAAAAAATTCACCCAATAAATTTGTCATACAACCCTCTACGACTGTGACCAAGCATCATTAATACAAGCAAAAACCATATGGTCACGTATGTATGGCCCTGCTTTAAACAGTAAACTATATTTTTTCCGTAGCATAGCATATAAAATAATTCAAGAGCTTTTTAATTTTTTACATATCAAAAAGTGTTTATCTAAGCGAAAAAGGGCAAAACCGAATTTTGCTAAGGGGGCATAGTATAAAGACAAATGAAGTCTTAGTACGATGAGTCTAACGCAGTTGAGACCTCTGGGCAATGCATTGCGTAGGGGTCTCAAAACGCAGTATATTTGTACTACAAACATGTTTTTACACGTAGAGACCTCTGCGCAATTTATTGCCCAGAGGTCTTACAAAATACTCTTTAGTATTATATCAAAGAAGTGGTTTTTGATTAAAAAAACGGACACTCTCTGAAACAAAGATTATCAAAAAGCCTTTCACATGAACATGCTTTAACAGTTTGTTAAACAATAACACGACGCTTAATAATACTTACCACTTCATCGGGATCATCACTGACTAAAATACGGTCATTGATTTCTTCTTCGGAAATATACCCATTTTCAACCATAGACGATTTCAACCACGAAATAAATCCTTCCCAGTACTTGGAATCATAAAGAATAATAGGGAAAGGACGAATACGCTGGGTTTGCGCCAGAACAAAAGCTTCTGATAACTCGTCAATGGTGCCCATACCTCCAGGCATGACCACATAACTCATAGCATATTTTACAAACATTAATTTCCGTACAAAGAAATAGCGAAACTCGCAATGAGTTTGTACATAAGGGTTAAAGCCCTGCTCATGCGGTAATTCAATGCCAAGACCAATGGAAGGTCCGCCGGCTTCAGTTGCGCCTTTATTGGCTGCTTCCATAATACCAGGGCCACCACCACTAATGACACCATACCCATTTTCCACTAATTTACGGGCAATAGTTTCAGCAGCAATATAGTGAGGATGTTTAGGGTCTGTACGTGCAGAACCAAAAATAGAAATGCAATTTTTATCAATAGTATTCAGTTTATCAAAGGCGGTAGCAATTTCTGCAAGAATACGAATAACACGCCAAGACTCTGTACTGCTGGTCAATTCATCAATACGTGTTTGATGTTGTTTCATGACACCATCCTTTCAAGTAAAATAATTACAAAATGCACACATTCTGCATAAAGACTATAATGGGCAAAAAGCATAAGCGCAAGAAAAATAACTAAAAGAACTAAGATGATTAAAGACTCCTGTACAATTCATTGTGCAAAACCTTTTGCAGCGTTGGCGGTAGTCAATGCAAGCAAAAATGAAGAGTAAGCGCAATTCATTTTCACTATTAACAGATTGTTTTTTATATTTTTTACCCTGCGCAGGCACATTCATAAAAAAGTAAAAACGTACTATAACAGCAGAAAGATAATTCTAAAAAATACTTCTACAGGACTCTTATGGTTCATGCCGTAACAAAAAAACACCTCTGACGAAGTAGATTGCACTTTTTCAATGGCCGAATAAAGCCTTATGAATATACTAACATAGCAGCCTGTTGCAAAATCTTCCTGATACAAGTAAATTACCTTCACAAAAAAAAGCATGTGGTGCCAAGCAAAACAAGGCACAGCAAGAAACATAAGGATACTATAAATGACAGGACCCATCCCCCCTGCTCCCTCGGGCCATACGTGGCATTCACTTATGGGGCTTGCTTTGGAAGAAGCTCATAAAGCCCAAAGCCAACATCACCCCGCAGAAGTACCTGTGGGCGCTGTTCTTGTACATATGCAAGGGAATATTTTAGCTACAAGTCATAATGAAACCATACAAAACCATGATCCCACAGCCCATGCTGAAATTTTGGCTTTACGCCGAGGCGGACAAAAGCAAGGCAATTACCGTCTTGAAAACTGTGTTCTTGTGGTTACCCTTGAGCCTTGCCTTATGTGTGCCGGTGCCTTAGTACATAGCCGCATTGCCGGCCTTGTTTATGGCGCAGCAGACCGTAAAGCCGGATGCATTAGCTCCTGCATGGACGCATTGGATGAAAGATTTTTAAATCATAAAGTATGGCATATGGGCGGAGTGCGTAGTGAAGAATGCGCAGAAATACTCACAAACTTCTTTGCACTAAAAAAGTAAAAAAGATGGAGCATACATAATATATCGTATTCTTTAG
>CAYJDE010000192.1:0-4841 GCA_964368805.1 uncultured Desulfovibrionaceae bacterium
AAAAAAAGCTTCCCCTCTCAAACTCTCCCCTTCAAAAAAACCCATTGCGTCAGTATTTTCCTTTGAAAAGAAACATTGTGGCGCATGTAAATATGCATAAGCTCTGGGGGTATTTTGTAATACCTATGGGGCTCATGGAACATTGACTCAAGTTAAAGCAATCATAAATCAAGAATAGGCGAAGCTTTGCTTCGCCTATTCTTGATTTATGTGCCTTTCCCTCCCCCACAAAATATTTCTTACGCCGATATATTAGGCGTGCCTATGCTAGGTAATGCTTTTTCCAAAACATGTCCCACAGCAAAAAGTATTTCTTCGTTAAAATCTGCCCCAAGTATTTGCATACCCACAGGCATCTTACTTTCTTTACCAAGGCCCACAGGCAAACTTAAGCCTGGTAGTCCAGCAAGGTTTAAGGATAAAGTGTAAATGTCCTGTAAGTACATTTGTAGGGGGTTTTCTGTCATTTCCCCAAGTTTCCATGCGGTGGTGGGGGAAACAGGGCCGCAAATCACATCACAAGTGCTGAGTGCTTTACGATAGTCTTCACGGATGACGTGGCGTACTTCGGCGGCTTTGCGAAAATAGGCGTCGTAGTAGCCGGAAGAAAGCACATAGGTGCCAAGCATAATGCGGCGTTGAGCTTCTTTGCCAAAACCTTCGCTGCGTGAATGTACGTATAAATCGGCGAGATTTTGAGCATCTTCCGAGCGATATCCAAAGCGTACTCCATCAAAGCGGGCTAGATTTGAGCTAGCTTCTGCCATGGCCACAATATAGTAGGTGGCGATGGAAGCCTTGGTATGTGGCAAGCTAACTTCTACCAACTCTGCACCTAAGGATTTCATGGTATCAAGAGCTGATGTACAAGCGTCGCCCACTTCGCCATCTAGTCCTTCGGTAAAAAACTCTTTAGGCACGCCTATTTTGAGGCCTTGTAAATCTTGGCGACTGTGCACGGCTTTGCTGAAAGAAGGTAGTTGTTGCGAGGCAGAGGTGGTGTCTCGAGGGTCATGGCCGGCAATGACGTCGAGCATGATGGCGCAATCTTCTACGGTGCGGGCCAAGGGGCCCACTTGATCAAGGGAGGAACCATAAGCGATGACACCGTAACGTGACACACGTCCGTAGGTGGGCTTTACCCCAACACAGCCGCATAAGGCCGCTGGCTGACGTATGGAGCCGCCGGTATCCGTGCCAAGGGAGGCATAGCATTGCATGGCTGCTACCGAAGCGGCAGAGCCGCCACTGGAGCCGCCGGGCACACGTTGCACATCCCATGGATTGTGTGTGGCTTTGAAGGCCGAATTTTCCGTGGTGGATCCCATGGCAAATTCGTCCATATTGTTTTTGGCAAGAATGATGGCGCCGGCATTGCGCAATTTTTGCACCACGGTGGCGTCATAAAAGGGCACAAAATTATGTAATATTTTGGAGCCTGCTGTGGTGGTAAGGCCTTGGGTACAAATGGCATCTTTTACGGTGATAGGGATGCCCCATAAAGGTTTATTGCTAAGGTCTTTTTTTGCTGCTTGTTCTGCGCTGTCCATGCGCTGGGCTTCTTCCAAGGCTTTTTCTGTATTTAACGCCAACAAAGCTTGTATCTTAGGTTCGGTGGCTTCCATGCGAGCCATGGCGGCGCGGCTTACTTCTTCTGCGCTTACGTCACCTTGCGCTAATTTGTTACGCACAGCGGCAAGACTTTCTGTATGTATGCTCATAATTACCTTTTATCTCGTTTTATAAAATATCTACACGATGCGGGGCACAACGAAATATTGGCCGTCAGTTTTTGGTGCATTGCTTAGTACTGCTGCGCGTTTTGGCTCATTACACGCTGCATCTTCACGTAAAGGCGTGGGGTGTTCTGAGGGGCTGTACATGGCTTCTATGCCCTGAGTGTCCACTTCTGCCAATATGTCCATATAGGAAATAATATCGGCAAATTGTTTTGCAAACAGTTCTTGGGTAGGTTCATCAATACGCAAACGGGCAAGGCTTGCCATGCGTTGTACATCTTGGGGGGTAATGCTCATATAAATCCTTTTATTTTCCAAAAGTGCCAGAAAGTATCTTAATAGGTGGTCAACGTTTGGCCATCAGTTTTTTTTACATCAAAAGGTGGGTAAGGGTTTGCCGCCACGGCTTTGCCTGTTGCGGGCATGTTTGTGTGGGGGATAGACGTTGTCATATTGGGATGCGTTGGTGTTTTTACACTTAAATCTTTAGGGGTCACTTTTTGCATCGCAGGGCTTACCGGATCGGTAGTTATGGGGGGCTCTGTACCCTTGGCAGGTGTATAGGGCACAGGGGCGCTGCCTGCTGGAGGGATATTTTTTACCGTGGGGCCTTGAGGTGTTGATGCTACAGGAGCGTGTGGGGCCTTAAGGGGTAAGGTTGTTGGAGTGTGTTGGGGGGGCTGTTGCGTGGTGCCAGGCTGCGTAGGACTTTTATCGCTTCGCAAAAGGGATGTGGTTAAACAACCAGAAAGGCAAAAAAGGCATAGCATGCAGCCAAGTACAATAGTTTTTTTGTAGATGTTACAAGAAAACATAAGAACTCCTTGAAATAACAAGTGAAATAACATTCAGATGAAGAAAGAGGTGAGTCCTCTCAAATATCATCCTTCAAGTATATGTTATTTCTGTATATGGGGCAAGAAGAAGAAGGGGGGCAAAGGGAGCTTTAGTGCAAAGAATGAACCAGCATTTCGTTAAAAAAAAGGGGGCCCATGGCCCCCAAATATATATTGGCTAATGATGATTATTTCTTTACTTCGGTATATTCGGCGTCAACAACATCATCATCTTTGTTGGCATCGCCTTCAGGTGCGCCGCCGCAACCGCCTGCGCCACAACCTGCACCGGCATCGGCGCCGCCTTGTTGCTGATAGAGTTGTTCGGCAAGTTTATGCGACACTTGGGCAAGCTCTTCGGTGGCAGCTTTAATACCGGCAGCATCTTCGCCTTCCATGAGGGTGCGTAAGGCTACAATTTTGCTTTCAATATCACCTTTCATGGCGGCATCGGCCTTGTCGCCTAAGTCTTTAAGGCTCTTTTCTGTGCCATAAATAAGGCTGTCAGCGTGGTTACGGGCTTCAATGAGCTCTTGCTTTTTCTTATCGTCGCCGGCATGGGCTTCGGCTTCACGCACAAAGCGTTGAATATCGTCTTCGGACAGGCCGGAAGAGTCGGTAATCTTGATGGATTGCTCTTTGCCGGTGCCAAGGTCTTTGGCAGATACGTTAACAATGCCGTTGGCGTCGATGTCAAAAGATACTTCAATTTGTGGCACACCACGAGGTGCTGGTGGAATACCGGTTAAGTCAAATTTAGCCTTGGTCATATTGTCGCTGGCCATGGGGCGTTCGCCTTGCAATACGTGAATAGACACGGAAGGCTGATTGTCAGCGGCGGTGGTAAAGGTTTGACTTTTGCGTGTGGGAATGGTGGTGTTACGTTCGATAAGCTTAGTGAATACGCCGCCCATGGTTTCGATACCAAGGGAAAGCGGGGTCACATCAAGAAGCAATACGTCTTTTACATCACCTGCCAAGATACCGCCTTGGATGGCGGCGCCCATGGCCACTACTTCGTCAGGGTTTACGCTGCGGTTAGGTTCTTTACCAAAAAACTCGCCTACTTTCTTTTGTACCAGCGGCATACGAGTCATACCACCTACAAGCACCACTTCATCAATTTGATTGGCGGAAAGGCCGGCATCGCTTAAGGCTTTGCGGCAAGGTTCAATGGTACGGTCTACCAAGGCTTCTACCAATTGCTCTAATTGGCTGCGGGTAATTTTTACCAAAAGGTGCTTGGGGCCATTTTGGTCTGCGGTGATAAAGGGCAAGTTAACTTCTGTCTCCATGGATGTGGACAGGTCTTTCTTGGCTTTTTCAGCAGATTCTTTAAGGCGTTGTAAGGCCATACGGTCTTGAGCAAGGTCAATGCCGCTTTCTTTTTTAAATTCTTGTACCAAGTAGTTAATGACGGCTTGGTCAAAGTCTTCACCGCCAAGGAAAGTGTCACCGTTGGTGGCACGTACTTCCACAACGTTGTCGCCTACTTCCAAGATGGAAATATCAAAGGTACCACCACCAAGGTCAAATACAGCGATTTTTTCATTGGCTTTGCGGTCAAAACCGTAAGCAAGAGAAGCGGCCGTAGGTTCGTTGATAATACGCTTTACTTCAAGGCCGGCAATACGTCCGGCATCTTTGGTGGCTTGACGTTGAGCATCATTAAAATAGGCAGGTACAGTAATAACAGCTTCAGTTACGGTTTCGCCTAAATACGTTTCGGCATCGGATTTCAGTTTGGCCAAAATCATGGCTGAAACTTCAGGAGAGCTGTAGGTGCGGCCGTCCACTTCCACAGCAGCGTCGCCATTGCTGGCACCTACGATGGCATAGGGGGAGTGCTCTTTCCAGCGGCCCACTTCAGGCGTATCAAAACGGCGGCCCATAAGGCGTTTCACCGCAAAAATAGTACGTTCAGGGTTGGTTACAGCTTGACGTTTGGCAATTTCACCCACAAGGCGCTCTTTATCGGTAAAAGCCACCACAGAAGGGGTTGTACGGCCGCCTTCGGGGTTGGTGATGCATTTGGGGTCTTTGCCTTCCATGACATAGACACAAGAGTTTGTGGTTCCAAGGTCAATACCTATAATCTTAGACATACAGAATTCCTCCTCAGGATTCGCAATAAATATATATACCTTTTCAGTATGTGTATAAATAAGGGCAACGCGAGTTTTTGGCCTCAGCTTTTAGGATTTTCGCCGCAACCACGCTGTCCATGCGAAGAAAAATAAGTCAGCTTCAACATTCGTCTAGAGGG
>CAYJDE010000193.1:0-4807 GCA_964368805.1 uncultured Desulfovibrionaceae bacterium
CATTCCTAGTAGATATTGCTAAAATGGGGAATAAACTTACCACAGACGATTTAGCAATTATTTGGACTTTTCTTCAGGAAGAGGATTTGGATGGAGAAGACTTGTCTGAAGAACAATATGAAAGATTTGAAACATTCTCTGATGAAGAATCATTTTTCAGAGAAGAACACCACAATGGTAAATTTTATTTTAAAATTGTTACTGTTGAGATAGATGATGATGGGGATGAAGAATATTTTAACGAAAAAGTTATAGTATATAGTAAGTAGGTTTAACCTCGAATCATATATGGTTACGTTATATTGTTAATATTTAGCGTAGCCGTATTTTAGGAAGAATTATGAGAGAATTTTCAAAACAAGTCCAAGACAGTTTAAAATACTATGTGTATGCCCTATATAAACCCAATGAGGAACTTCCTTTTTACATAGGCAAAGGAAAAGGTAATAGGGTTTTTGCACACATTAGAGAAGCTGAGGAAATTAAAAAACATTCTAGTGAATTGTCTGAAAAAAATGTTTCGAAAAAGCTTAATATTATTCTTGAACTGCTAAATAGTGGACGAGAGCCTATTATTGAAATTCTGCGCCATGGTCTTGAAAATGAAAATGAGGCTCTAGTGGCAGAAGCCGTAGCCATTGACCTCATTAACCATTCATTAAGCAATAAACAGTCAGGGCATAAATCCCGCGAATTTGGCAGAAAAGATGTAAACCGTATTTTGCATCAATATGATGAAGATGCCATAGAAATTACGGAACCTGCTGTACTTATTCGAATCAATACGTATTATAATCCAGAAACACAAATAGTAGAGCTGTATGACAGGGTACGCAGTTCTTGGGTGTTAAATAAAAATCGTGCTGAAAAGGCGCAATATGTATTTGCTGTGTACCAATCTAAAATTTTAGAAGTGTATAAGGTAGCAGCATGGCTTGAAGGGGAAAGCACTATGCTCAGTGATGGAAGCCGCTCCTATTGTTATGAAGAGATTGAAGGTGGTCGAGTACGTTCAAAACGAATAGAGTTTGTGGGACTGCTTGCTGAAAAGGCTTTAAGACAAAAATATTGCGGAAAGCATGTAGAAGGATTTGCTTATGGTGCGCAAAACCCTTGCTCTTACAAAAATATTTAGAAAACATTGATACTGTTGTTTTTCAAATATGCCCTCTTTTGTGATAAAAAGGAGGGCATATTTTTAAGGAGCTTTTGTGAAAAATACTATTATCCATTTTGGACTACATGAAAAAAGATTTTCTGGTGGAAGTGTCTTTTTTGTATTTGGTCAACGCTTACAAGAAAAAAGTTTTTTAAGCTTTGAAGGAGAATTTTTTACATCTGAAATTTCAGATAAATTTAGCGGTAAATTTCAAAATGTCGCTGCTTGCATACTTTTTGATGGTACAATCCTCGATGCTCAAATTGAAGACAGCCCTCTTCTTCATGCAGACTTTACATCATTAGATGATGAATTTATTCAAAAAAGCGGATTGTTTCCAAATTGTCTTAGCATGTTTGAAATGGGTATGTATTTAGGATTTCTTGAAGACAAAGGATTGAATTCTTCACGCGACAGTATTTGCTGTCATAATAGGGTTGGTTATAGCAAAAATATCATTTTTGATATACCAACAACTGATAATTACAATGTATCATCTCTTATGCATTATTGCGAAATAGGGAACTTTTCACTTATAAAAAGGCATGTATTTTGGGCAATAAAAAAGTTAACCTTTAAAATACAGTATATTGAAGGAGATTTTGCTATAGAGCAACTCATATGCAATGATAGTGAATGTAAGGTAATAGACTTCAAAGAAGTATATTCTGAATTTGAAAAAATGCGTACCCATTGTAACGGTGATTTTTTTATAACGACACAAGAATTATCTATCATTATGCAAGACACGGGTGAAGAAATTTTGGATACACAGTATGTGTCAGTTCCTACCTCCTTACGTATTAAGTTTGCAACTTTAGAACTCCCATCATATAAAAGATTATTTGACTCTCTTGGGCTAGAAATAGCATCTTATATTTCAAAATAGGGAATTTGATATTATCAACATTATGCCTCAAGGAGCCAGTATATGGAAAAGAAACGATATTTAACAAAATCCAAATTTAAGCTGGCAATGGAATGTCCTACAAAGTTATTTTACTTAGGAAAAACGCAGTACGCTAATAAAAGCCTTGAAGATTCCTTTCTTTTAGCTTTGGCAGATGGGGGCTTTCAGGTTGGTGAGCTGGCAAAGCACTATTTTCATGGGGGGCATACGGTTGCCACTTTGGATAGTGAAAAAGCTCTTGCTGAAACTAGCAAATTGCTTGAGCAAGAAAATGTGACAATTTATGAGGCAGCCATTGCCACAAGCACATTACTTATCCGTGTTGACGTTCTTGTAAAACAGGGTAATATGCTTTATTTATATGAGGTTAAGGCTAAATCTTTTAATTTACAAGATAGGCAGCCATTTTTAGCAGCAAACGGAACAATACGTTCTTCGTGGTTTCCTTACTTGTATGATGTTGCTTTTCAAAAATATGTTTTAAGTCAAGCGTATCCTCAGTACACAATTTCTGCACACCTTGTACTGGCAGATAAATCTTCCACTTGCCCTACGGATGGGCTTAATCAAAAGTTTAAGCTTACGCGAGATATACATGGTCGTAGGAAGGTCGTAACTTCTGCGGCTTTGAATGAGGTAGATTTAACGCCGCCTCTTCTCCACGCTGTAAATGTAGACGCTGAATGTGAGCAAATTTATTATGGCACTGAGAATGACGATTTTAACTATGTAAGTTTTAAAGAAAAGATTGAAGCATATGCTAATAGTTATGCGGCTGACGAGAAAATACTTTCGCCACTTTCAATATCCTGTGGAAAATGTGAATTTGATACAGATTCAGGTATGAATAATGAAAGAATTCTTAGTGGAAAAAGAGAGTGCTGGAAAACGGCTCTGGGTTGGTCTGACGAGGATTTTACTGACCCTACGGTTTTTGATATTTGGAATTTTAGGAAAAAAGCACAATTTATTGATAGTAAACAATTAAAAATGTTTGAAATTATGAAAGAGGATATCTCCCCTAAGCCAGATGGTAAGCCAGGAGTATCTACCAGCCAGCGACAATGGCTGCAAGTTATAAAAGCACAGTTAGGCGACAATACTGTTTGGTTTGATAAAGAAGGCTTAAGAAATGAGCTTGATAGCTGGGTATTTCCACTTCATTTTATCGATTTTGAAACTGCTATGACTGCCATTCCTTTCAATGCTGGACGTAGACCATACGAAGGAATTGCTTTTCAATTTTCGCATCATATGATTCATGAAGATGGTACTATTGAGCATTTTGGTGAATATTTGAATGCCGCACAGGGTGTTTTTCCTAACTATGATTTTATACGCGCTTTAAAAAAACAATTAGAAAATGACACTGGCAGTATTTTCAAATACTCTCATCACGAAAACACAATTTTAACCATGATTTATCGACAGCTTAAAGAGGATTTACAACATATCCCCGATAGAGACGAGTTATGTATTTTTATCCAGTCTATCACGCAATCTTCTGGAAAATCAGATGAAAATTGGATTGGGGAGCGCAATATGATAGATATGCTAGAAGTTGTTAAAAGATTTTATTATAACCCTGTAACTCAAGGATCTAACTCTATTAAGCAAGTTCTTCCAGCTATGTTGAACAGTTCAAAGTTCCTACAAGAAAAATATTCAAAGCCTATTTATGGGGCGTTAGGTGGTATCTCAAGCTTGAATTTTGAAAACTGGCAATGGGTTAAGTTTGAAAACGATAGAGTTATTGATCCATATAAATTATTGCCCAAAATGTTTCAGGATATTTCAGATACGGATATACAACTGTTGAGTGATGCTGACGAACTTCATGATGGTGGTGCGGCTCTAACAGCCTATGCACGAATGCAATTTGAAGAAATGTCCACATACGAATGTGAGGAAATTCAAAAAGCATTGCTTAAGTATTGTGAGCTAGATACCATGGCTATGGTTATGTTGTACGAAGGCTGGAAAGAGCTTTTAAGGTGATTTTGGCAAAGTGTGCAATGATTTTATTTTAAGGAAAAATTATGAAAAAAATACTATCTTTATGCTGCTTATTTCTTATTTGTAGTATTTTTCTTCCTATGAATGGATTTACGGAAGAAAACGCGAATATTACTTCGTTAAAGGAAATATTTGAATTGTTAGAAACAGATGTCATCGGCTTTGAACAATGTGATTACAATAAGGGAACGCCAGAAGATACTTGTTGGGAAAACGGCGTAGAAGGAGGAAAAAAGACTTTAGCTGTTGCTAGCTCTGGATTGTCGTTAAACAACCAAGGCGTAGCTTCTACTTTGAGTATTGGGAGTCATGGGGCTACTGAAGTTACATGGCGTTGGAGTGAAAAAAATGGGCAGATTATTTTTACTGACGGCATAGGAAAGTGTAAAATATATAAAAACAGATATCTTGTTGCAAGCCAAGGGGATACATATATGCTCTCTAATAAGGACTATGCAAAAGTATTGAAGAAACTTAAAGCGCACTCTCAAGAGAAAAAGGCCCTCCGCCAATCTCAAAGTTCTTATTCAACAAATGCTAACCTTAAGGGGCAACCTGAACAAACTCGTGCAAATATAGCTAAACAAATGCAATTAAACGATGAAATATTGCAAAAAGCGTTGAAAGAAAAGTAGAAGCCATCTCTCAATTAATATGTTATTTATTCAAATACACATTCCAAGGGGGATATACCTCCCCCTTGGAAAATACACCCTTTTATG
>CAYJDE010000194.1:0-4796 GCA_964368805.1 uncultured Desulfovibrionaceae bacterium
TGGAGCTCTTGACCGGGATTGAACCGGTGACCTCATCCTTACCAAGGATGCACTCTACCGACTGAGCTACAAGAGCACTCAACGAAGATGCTTCTAAGCAAAATTCTGGCGGCCGTCAAGAAAAAAAAGAGAAAAAATAAAAAAAACCTCCATTGCGTGTACGAGGACAATGGTGTAATATGTACCAACGAAAAGAAAAATTGTTGTAAGAAAAGGGGATTATGCTAATATATATGTGGATATTCCTCTTTTTTCACTTGTCTAATTCCTTACAAAGGCAGCACGCAAAAAAGTGCCTTTTGTGATTTTATATTTTCCGTAAAGAGTCTTTTCGGTAAGCTGCGTAACAGCCTGTTGAAAACAGTCAGTTAAAAAAAATCTGATGAAATGTCTTTTTCATCGTTTTTCTACAGGGTATTCAAAAAGTGTAAGGTGCGAGGAAGACGAGTTTTTTTATTATGAAATAGGATTCTTATGGTCCATGCTGTAACAAAAAAACACGTCTGACAAAGCAGATTCCACTTTATTCAACGGCCTGGCAAGGCAATAGATGAACGTTTTATGGCTTCTGTACAGTGTGTCATGCATCAAGTGTTACGGCATGTGAGGTGAAAAAGTGAGCGTTTGGTTTTTTGCACAATATGTCATGCATCGAAGATTTTTGCATATGGCTCAAAAAATGAAAACGGTATGTTTTTTTGTGTGGAATGTTTTGCACCAAGGCGTGCGACATGCAAGGGCGAAGGTAACTAGCTTGCACTCACAGCCTGCTTTTTTGCGTCGGCAGACAACTCATGGCGGCCAAAAAACAAGCATTCGATGGACATGGTTTTTACTAGTCTTTGTATTGCCTTCTGTTTTATGGGGGTGTGGCCCCAAGGTGGTGGGGGAAGAGGTAGCCCCACATCGTCCTTCGGGGGCTTTGTCGGCGGCGCATGATCCGGCAGAGCTTCGCTATCCTGCTTCGGGAAGAAATATAGATAAGGCTTTGTATCTGCTAAATGATCCTGAGCGGATGTACATGTATCAAGAAAATTTTAGGGCGTATTTACGTAGCGATTATGGAGAGACGCCTGAAGAATACCGCAACCTCCAACCACGGCAAGTAAGCCCGTTTAGGCAGTAATTATGGATCCTTTTACTCATGCCGCCAGCGGCGTATTGGCTGCCCTTGCCATGAAGGATGGCTATAGACCGACTTCTCGCTTATTTTTCCCCTTTGCAGCTATGGTGGCTGCCTTCCCCGATGTGGATGTTTTTTTTGGCGGTACTGCCATGGACTATCTGCTCTTACACCGTGGCATAACTCACTCTTTAGCAGCAATACCCTTAATGGCCTTTTTTTTAACTTTATTAGCCGTTCCATTATGGTTAAGGCGCAATATTTTACCAGAAAAGACCTTTGAACCTTATGTGGAAAATCCCATCCACATACCCAAAAAAGATGCACGCAAAAATAGAAGATGGCTCAATATTATTTGGCCTGCGTGGATTCGTACCCAGACCCATCCCTTAGGGCGGCGGTATTGGTCTTTTAGAAAAGTCTATCTTTTTAGTATTTGCTTGTTGTTACTGCATATTTGGCTTGACATTGTTACCACCTATGGCACCATGATTTTCTTGCCTTTTTCCACCTATCGGGTGCGCCTAAATGGTTTGTTTATTGTGGACTTTTTGCTTATAATTCCTTTGCTTTTAGCCATTTGGCATGGAGGCAGAGTGCGTCAATACGCTATTATGGGCTTGCTGTGGGTGTTTATCTATCCTTCCGCCTGTGTGGGAGTACGCTTATGGCACGAACATAGCTGGCAAGAACAGCTTGCGCACAGTACTGCTGTAGAAAAAGTGGGTAAAGTGCAAAATATTTCCATATTGCCCGATGTTTTTGCACCTTTTTACTGGCGAGTGCTTTACCAAACCGACAAGCCGTATACAGAAAATAATTTCACAGAGTTTACGTGGTCACAAGCGAAAAGTCGTCTGGGGTATGTTTTTTTTGAAAGCCCTTCATCGGTCTATCATCAAGGGCTCAATTTTTTAGGCAAAGCCAATACGCCGCTGATGGTTTATCCTGCTTTACGGCCTGATTTGGCAAAGAACTTGACGAGTGTAAGCCGCAGAGCTCGAGCTTTTGATGCTTTTTTACTCATGCCCATTCAAGAACGACTGGCCATGCCCAAGGACGGCTGGCATGAGCTTGGTGTGTACGATTTACGTTTTAGCACCATGTTTACAAATATATATGAATTTCTCTGGGAGATGAATGACGGCCAACCCACTTTTTTAATGGCAGCACGTGGGCCTGCGCAGGACAGTAGCAATGCGGGTGCGTCTATTGGTTCAGCAGGAAATCTTGCACCCCACACACATGTGGAAGCAAATGCAGCATCGCCTTTACCTAGTGTGACCAATACGACACAGCAAAATGCCAAAACATCACAAAATCCTTTGGCAGCGCAGAACTCTTCTGGTGATTCTGCCGCTTCTGATGTTATCTCCTTAGCGCATTTGGCTCATGCAATCACTACTCCTGTTACCGCCAATATGCCTATGGCTTTTAATGAACACCAGTCCTGGACCCAAGTTCGTCTTGCTTTTTCCGGCGCAGGAAGGGACAGTGGTTGGCAAGAAATGGTAAAACCTCAAGTCACCCTATGGTGGCAAAAACTTATGGGAATTAATTATTAAGAGGGAACTATGGACAAAGCACTTTCACATCTGACCGATGACGGCAGTATTACCATGGTAGACGTGCGCCATAAAACCAACAGCCAAAGAGTGGCCATTGTACGTGGTTTTGTGCACCTTTCGCATGCGACTTTGCAATTGTTGCAAAAAAAAGCCTTACCCAAGGGAGATGTGTTAACCACAGCCAAGGTTGCCGGTATTTTAGCTGCTAAACGTACGGCAGAACTTATTCCATTGTGCCACCCTTTACCACTTTCTTTTGTGGATATTCGTTTTGTATTACGCGAAAACGATACATACTGCGGCCTTGAACTAGAATGCGAAGCACGCACCGTGGCCCCTACGGGCGTAGAGATGGAAGCACTTATGGGCGCACAAGTTGCTGCGGCTACCATTTATGATATGTGTAAGGCTGTGCAAAAAGATATTGTTATTGATGCTTTGCATTTGGTGTATAAAAGTGGTGGTAAAAGCGGCACCTATTGTGCCTCAGACTTTGAAGAAAAATCGTAAGGAAACACATGTTTGCTCCACAGATAGATCCTGTTGCCATAAGCATAGGTAGCCTTGAACTACGCTGGTATGGCATTATGTACATTTTGGCTTTTTTTACCGCATGGATGCTTGGTCGTTATCGTGCTTCTCGGCCGCATTCTACATGGACTGTAGAGCAATTTGACGACATCATCACTCTAGGCATGTTTGGTGTTATTTTAGGCGGGCGTATAGGCTACGTGCTTTTTTACGACTTTGCCCATTTTATCCAAGACCCCCTCGAAATTTTTCGGGTGTGGCATGGCGGCATGTCCTTTCATGGTGGTTTGCTAGGGGTACTGGTTGCCCTTTGTATTGCAGCGAAAAAGATGGGGCGTTCTTTTTGGGAGGTAACAGACTTTGTTGCCCCTCTGGTGGCACCAGGGCTTTTTTTTGGGCGTATCGGCAATTTTATCAATGGAGAATTATGGGGCAGTATCACTACTGTACCATGGGGGGTTATCTTTCCCCATGCCGGCGATTTACCCCGCCATCCTTCGCAATTATACGAAGCCTTTTTTGAAGGTTTCGTGCTGTTTTTTATTGTTTGGATTTTTTCCGCAAAAAAACGCCCCTTGGGCGCTGTGTCTGGTATGTTTGCCTTGTGTTATGGTCTAGCACGTTTTGGTGTGGAATTTGTGCGCATGCCTGATGCGCATTTGGGCTATCTTGCCCTTGGTTGGCTAACCATGGGGCAAATTCTTTCTCTGCCGCTGATTATCATAGGCTTATGGCTTGTGTTCAAGGGTAAAGCCGCACAATAAGGTTTTGCCATTGCTTTCTTCTTTTTACACAAAAGAAATATAAAGACAGGCTGATAAATACTGTTTTTGAGAGGGGAAGCTTTTTTGTATGAAAAGTTTCCCCTCTTAAATTTTTCCCTTCACAAAAAGAAGAGTCCTGCACAATTATTTTTAAGTTGTCTTTGTGCTGTTATACGCAATTTTCACTTTTTTATAAATGTGCATGTGTAAGGTAAAAGCATAAAAAACATATGCTTAGCAGAGCAAATGAATTCGTCTATTCTTGATTTTTGGTCGCATTGACTGTCGCCAACGCTCCAAGAGACCCTCCGCAATGAATTGCGCAAAGGTCTCAGAACAGCTAAAAAAATTTAGCCTAAATGTTGAAAATATCTTTGCAGATAAAGGGTATAGAGGCCATGGAATAATAGACAAATGTGTTCATATTTGTAGTGGAAGCAAAAAGAAAAAAGGACGCTCACTTTGGTGTAAAGTGAAAAGGCGGGCAGCAATAGAGCCCATAATCGGTCACTTAAAATCAGATAGTTGCCTTGATAAAAATAAACTATCTGGCACTGATGAAGATGCCTTTAACTTATTGCTCAGCTGTGCCGCTTATACCTTAAGAAAAATCTTAAAAAGGCTAAAGAGCCTTATTGTGTATCTTTTTGCTTTAATCCTTTTCATGCTACCGTCACCACGGCGAGCAGTAACGGTAGCATGAAAAGGAGGCTTTTTCAGCATCGACTAAATAGCGCAAGTTGTTTTTTGCAACAATTGTGCCTGTGTAGAGAAAAAGAGTAGATTGATTATTTGGGTAATTTATGATGA
>CAYJDE010000195.1:0-4793 GCA_964368805.1 uncultured Desulfovibrionaceae bacterium
TGGGGGAGGGAAACTTTTTTTCCCTAAAAAAAGTTTCCCTCCCCCAAAAAAGCAAAATATTAGCAAAAATTACTTAATGGCGGCTTGCAAATCAGCCACAGCGTCGGTTTTTTCCCAAGTGAACTCGGGTAGTTCACGTCCAAAGTGCCCATAGCAAGAAGATTTCTTATAAATGGGGCGACGTAAGTCTAAACGCTCAGAAATGAAGTAGGGGCGTAAGTCAAAGACTTCACGTACAGCTTTGGTGAGCATTTCGTCAGAAATTTCGCTGCTACCTAAGGAGGAAACCAACACAGAAACAGGTTCTGCCACGCCGATGCAATAAGCGATTTGCACCTCGCAACGTTCGGCAAGTCCGGCGGCTACGACGTTTTTGGCAATATAGCGTCCCATATAAGCACCAGAACGGTCTACTTTTGAGGGGTCTTTGCCGGAGAAAGCCCCGCCGCCATGATGCCCTGCTCCGCCGTAGGTATCATTGATGATTTTGCGTCCCGTAAGGCCGCAATCGCCCATGGGGCCGCCTACCACAAAACGACCCGTGGTGTTGATAAAGATTTCGCAATCTTTTTCTGCAAAGAAACCGGATGGTTCTAATACGGGACGAATAACATGGGCACGCACAGCTTCCACGATATCGGATTGGCTTACGCCATCAGCATGTTGGGTGGACACTACCACATTATTAATGCGTACGGGCTTACCATCTACATACTCAAAAGACACTTGGGTTTTGCCATCGGGGCGGAAAAAATCCACGATGCCGGCTTTACGCACGCGGGTAAGCTGTTGTGAAAGTTGGTGAGCCCAATAAATGGGGGCAGGCATAAGGGTGGCTGTTTCTTTGCAAGCAAAGCCAAACATCATGCCTTGGTCGCCGGCACCTTGATCTTCAGGGGCCACACGGTCAACGCCTTGAGCAATATCTGGAGATTGCTTGTCAATGGAAGAAAGCACAGCGCATGTTTGCCAGTCAAAACCCATATCAGAGCTATTATAGCCAATTTCTTTAATGGTTTCACGCACCACTTGAGCAAAGTCGGCAAAGCCCTTAGTGGTAATTTCTCCAGCTACCACAGCCATACCGGTGGTAACGAGGGTTTCACAAGCCACACGAGAGTCTGGGTCTTGAGCTAGTAAGGTATCAAGAATGGCGTCAGAAATTTGGTCCGCCACTTTATCGGGGTGCCCTTCGGTGACAGATTCAGAGGTGAAAAGATATTTACCTTGAGGAAAATTCATGAAAACTCCTTACGAAAGAAGATTTTAAAAAATTAAAGAAGAATATTATCAATAAGACGGGCTTTACCCATGCGTACAGCGCAGGCCATAAGTGCGTCTTTGCCAACAGTTTCAAGAGGGGCCAAGGAATTGGCGTCAATGATGGAAAGATAATCCAAACGCCCTAAGGGAAGTTTTTCGGCCCAACGCGCCAAGACCATTTGCTGTAAAAGAGCCACGCTGGTTTCGCCTTTGGCCACCATACTCTTGGCAAATTGCAAGCCCTTTTGAATTTCAGGGGCTTGGGCTCTTTCTTCAGGGGTCATATACACGTTGCGAGAGCTTAAGGCCAGACCGTCGTCTTCACGCACAATATGATGACCTATAATATCTATGGGCATGTTCAAATCACGCACCATACGTCGAATGATGGCCAGTTGTTGCCAATCTTTTTGCCCAAAAATCGCCACATGTGCTTGCGTAATCATAAGCAGCTTCATGACTACTGTACACACACCTTGAAAGTGGGTGGGCCGTGAAATACCGCACAGGGTACGTGAAAGGGCTGGCACAGAAACCAAGGTGGCGGCGTCTTCTGCATACATGGCGGAAACTTCCGGTGCAAAAAGAGCGTCCACATCTAAAGCCTGTGCTGTGGCACAATCACGGGCAAAATCTCGTGGATAAGCGGCTAAGTCTTCGCCGGGGGCAAATTGTGTGGGATTTACAAATAAACTCACCACAACCTTGTGCCCTAAAGCACGAGCGTGGCGCATGAGGGCTTCGTGCCCTGCGTGGTAAAAACCCATGGTGGGAACAAGGGCTATCCGTTGTCCTTCAGCCTTCCATTCGTTGCAAAGCATTGCAATATCTTGTGTTCTTTTTAGTATCTGCATATCAAGTTATAGTAATATGGTTTAAGGGAAATCTTTTATACACTGAGAGAAAACTTTTGTCTAGACAAGGGCAATACATTGTAAATTTTCAAGGAATAATTATGGAAACATTAAGGAAAGGCTGATTATTTCTTTTCCTGAGTGGGAAAACTTTTTTGAGGGCAAAAAAAGATTTTCCTCTCAGACTCTTCCCTGCAAAAAATCTACTGCGCCAACATCTTATCTTTAAAAAGAAAATTATCGATGCATACAATATGGTTTAAAAAAATACCTTAAAAAAATAATTTATTAAATCAGCTTTTTCTTAGGTAGTGTCGTCAAATGACGAATTTTCAAGTTCTGTCAAGGAAAATGAACAAGCTTTGAGGGAGTGTATACAGACATATACGACTGAAAAAGCTTGTAAAATTGGATGTAGAAAAAGTCGAAAAGGCGTATTTGACGACACTATCTAAGCGGGGGTAAAAAAACTATATGCGCAAGCAATCGTTTGAAAAAGCATGTTGCAGGAAACACTAAAAAGTAATTATGCAGGCCCTTATTTTTTGACAGTAGCAAGCACAAAGAGTACAGTACTAATGGAGGCTGTATGAAACCTTTTTTTCAGGGTAAAGTGGATGTTTTTTGTGCCTTGTATGCTGTACTTAACGGTTTAAAGGTAACCCATCAAATACGCACGTTACAAGCTCGTGATATTTTTCATGAAACATTACTTGGCATTTCGCAAAGCCCCAAGGTCTTTAAAGCCATCTTAGAACAAAAGACCGACTATATTGCCTTGGTGGATGCCATGCTGAATATTCAGGCCCAAAAGCTACCTTTAATAGTGGAGCGTCCCTACGAAGGCATGCAAGACAGGCCACCGACGCCTGCGCAATTTTGGGCCACAGTGGCAGAATGGCTTGCGCCCAATCAGGCTTTACACTTGGACCCACCGCCTAAATCACGAGTGACACGCAGCGCATCTAAGGTGGAACAAGTAGTCCGTGGCCGTGCGGTGATTTTTCGTTTTATTCGCTATCTTATGCCGCATGCAGAGCCCGTTAACAGGCATTGGACTACGGCCTATTATATGACCCGAGACCAATTACATTTTTTTGATTGTAGTTTGGAAGAAAACGCCATTTATAGCGTTAAAGAAGATACTTTTGTAACAGACTGCAAGAAAATTAGCTCTCACTGCCTGCATTGCATTGAGCCGCACTCCCTGCGTTTGCTGGCACCACGCACGAGCGCCGGCACCGGCAATCAATGGTGCTAAACTCACAGAAACTGCCGCAACAAAACTAAGGCTTGCTGAAAGTAAAAAGGCTCTAGAGCTTTGATTACTCTTTTCTATGGCGTGGCTTGCTGTGCTTTTGTAAAGATTTTTCAATATCTATTTCATGTTGCCTAGCAAGCCCGTCCAAGGAAAGCCCTGCCGTCAGCATATTGGCCGCCAAAATTTCCAAGGCCACCGCCAAAATAGCCGTGGGCACCTTGGTAATATACTGCGTTTCCATATATTCCCAAATAACGGGAATACCTACCACAAGCCCTGCCAAAGCAAAAAACATACTGACAGAAAAGAAAAAATTCAAAGGCTTATAGTAGCGCATAATACGAAAAATAGTAAGCAACACCCGCACACCATCATGCACCGTGCGTAATTTTGACTCACTACCTTGCGGCCTGTCCACATAGCGAATGGGAATTTCATGACAACGAAAACGCCCCTGACAGGCAAAAAGGCTCATATCGGTTTCTATTTGAAAGCCTTCTACCAATAGAGGGTATGTACGTACAAAGGGGCGGCTCAGGGCTCTATACCCTGTCATAATATCGCTAAATTGAGAATTGCCCACCCAATTAACCAACCTTTGCACCATGGAATTGCCTAGATTATGCAAAGGACGAGTATTTTCTCTGGCATAGTCCCCGTGGGAGATACGGTCGCCAATGACCATGTCGGCTTCGTTGTTTAAAACAGGCAAAACCATTTCTGCTGCTTGATCAGCAGGATAGGTACAGTCAGCATCGGCCATAAGATAGACTTCGGCATCTACTTCCAAAAAAGCACGACGTACGGCATTGCCCTTGCCTTGACGTCTTTCAAAAATCACAGCACCGGCAATATTATGCTCTGCCATGGCGGCTTTGGCTAAAGCTTGGGTATTATCTTTGGAGTTATTATCAATAACATAGATGCGTGCGCCGGGCAGGGCTTCATGAAAACTGAGCAAGGTTTCTACCACAGTAGAAGATTCATTATAGGCAGGTAAAATAATGGCAATATCCTTTTGTCTTTCCAAAGGAATTTCTTGCGTTTTATCCCTACTTTGCGAGGTATTATTGCTCATGCTTTCTCCCATGCTGTAAAGTGCTATGGCTGTCAGAGCACTTTACAAAAAAAGTATACAAAAAAAGTATCATCTAAAAACCAGCGGCAAAGCATATATGCTATGCACAGGCCCTTAGCTGTGCGCATATTAAGCTGAATTTGGAAAAAAGAAAAGGCATTATGAGGCACGTTTTTTGCTTTCCCTTTTTACGTCAGTTTTCCGTATTGTCCTTGCTGCCAGAAGAGGCTACACTAGCAAGCTGTGAAAAAATACAATATGCTTTGCCTGCTTGAACAGGCTAAGATACGAAAAAATTCAAGCATCGCCGTGTATTTAACATACACAAGATGTTTGG
>CAYJDE010000196.1:0-4792 GCA_964368805.1 uncultured Desulfovibrionaceae bacterium
AGCAAAATTCGTCTTCCTTGTTAGAGAACAAAAATTCTATTTAATCAGCGCTTCCTATAATAAATTTCGCTTTGCTTTTGGCTTGTTCTCCATTTGACCGAGATAGGCATATACCATATGGTTTGAAAAAATATGTAGGGAAAAATAGATTATTAAATCAACATTTCTTTAATAATCTACTAGACAGAGTCGTTAAATACGCCTTTTCGACTTTTTCTACGTCAAATTTCACAAGCTTTTTCAGTGGTGTATGTCTGTTACACTCCTTCAAAGCTTGTTCATTTTCCTTGACAAAGCTTGAAAATTTGTCATTTGACGGCACTACCTAGAACAGCGTTTATTTGAATACTATTATACAAGGAGTTTACTCATGGATATTTTTGAAGCTATATTTACCCGTCGCAGCATTCGTAAATTTACTACCGAAGCTGTCAGTGATGCCCATGTACAAAACATGCTTGAGGCCGCCATGGCTGCACCTAGTGCTGGTAATGCACAGCCTTGGCGTTTCATTGTAGTGCGCAATAAAGAAACTTTTAACGCCATCGCCGCCCATAATCCTTATGCGCAAATGGCCAAAGAATCGTCGGTGTGCATAGTGGTGTGTGCTGATTTACAAGCGGAAAAATACCCCGGTTATTGGCAACAAGATTGTGCCGCCGCCTTACAGAATTTGTTATTGGCAGGGCGCGCCCTTGGCATTGGTACTGTATGGACTGGCGTATATCCAGACAAAGAACGTATCGTAGCTTTTAAAGAACTTTTTGCCTTGCCCGAACATGCTGAGGTGTTGGGTATTGTGGTATGTGGGCACCCCGACCAACCTTTCACTAAACGTGATACTTTTGCCCAAGAAAAAGTGTACGTAGAAAAATGGGGCCAATAGAATGGTGGAATAGCCTTGTTGGCGTCTTACACTTTTAGAGACCTGTGCAAAATGACCTATGCAAAATAAACAGTGCAGGACTCTTTAGTTAAAGCGTTTTGAGGGGGAAGGGGAACTTTTGGGCTTTGGCAAAAGTTCCCCTTCCCCCTCAATAAAATACGTAATTAAGAGGCTGCTAACGTTTCTCTAAATTTTTTATTTCATATTTATAATACAAGAAAAAGAGCACGGACATAATAAGGGAGATAATGGGGTAGGATATACCTAGCATTTTTTCTGTGGGGTTCAATGGTAAAATAACGTATATCCAGAAAAGGCGTAGCCCCACGCTGCCAAATAGACCGAGCACCATGGGAATAAAGGATTTCCCTAAAGCCCGCACGGCTTGCGAAAGAATATATTGTGGAATAGTGCAAATATACATGGGTAACACCACTATCATGAATTGCGCCCCCACCCGCACAATATCGGCATCGGCAGTAAAGAGCGAAAGTAGTGGGATTCTGGCCAGTAAAAAGATTGCCACAAGAACAGGCATCATAATAAAAGCAATGAGTGTAATTTGGCGTACGGACTGCTTCACCCTATTCATATTGCCAGCACCCAAGTTTTGCCCCACAAAGGTCACAACCGTGGCTGATAAGGAGCTCAATACAGCATCCACAATGCCGTCCAAGCGTATAAAGGCAGCCCAAGCTGCTACGGTGATAGAACCAAAGCTGTTGATGGCACTTTGTACGGCCATATTGGAAACGCTGGCAAGCATACTTTGAATGCCTGCAGGAATGCCGAGGGCCGCAATATCTTTCATGAGGGCAAAATCAAGTTTTGGTATATATTTTTCGGTTTCTTTTAATTGTTTTACCAGCATATAAATGAGTATAACGGCACTGACCCCTTGAGAAAATACTGTAGCAATGGCAATACCGAAAACACCCCAGCCCAAAACCAAGGCCAGTAATATATCAAGAATAATGTTTAGCAGGCAGCAAAAAATGAGCACATACAAAGGCCTTTTGGCATCGCCCATGGCGCGGAAAACACCGGCCAGCAGATTATACACCACACAAAAAAGCATACCTGACATATAGGTGCGCAGATATGTTTCAGACAGTTCCATATTGTCTGCAGGTGTATCTAAGAGCTCCAGAAATTCACGTGAATATACAAAGCTTAGCACCACTATAACAAAGCCCATACTCAAAAAGAGTACGTGCCCGTTATAAATAATGGCTTTCAGTTTTTGAAAATTATTTTCCCCAAAAGAGCGGGACACGTAGGCCGTGATACCAATAGAAATGCCTATAAAAAAGTTGGTCACCATGGCGATAAGCTTTACCGCTGAGCCGCCAACGGCGGCAAGTTCAGCACTGCCAAGGCCACGGCCTACAATGATTGCGTCCACTATGCTATAAAAGTGCTGGAAAAAAGTACCTGCCAAAATGGGTACAAAAAACAGCAGTACTTGCTTCCAAATAACACCTTCAGTAATTTCATTTCTCGTGGACATATATAACCTTGCCTATACTTTTTCTACGTATTCAATGACCATGTTTTGGTCGCAATAGACATCAAAAACAGAATTAATGAGCTGTTTTGTATAGGGATGTGTGGCACTGTTTGCCAAATCATTACTGGCAATTTGTTCCACCACATTACCATCATACATGACAATAATTTTATCGCTGATGTCTTTCACTACTGCTAAGTCATGGCAAATAAATAGCATGGTCAAAGAGCGTTCTTTTCGTAAATCGTGCAACAATTCTAATACTTGATTTTGTATGGATACATCGAGGGCTGATGTGGCTTCATCACAA
Source organism: uncultured Desulfovibrionaceae bacterium (assembly GCA_964368805.1). Classification (GTDB taxonomy): domain Bacteria; phylum Desulfobacterota; class Desulfovibrionia; order Desulfovibrionales; family Desulfovibrionaceae; genus CAYJAD01. The sequence continues at coordinate 2,707 of CAYJDE010000196.1, forward strand.
ATGAGTATTTCAGGCTTAATAATCAAGGCTCTGGCTATGGCCACCCTTTGCAACTGCCCGCCCGAAAGCTGATGCGGAAAGCGCTTCATAAAGGTTTCGGGTAGCTCCACCTTATCTAAATAGGCTTTAGCTTCTTTTTCAGCTTCTTTTTTGCTGATATTGTCGTAGTTTATCCGTGGTTCGCACAAATAATCCCCTATGGTCATGCGAGGACTAAAAGAGGAGAGTGGGTCTTGATACACCATTTGCACTTTACGGTGGAAAGCCCTTCTTTCTTTTGGGGAAAGCTTCCAAAAATTGGTACCATTGATGAGAATTTCGCCGCTGGAAGGCTCTAGCGTTCCCAAAATCATTTTGGCAACAGTACTTTTTCCACTGCCGCTTTCGCCCACAATACCAAGGCATTGGCCTTGTTCTAAATCAAAAGATACATCTTTTACAGCGTGGAGTTTTCTGGCATGAAAAATTTTATTCAACGAATGTACAACAATATGCTTTTGCATGGCATTTACCCCTTATTTGCTGTGTCATGAAGTTTTGGAACAGCGTTTAGAAGCATTTTTGTATACTCTGACTGGGGCTCATAAATCACTTGATTTCTACTGCCCCATTCTATCATTTCACCATTTTTCATGACGGCAATTTTATCTGCCAAATAAGAAGCAACCCCCATATTGTGCGTCACCATGACGATGGTGGCATTAAATTGCTCTTTGAGTTCTTTAATTTGTCTAACAACTTGTGCTTGTACCGTAACATCAAGGGCGCTGGTAGGTTCATCGGCAAGGAGCAAGGTGGGCCTTGCTGTCATGGCCATGGCAATGCCCACCCTTTGATTCATACCGCCGCTGAGCTGGCATGAATAAGAATGAAGTACGCGCTCTGGGTCTTTTAAGTGCATCATACGCAGCATTTTGTTGGCAATTTCTATGCACTTTTCCTTGGTTGTTTTTTTGTCATGTACTCGAATAGCTTCAATATATTGTGATTCAATTTTACGAATAGGGTCGAGAGCTGCTCCTGAATTTTGAAAGATCATGGCTATATCCTTACCGCGCAATTTATTAAATTCAATGCGATTCAGCCTTGCCACATCTGTATCTTTAAACCATATGTGACCACTTTTTACTTTGGCCCCTACAGGTAAAAGACCCAATATGGCACGAATAAGTGTGGTTTTTCCGCTACCGCTTTCACCCACAATGCACACAAGCTCTCCGCTAGCAGCAGAAAGAGAGACATTTTTTACAGCATGAAAGCCGTTGGCATATTCAATGTTGCAGTTCTCGACCCTAAGTATGTCCATCTTATTTTACAACCTTCCAATCTTTAGTGATAAAATAATAGTTGAGGGGATGCATGGTAATGCCTTGCACTTTTTTGGAAGCCAATGTGATGTCATCAGGCGCATACAGCCAAACATTGACATCATTATCAATGATATGCTGCTGGGCTTTAATGAAGATTTTCATTCTTTCTTTGGGCTCAAAGGTTACCTTAAGTTCTGCCATGAGGGCGTCAAACTCGGGGTTGGAATAACCGCCGTAGTTGTCAGAACCGCCGGTGCTAAAGCCTGCTTCCAAGAATTTTTGTCCATCACCCACGTTTACAGGGAAGGCGCCGTCAATATTCATATCCACATCCACATGGTCTGCGGGGTTATACGAAGCATTTTCAATGGATTTAATGTTGATTTTAATGCCCACGGTTTTGAGCATATGCTGGAGAGCTTCAGGCAGAGCTACACCGTAAATATTGCTTTGCGCTTGTAAAACAAATTCTAAGGGTTTGCCATCTTTCCCTTCTAAAATGCCATCACCGTCTTTATCGATGTAGCCACCTTGCTTCAAAAGCTCTTTGGCCTTGGTAGCATCATAGGCTTGAGGGGTAAGGTGTTCATGCCCATAGTTAGCAGGGGCAGGGAAGGGCATATATACGGGGGAGGCATACCCATTACCGATGATTTTAGCCACTACGTCTCTATTGATGGCATAGGAAATGGCTTTACGTAAGATGGGGTCAGCAAGGGTGTGTCCGGCTCTTGCGTTGAGCACAATGTCATACTCACGTACACCGGGGCGGCGTA
>CAYJDE010000197.1:0-4784 GCA_964368805.1 uncultured Desulfovibrionaceae bacterium
AAGGAGCGTAAAAGCTTTTCCAAGTCTTTTTCCCGCACCACGGCATCGTCAACTACTGTCTTCACATGCGATTTTGGGGGCATTTTTATGGTGATATGATGCACATTTTTTTGAGATTTTGAAGGGGCTTCCACTCTTTTTTGTTCAATTTGTTCATGAGGTTTAAGCAATTGAAACGAGGTGGCGTCTTGTTGCTGTTGGGCATGCATGCTTGTTTCCAAAACTTCAGGTTCTATAAATATGGGAAAGTTTTTTTTAATGGCTAGGGTAATGCCATCAGAAGGGCGACAATCAATGCGCATGATACGCTCTTCATGGCGCACCACCAAGGATGCGTAGAAAATACCACTTTTAAAAGCTTCTATTTCCAACGCCTTTATTTCCCCGCCCAAAAATTGCACCACATCTAACAATAAATCATGCGTCAATGGGCGTGGCATACTTTGACCGCTTATGGCCATGGAAATGCTCATGGCTTCCATGGAGCCAATCCAAATGGGCAGCACTCTTTTTTCCCCTTCTTCCTGCAAAAGCAAGATGGGGGTTTTTGCTGTACTATCTACACTGAGCCCTAAAACATGCATTCGTAACATATTACCCCCTACGCTTCTAGCCATTGCCCCATGAGCGTATGTTTTTTAGCCATAGTAATGCGTACTGGCACCAAGGCACCGGCTTTACCCACACCGCTAGGTAAAGGCACATTAACCGTTACCCCATGGACATCGCGTCCTTGCCAAAATTCCTCAGCTGCATTATCAGAGCCTCGCTTGCTTTCGCTTTCCAAAAGCAACATGGTCTCTTGCCCCTCTCGTTGCGCTAGCCAAGCCTCGGTAAGCACATCTTGTTTTTGTTGTAAGCGATGCAAACGCTCTAGCATAGTTTCAGGGTCTACCTTTATAGGCATACTAGAAGCACGGGTGCCGGGGCGGTCTGAATAACAAAAAGAAAAAGAAGCACGATAACGCACCTTTTCCATCATCTCTAAGGTTTGCAAAAAATCCTCTTCGCTTTCACCGGGAAAACCCACAATAATATCAGAAGAAAAAGAAATTTGCGGACAAGCCTCACGCAAAGCATGCACGATTTCCAAAAAGCGGGCCGCCGTATATTTACGCCCCATGGCCGTAAGCACAGCATCAGAACCGGCTTGCATGGGCAAATGAATATGCGGACATAAATTGGGCAACTCGCCAAAGGCGGCTATATCTTCCAGCGTCATATCCTTAGGGTGCGGCGTCATAAAACGTAAACGCTCAAGGCCGTCAATGCCGGCAATGCCTCGCACCAAGGAGGCAAAGCTGGTGCCATCGCCCATGCTATCTTTGCCAAAGGCATTGACATTTTGTCCAAGCAAGCAAATTTCCTTGGTACCATACTGCACAAGGCTTTGGCATTCTTGCAAAATAGCTTGACTATCGCGCGATTTTTGCGGCCCTCGGGTATAGGGCACAATGCAATATGCACAATAATTATCACAGCCCTGCATAATATTTACATGGGCTACAGGTAAAGCATTTTGAGCGTTGATGGCTGGGTCTCGTTCCGGATAGCTTTGGCTAAAATCCACCAAACACATGCGTAATTGTGGGTCTTGAAAAAGAGCTTCCACCGCATGAGGCACGTCCTTTATACCATCGCCACCGCAAACCAAACGCACTTGCGGAAACTTTTCAAAAAAACCACTGCCAATTTGCTGAGCCACACAGCCGGCCACCACCACAAAAGCCCCTGGTGTTTGTTTTGTTTCAGCTTGTATCTTACGTAGGGTATTGTACACCTTCTGCTCTGGTTTTTCCCGCACCGAGCATGTATTGACCACAATGACTGTGGCCTCCTGTAAAGGGGCCGACGTAAAGCCACGTTGTACAAAAGCCCGCTCAAGCCAAGCGGAATCGTTAAAATTCATTTGGCACCCAAAGGTAGAAATATGAAAAGCGTGTCGCATTTATTGCTCTACCCCTGTATCATCATCTTTCATAAAACCACGCCCTTCAAAAGCCTCCAGTTCTTCAAGGCTTTCTAAGTGCTCTTCTAGCCATTGCCAAAGGGCATGGGCTGTATGATAGTTTAACAGCACTCTATTGTTGATGGTGCGGATAACCGTATGTTCATCATCACCTTGTGGCACAAGTTCAGGGCCAAAGTTGCCGTCTGCACCAAGCACACATTCAGCATAAGCAGGAATCTTATCACTTTCTGTATAAAAACTCAGTTCAATTTCTCCCCGTGGATTAATACCACCCCATATTCCATGGGCATACTTCAATTTTGTTTCACATTCTTCTTTATATACATAGCGTACCCGCCGAGGAAGTTTTCTATCATGTTTCATAATTTTCCCTAACATCCGTCTATTTTTATGCGCTGTTGAAAATATGTTTTACGCACGTGCAGTAACAATACGTCCTATTATCTTTTCCGGTGCCGAAAGACTAGGCGTTACCGGCTTTGGAGGTAAATATTCAGCACCATAGCCACTGTGCGCTTCGCCCTGCAATTTCACTTTAGTGGGCGATTGTGCTAAAGGCGAAAGACGCTCTGTCTTGGCCCTTTCCAGCTCTTGGCGTACTCCATATTCTTGTGTCGCCTCTGCCACATCGGCCCCCATAAGCAAAGCATCTTGGCGTAAACTGGTATAAGGATATGTTACATAAAACATTTGCCTGCGTGGGTCAATTCTGTCTTCAATGGCATAAAATTCTTCACGAGTTTGCATAAGCCTAACCGTAATAGTAAAGTGTTAGCAAAGTCAATGTGCTAAAAAACAGGCATAAAAGACGCCTTGCTCCAAATAAGAGACCTCTGCGCAATTCATTGCGTAGGGGCTTATGGAGCGTTGACGACAGTCAATAAAGGGATCCCTAAGGAAGTGCTATTCTTCAGGGAATTTTACCTTCAAGAAATTTTATCATTGACGCAAAGCCGTATATACGACAAAAAGAAGGAAAAATACAATACAGCCATGGCCCTAAAAGTACGTGGCCCTTCTTAACATATAACCACTTGATGCTTTTGTCACAAGTGACCCCTTGAAATTTAGCTTCACAGGAAAAAGAATGAACAGCTACACCCTTGAAAAAATTGAAACAAATCCTTATTTTGACTTAGAACTTATCATGCGCAACAGCCAAGAAACACGCATTGGCGGCGACATGTTTGACCGATTCATCAGCCTGTGGGAAACATGGAAACAAGAACTGCAAGTCTACACCGTAGATACAGGTAAAGTTAAATATCTTGTGACTTGGCTACCAGAATCAGTAGAAGAAAGCATTGACAGCTCTTGGGCCGACTCCCCTTCAAAAGCCTATGCCGACAATGCTTTGGCCCAAACCTTGTGTATGGGCGCCGTGCACCAAATTTTGCCCGATGTAGAAAGTGCCGGCTGCGCCCCTGCCCCAAGACCCACAGACACCTTGCGTGCCGCCCTAACAGAGCTTGGCATGCCCTATAAAGAAGACGGCCCCAGCCTTTCACGCCGCTTTGCCGTGGTTACCCACTATCCCTTTAAAGGTGCCTGCGAAATCTGTTTTTTACAAAAAGATTGCCCCAAAGGGCAAGGCCAAGCAGGGGCTTCATCTCTGCTACTTCCCGGGTATGAACGTGGTGAATAATAACACCGCCTTACTTACAGATCACCATGGGCGCATCGCACGCTATTTGCGCCTTTCGGTGACTGATCGCTGTAATTTTCGCTGTCACTATTGCCGTAATGAATTTGATGACACAAGTATCGATCATCAAAACATTTTGCGCTATGAAGAAATGCTTACCATTGTAGGTGCAGCCTTACGCATGGGCATTGAAAAAATTCGTCTCACCGGCGGAGAACCCTTTGCCCGCAAAGGGTTTATGGACTTCATCGCCCAAATACGGCAGCGCTATCCCCAAGTGGACTTACGCATCACCACCAACGGTTCCCTTATCCTACCGCATGTTTCCACCCTTAAGAGCCTTGGTATTAAAGCCATAAATATTTCCTTAGACTCCTTTCGGGCCGAAACCTTTACCCGTATCACCGGTAAAGATATGTTGCCCACAGTACTTCAAGCCATCGACGCCCTACAAACTGAAGATATTGGGGTTAAAATCAATGCCGTGGCCATGCGTGGTATCACTGATGTGGAAATGGAAGACTTTGCCCGCTTTGCCAAAAAACATAGGGTAGATGTGCGTTTCATCGAATTTATGCCCATGGGCAGCAATACCGCATGGAATGATAACACTTTTTTACCTGCCCAAGACCTACTAAGCCAAGCGCAAAAATATTTAGAACTGGAAGAAATCCCCCCCAAACCTTGGCAGTTAGAACAATTAGAACAATGGGAACACGCAAAAGCAAACACAACGCCCTCTACACAAGGGACAAGCGCTTCTAAACAAAGTATACGTTCTGAAGAACAAAAAAAAATAGTAGAACAACCGCTTAACGATAATACCACCCCTGCAACCCATGCCGGCCCAGCTCGCATGTATCGTATCAAAAACGGTCGCGGACGTCTTGGCATCATCTCCGCCATGTCCAACCATTTTTGCTCTTCCTGCAATCGGCTACGGGTTACCTCCAACGGTTCTCTACGCACCTGCCTCTTTGCCGACAAAGAACATGACGTACGTAGCATCTTGCGAGACCCAAACCTTACAAATATTGATACCATCAAAGAAAAAATCTGTGCCCTCTTTGAACACGCCATCAAAGATAAACCGCTTGGCGAAGCCCTGCTTAAAGCTAGGCAAGCCGGACATGCCGTGGCCCAAAAAAATATGGTCAATATCGGTGG
>CAYJDE010000198.1:0-4741 GCA_964368805.1 uncultured Desulfovibrionaceae bacterium
GCTTTTTTTTCCCAAAAAAAGCTCCCCCTCTCAGGAAAAAGACTTAATCAGCGTTTTCTTATAGATCGTTACGCATTTTACGTTCAATTTCCCAAATATTTGAAAGCACTTTTTGAGTCACAGTAAAATTATTTTTCTTTAACATATCATAGACAGCTTTTACTGTAGGATAATATGTAGATTTTTTATTTTCTCTAAGGAATCTCTCAAAAGAGGCTTTAACTTCAGGTTCAAGCTTTCTTTTCGCACCGTAGATGGGGGTATTATCAAGACCTGCCAGGTAGGAACCTACCATAAACTCGAGTTCCCCTAGTATTTGTGTTGACAGCTTGGTGTCTGGATATTTTTGTGCTATGGCATCACCTAAAATGATAAGCTTACGTAGTTCATCATGGCCTATCATTAAACCGGCATCTTGCGCATAGCCTTGAGAATTTTTAATAAAAGTAAAGTAGGCCTTAAAGTCGTTAGAAAGAAACTTACCAAAGGTTTTTGACAGATAGTTAGTGTCTGGTATTGCACCAAAAGTACCCTCACCCAAGTGGTCGATTTTGAAGCCGTATTCTGCGGCTATGGCCGCAACCTTGGCACGCTGTTCTTTAGTAGCAGAATAGGAAGCTTGATCAAGAAATGCCGTGTCCTTGTTAATTTCTTCTAACATTTTCGTATAATATTCATAAAATACGAGAAAACCTGCATCACGGGTTTCTTGGGAGTCACTTTCTGTAAAGGTTTTGAAGTACAGATCTTTACCAAGCAAAAGATATTTCCCTAAAGGGGAAAGGCCGGGCTCTTGCGTGCCTAAGTCTTGCTCAAATGTGGCTACTTTAATGGTATCTACTTCGGCTTGTGCAACAGTAGGCTGCATATAGCTTATAAAAGCGACAAAAATGCAGATGAGACCCAAAAACGCAGAATTCGGTTTTTTAGTAAGAATGTTCATGTGGATTCCCCATGGTGTTTTAGGAAAACGCCATTAAATCAACGTTTCCTCAAATTAAAATTATTTCTTATTAAAACTGCGTAGTAACTTTGGCCTATAGTTGTGAACTTGTCAAATGTATGTACTCTCATCACAAGAGTCATGCACAAGTATTTTTTAGAGTTGTCTTTGTACTGTTATACTGAATTTTCGATTTTTTATACAAGCTCCCGTTCAGGCAAAAGAGTAAAAGTCCATCGTTTAAGAGCGCAAGTGAATGGTGCTTTCTCTTGATTTTAGGTCGCATCGACTGCACTCAAAAGGTCTCTCTCTCTGATGCTGATTTTAGGCATAACTAAAAATCAAAAATCGGCGCAAATAACTGTCTCCTGTTACTGAAATGTTTCAGTCTTACGCTTCCCAGTAAAAAAGGCATGCTGTGTACTCACAAAGTGTGATTATTTGCGGCCTCTGCATACTCCATTTTGCAGGGGCTCATGGCGCATTGACGCTAAGGTAGTCTATTTTGACCATTCTTGAGGGAGATATCGTATGTCACAAGCTTTTATTGAGGCACATGCTTTTACAACGCATTGGGAAGAAAAATTTTTTCGGCAATCAGCTTCCATCAAGCATGACGTTTCTCGACATTGGTTGCAAGAGCTTAAAGCGCACTATCTGCGCCATGATGAGGAACATTATGAAGCGACGCCACTATCAAATACATTGCTTACTGAATGCATGCAAAAGTATTTTTGGACGCCTTTACGTTGCCAAAAGCTTCCTTTGCCCTTGGGGCTTACCTTATACGACAGTGCTGTACATATGGGGGTACCTTGTGCCGTAAAATTATTACAAGAATGTTGTAATATAGTGGGAGAGGCTCATTTAGACGTATTTGCGCCGCTGAAGATGGATGGCATTGTGGGAAAAAAAACCTTGGGCCTGTGCGCAGACTTGGCAGAGTGCAATCTTGATTTTTACACAGCACGTATGTTTATACGCCGCAGAGCGCAAAAGTATAGTACGTGGGCACATAAAAATACGCCCTTGGCTGAGCTTTTGCCTTTATGGAAAGCCCGTTGCCAAGCGCTTTTGGAACACGTTGCCTTGTTAGAGCGAGAAGCCCCGTAAGAAGACGTCTGCACGATTCCTTGTGCGAGACCTCTGCGCAATTCATTGCGTAGGGTCTTATGAAGCGTTGACGACAGTCAATGCGACCAAAAATCAAGGATAAGCGTAGCTTTGCTTCACCGTTAAGCGATTGATTTTTGAGCCTTTTGTCCTGCACAGGTACATTTTTAAAAAAGTGAAAATTCATTCTACTAGCACAAAGACAGCTTTAAAAATGATTGTGCTGAACTCTTGGAAGAGGATATATGCAAAAAACACCGAAATTTGGAAAAGTAGCCTTGCAAAAGGCATTAAAGGAACGTTTGGCCTTGTTAACGCAAGGTTTAGCTGAAGCTGAAAAAGGGAATAAAGGCATAGATTTAGTCAAAGAAATAAAAGAGTTGCACACTATGCTGGAAAATATGCAAACAACTAATCTTCACGAAAGTAAACAGAGAGATGCTGCTCAAACCTATGTATTCACATGGGGGCCTGTACAAGAACTTAAAGAGAAAGCCCAGCCCGAGCAGGATTTACAAAAAAAAACACCAATACATGCAAAAGGTGATTCATATGCCTGAAGCAGTAGCGCAATACTTTACTTTACCCTATGCGCCACGCCCTTTACAATGGCACTTTCATGAACAACGCACCCGCTTTTGTGTGCTGTTATGTCATCGGCGCTTTGGCAAGACCGTAGCAGCCATCAACGATGTCTTACGTCAGGCTTTACGCCAGCCCTGTGCAGGGGGAAAAAGTGATTGGCGTGCTGCCTATATGGCTCCATTTTCTACCCAAGCTAAAACCATTGCGTGGGACTATGTAAAATTCTTCACCCAGAACATACCCAACACACGCTTTTCAGAAACAGAATTACGATGCACCTTGCCTACAGGGGCCAGCATACGCCTTTTTGGTGTGGATAATGCCAATGCTTTACGGGGTATGTATTTAGACGATGTGGTGCTGGATGAACCGGCCGACATGCCCCGTGAGGTATGGACACGCATCATTCGGCCCATGCTAGCCGACCGCCAAGGTAGAGCCTTGTTTTGCGGTACACCCAATGGCGTAGACAATCTTTTACACGATGTATGGGAAGAAGCAGGGCAGCAGCATGAACATGCTCTTTGGTCTCGTTTTGCCTTTAAGGCATCAGAAACAGGCTATATAGATAAAGCAGAACTAGCTGCGGCTCGTCTTTCCATGAATAAAGAAGATTATCAACAAGAGTTTGAATGTTCCTTTGCTGCCGCTGTACGTGGCGCCTATTATGCTGAACATGTGGAAGCTTTAGAAGAAACAGGGCGCATTACGCATGTGCCGTATACACCGGAATTACCTGTGCATACGGCTTGGGATTTAGGCATGGATGATGCCACAGGTATTTGGTTTTTTCAGGTAGAATCAGGTGGACAATGGCGTATGCTAGAGTATGCAGAAGACAGTGGTCAAGGTTTGCAGCACTATATCCAATTACTACAGGCAAAACCCTATGTATACGGTCGGCATATGGCACCGCACGATATTAGGGTGCGCGAGCTTGGCACAGGACTTAGTCGCTTAGAAATGGCAGCTCGTTTGGGTATTTCTTTTACCGTATGTCCATCCTTGCCCTTAGCTGACGGCATCAATGCCGTGCGCAGTCATTTGCCCCGTATGTGGTTTGATAGCCAAGGATGCGCTCAAGGTTTGCGGGCTTTACGCCAATACAGACGGCAATGGCGTCCTCGCCAAGAAGTCTACACAACAGCCCCTGTTCATGATTGGAGCAGCCATGCCTGTGATGCTCTGCGTTATGCAGTATTGGGTTTTCGTCCTGAACAAAGTGCCGTAGGCGGTAAAGCAAAAATACACTATGACATGTGGAGATAGATAATGCCCTATCAATATTTCGTGGTTGCAGAGCATATGCGTACCGTTGCAGGTGTTCCCTTACGTACTGCCCTTTTCCAACGTATGCACCAAGAAGGTCTGTTACCTTTTACCATGCATGCTTACGCTAAACCCCAATTGCAACATTGGCTGGAAAGTACTCACCCGCAACGTGGCTGGTTGTTGTGCTGCACAAAAAGCTCGCATTTTACAAAAGCCCCAACGCTAACAAGATTTACGCAAAAATCCCAAGCCACTACTTCTTCGCACGCCATGTATGCTAAAGATGCGACAATTACTATGGATGCAGCGCATATTCAAGCCATGGCCTTTTTAGCACCGCTCGCTTGGGGGCAAGGAAATAAAGGACATAGAGTCTGGACCTTTGATTTTACCGTATTCCGCCCCTTCTTTGCTGAAGCCGTAGCCATGAGCAGGCAAGCCCTCCCATGGATTTTTACCCATGCTCCCTGTGATACTCTGCTAGGACTTTGCGCCAAAAGCAATAAACACGCTTGGCGTTTAGCACAAAGCGCAGGCTTTCAAGTGTTAGGACATATTCCCGGTGCTTGCTTTATGGGTAAAAAAGGGGCAGGACATGAGGCTGGTGTCTTAGTTATGGCCACACGAGGTGATAGTGAGGTGTAAGTTTAAGGATTTTTATGCTAACAAGTAAAGATGCGAAATGCATTATTGGTGATAGGAGACCTCTGCGAAATTCATTGCGTAAGGTCGCATGGAGCGTTGATAGTAGTTAATCGATAGTGGAAAGGGTATAGGTATTTTCTTGGGGAGGGAAACTTTTTTTAGGGAAAAAAAGTTTCCCTCCCC
>CAYJDE010000199.1:0-4724 GCA_964368805.1 uncultured Desulfovibrionaceae bacterium
AAAACTAAGACCTCTGCACAATTATTTTCAAATATAGCTTTGTGTCTAAAATTTGAAAATTTGCTAGAAATGTAAAATAAAGTGCAGAGGTCTCAAAATTTCTTCAAGGAAAATCAATGCCACTTCAACAAGGTTTACAGCGGTATTTATTACCGGAAGAGCTGAGCAAGCTTGCCGCCGTTACTGTAGGCATTGCCGGAGTGGGCGGGCTTGGGGGCAATGTGGCTCTTATGTTGGTACGTAGTGGTATACAGCGTTTCCTTCTTCTTGATCATGACCAAGTGGACGCCTCCAATTTGAATCGCCAGCCCTATTTCCCTCGTCACATAGGTATGCCTAAAGTACAAGCTTTAGCGGAACAAATTTTGGAACTTTGCCCGCAAGCTCTTGTGGATATACAAAAAGTATTTGTGGATGCACAAAACCTACCACAGTTTTTACCCAAAGCAACATTGTGGGTTGAAGCTTTTGACGTGCCGCAAAGTAAAAGACTTTTGGTGGAAGCTTGTCTTGAACATAATCTCTTTTGCGTCAGTGCTTCCGGCATTGCTGGCTATGGCGGCCCACCCATGCAAAAACGCCAGCTTGGTGAAAATCTTGTGGTGGTAGGAGACTTTTCTTCCGATATTAGCCAATTCCCCCCTTTGGCCCCTCGCGTTTTACAGGCAGCTGCCATGCAAGCCGATGTGCTGTTTGCCAAAGCACTAGAAGCCTCTGTATAACATGTTGCGTAAGTTCTCATGAAGTGCTGGCTAGAGTCAGCATTTTCTTGACTTCCCCCTTCTTCTCTCTTGCCACTTGGGCTTAAAAAGTCTACATTTCTCTTTTGAAGCCTTAGTGTAGAGGCCTCTGCGCAATTATTTTTAAATATAGCTTTATGTCTAAAGCTTGAAAATTTGTTCGAAATGTAAAGTAAAGTGCAGAGGTAAAGGGACAAAAATCAAGATATTTTCGTGTGTGCAGGAGAATACCCACATATGCCTTTAAAAAATAAACATTTTCTAAAATTACTGGACTATAGCCAAGAAGAAATCACTTACTTATTAGATTTGGCGGCAAAGTTAAAAAAAGCCAAAAAAGAAGGTAATGAGCAGCAATATTTGACCGGAAAGAATATTGTATTGCTTTTTGAGAAAGATTCCACTCGTACCCGTTGTGCTTTTGAAGTGGCTGCTCGCGATCAAGGGGCTTTTACCACCTATTTGGGGCCTTCCGGTTCACAAATTGGCAAAAAAGAATCCATGGCCGATACGGCTAGGGTGCTTAGTCGCATGTATGATGGCATTGAGTACCGTGGTTTTGAGCAAGAAAAAGTGGAAACACTAGCCAAATTTTCTTCTGTTCCCGTGTGGAATGGTCTTACTAATGAATTTCACCCCACACAAATTCTGGCAGATTTTCTCACCATGCAAGAACATTGTGCTAAGCCTTTGCATGAAATGACCTTTGCCTACATTGGCGATGCTCGATATAATATGGGTAATTCACTCATGATTGGGGCAGCAAAAATGGGAATGGACTTTCGCTCCATTGCGCCTGAAGGTTCGCAAACCTATGAAGACATTATCAATATTTCTCTGGAAATTGCCAAGGAAAGCGGCGCAAAAATTACTGTTACCGATGACATAGCTGCCGGCGTTGCAGGATGCGATTTTATTTATACCGATGTGTGGGTATCCATGGGCGAACCGCAAGAGGTTTGGAAAGAACGCATTGCGCGTTTGCGTAACTACCAGGTAACACAAAAAACCATGGAGCTTACGGGTAATCCTCATTGCAAGTTTTTACATTGTCTGCCTTCCTTCCACAATAGAGATACGGACATGGGCGAAGAATTATATCAGCTATATGGCATAGAGGCTATGGAAGTGGATGACAGCGTTTTTGAATCGCCTGCCAATGTGGCCTTTGATGAAGCAGAAAATCGTATGCATACTATTAAAGCTGTCATGGTAGCCACCCTCACAGGCGTGTAGCAGGGGGTGTCTGCCGCGCTACATGTTTTCTTCATACAGGAAAGTGCTGACGCAATGGTTTTTTTGAAGGGGAGAGTCTGAGAGGGAAAACTTTTTTCCCCTAAAAGAAGCTTCCCTTCTCAGGAAAAAATGAATCAGTATTTCCCTAATTTTTTCCCTAAAAGGAATTACTATGTCACATTCTTCTGCTACCACTATTGTTATTAAATACGGCGGCCATGCCATGGATGACCCTGCTTTGCGTGGTCCTTTTGCCCAAAGTGTTGTAGCCCTTGCCAAGCAAGGTATGCGCATCGTGTTGGTGCATGGCGGCGGGCCGCATATTAATACTCTTTTACAGCGTTTACACATTGAAAGCCATTTTGAAAACGGCCTTCGGGTAACTGATGCTGCCACCATGGAAGCGGTGGAAATGGCCCTGTGCGGACAGGTGAACAAGGCAGTAGTTACCATGCTACAAGAAGCCGGCGGACAAGCAGTGGGTATTTGCGGCAAGGATGCAGCTCTTTTCGAAGCCGAAGTATTGCGGCCAGAACTTGGTCTTGTGGGTGCTGTGCATACGGTCAACGATGCCATTGTGCATTGCTTATTGCAGGGAAATTTCATTCCGGTTATTGCGCCTGTGGCCTATGGTGCACATGGGCAAAGCCTCAATATCAACGCTGATACGGCGGCAGGGGCCTTAGCAGGGGCCTTACAGGCCGATTATTTTGTTTTGGTGTCCGATGTGCCCGGCGTACTGGACGGCGAAAAAAATCTTTTACCAAAACTGAATACTGCCAGCATTGCCCAGCTAAAAAAAGAAGAAATTATTCATGGGGGTATGCTGCCCAAGGTGGATTCTTGCTTACACGCTTTGCAAGCCGGTTGTAAACGCTCCCTTATTTTAGATGGCAGAGCCCAAGGGTCTTTGCAGCGTTATTTGCTTGAAGACGAAGCGCTAGGCACCGTTATTACAGATGTTTAAAGGTATATATGTTTCAAAAAGCCTTGTCATTGCCTTTGCTTAAAGTAAAACATAGGGCGCCGTTACTGCTGCGCCTCATGTGCTTTGTCTGTGCTGTATGCTTTATACCCATGGAGGTTTTAGCTGCACAACGCACTTTTTCTCCGGCCTTCAAAACCGTAGGCATTTGGGATAAGGCCAAAGCTGTACGAGTGGATGTTAATGTATGGTATCCCACCTATAGTCAACCGAGCACAGCTTCTTATGGGCCTTGGCGTCTAAACGTGGTACGCTATGGGCGTAGTGTGTCGGGGCGTTTTCCTGTGGTTATTTTGTCGCACGACTCCCCAGCCACTCGTTTTTCTTATCACGATACTGCCGCCATGTTGGTGCGTTCGGGCTTTGTGGTTATTGCGCCGGAACATAGCCACGATAGCATGGAAAATATGTCTTTTTTATTCCATTGGAAGCAGTTGGAACAGCGTATAGCCGATATACATAACGTGCTCAATGTTGTACTTTCCCACAAGGATATTAAAGGCATGGTAGATGCCGAGCGTGTGGCCATATTGGGTTTTGGTACAGGCGCCACCACGGCTTTGCTCATGGGCGGTGCACGCCTTGATGCCAGCGGCTGGGATGATTACTGCCTCATGGTTCCACAATCCACGGCCTATTGTAATGCATGGGCTGTAAATCACGTGCAGAAAATGCGTCAAGAATTGCCCCCCATGACCCGCTCCTTTCAGGATAAACGCATCAAGGCTGTGGTGGCAGTATCCCCGAAATACGATATGTTTTTTACGCAAAAAGCCTTACGTTCCATGCATATTCCCCTTTTGTTGCTTGAAACAGAAGGGGAGCTGGGCAAGAGGGCTTGGCATGCGCAAAAAATACAGGTGTTTTTTCCAAAGCAAACCAGTTATGCCGTCATTGATGGTGTAGACGAATTGGACTTGATGGCTCCTTGCCCTCAGGAGTGGCGTAAGGATTTGCCGGATTTATGTGGTACTGCCGGTGAAGACGCACGTAATAGTGCGCACGAAGCTTTTCAGGGACAGGTACTGCACTTTTTATTAGAACGTTTGGGAAAAATATCGTAAGGGTAAGCATGAAAAAAAATACAGAAGAGCAATGCGCGTGTTGTGATCCTTTGGAAAATTTACGTGGGCGTAATCAAATACAAAGGCTTGTAGACTTTATTAACGAAGTTGGGATGTTGCGCCATACGCCACGCACGGGCTATCAATTTTTGGGCACAGGCAAAGAAAATGTGGCCGAGCATTCGCATCGGGTCACCGTCATTGGTTATGTATTGGCTAAACTTGCCGGTGCCGACATAGCTCGTACAGTATTTTTGTGCCTTTTTCATGATTTGGCCGAAGCTCGTACCGGTGACTTTAACTATGTGAATAAAATGTATAATACTGCCAAACCCCGTGTGGCCATGCAGCACGCCACGCAGGGAACAGGCTTGCAAGAAGATATTCTTAGCTTTTGGGATGAACTTTCCGCCCATGCCAGCATGGAAGCTGCTTTGGCTCATGATGCAGACCAATTGGATTTGCTTTTTAATCTTAAGCAAGAACATGAAAAAGGAAATGCCTTTGCTTTACAATGGATGGAAAGTGCTTTGCAACGTTTGCATACGAAGGAAGGACAAGAGCTGGGGGCTGCAGTTATGCAAACCCCTTCGCATAATTGGTGGTTTAATGGGCCTGATGCTTCGTGGTGGGCGCAAGAAAAATAGCAGTCGGCTGAAAAAGGGTAAACTACTGCGTCAAAACAAAAAAGCAGACCAC
>CAYJDE010000200.1:0-4706 GCA_964368805.1 uncultured Desulfovibrionaceae bacterium
CAAAATAACCAAGGTCGACTTTTGCAATAGGTTGATAAAGTAACTCATATATTTTTAAAATGTTATGCAAAAATTTTTTTTACCTCTCTTGCTGTGTTTATGCAGCGTACTTACTTTTACTGGTTGTTTTGTACCCAATAAATATTTGGCCACATTAACTCTTACGGAAAAAAATTATGCTTTTGAATTCATAGGAGAAATGCGCATGGCTGGCTTGTATAGTAAAAAAGTGCAGGATGACCCCGCTTGGGATAAGCAAAAATTGGCGCAGCAAATTCTTGGTGAGTTTACACGTGTACTACGTGAACGCATGCCAGATATTTTTGAACTACGTAGCGTGACGCCTGATTTATTTCAGACAAAGTTTACTTATACATCGCCGTACGCTTTACCTGAAGCGGTAGGATTGTTTAATTTTCATATTGAGGGTAAAAGACTTACTATTACTTCACGCCATATCAATGCCGAAGAACATGCTATGTTGAAAAAATATGAAATTCCTTCCCAAGGGACATTGTGTATAAAAACTTTTGGTAAAGTTGTGCAAAGTAATGCACATAGTCCGGCAAATATTTTACAACAATGCTCCACTTGGCATATGAAAAACCTTGACGAGGGCATAAAAATGATTATTGATTTTCCAAATGAACTCGTTGCACCTTAAACGGGTTGTTAAAAACTCTCCACATTGTTAGAAGTTTTTAGGGTGATTATATGTATTTTACTACGTATTTTTACACAAAAAATGTCGTTTCTTTGTAGAGTATGTTTTTCTGCCTGAAAGTTGCCAGAGTTAACAACCGTTAGAGACCTTGCGCATTGTATTGCGCAAAGGTTTGCATTAGACGTTTTACCGCAAAGAATTTTGCTTTATGAGGCTGGCATGCTCCAAAAAAATCGCTTACTGACCCCTGGCCCCACTCCCATTCCTTCCCGTGTTCGCTTGCGTATGGCAGAAGAAATGTTACACCATCGCAAACCTGCATTTAAAGAAGTCATGCAGGCTATTCAGCCAAAATTGCAAAGTCTTTTTGGTACCACACAAGTGGTTTTACCCCTAAGCTGTTCAGGCACAGGTGCCATGACTGCAGCCGTGCATGGCCTTTTTGCCCAAGGGGAAAAAGTATTGGTGGTGAATGCCGGAAAGTTTGGCGAACGCTTTACCAGCATTGCTCTTACTCATGGTCTTGTGGTAGAAGAGCTGGTTTTAACCTGGGGCACCACAGTAACAGGCTTGCAAATTGCTAAAATGTTAGATGCAGACCCAAGCATTAGCGGCGTCCTTATGCAATTGAGCGAAACTTCCACAGGGGCTTTGCATCCTGTAGAAGAGGTGGCCGCCGTTACACGTCAGCGTAATGTCTTATTGGTGGTAGACGGCATCTCTGCCGTGGGTATTTCTCCTTGTCCCATGGACGCATGGGGCATTGATTGTTTGCTTACCGGCTCACAAAAGGGGCTTATGGTGCCTCCGGGGTTAAGTTTATTGGCCCTGTCTGCCCGTGCTTGGGAAAAAGCCGAAGCCAACCCTCAAGAATGTTTTTACTTTAATCTACCCAAAGAAAAAGCCTATGTACTTAAAGGGCAGACGTTGTTTACCTCTCCGGTAAGTCTACTTTTGGCCCTTGATGAAAGCCTCACCATGCTTTTTGAAAATACTACCAGCGAAAGTGACGCTCTTCATGCGTTATATAGTAAACAATGGGCCTTAACCATGATGACACGCACAGGCGTAACGGCCTTAGGTTTATCCCTTTTTGTGCAAGAAAATTTCACATGGGGCCTTACTTCTGTGGTATTACCTGAAGGGGTAGATGGTACTAAGGTAGTAAGTCTTGCGGCGCAAAAATACGGTATTGTTTTCGCCGGAGGCCAAGATCATCTTAAAGGGCGCATTGTGCGCATAGGTCATATGGGCTGGGTAGATTGGGCCGATGTAAATGCGGGATTGTATGCCCTTGCTGCTTCCATTAAAGAAGTAGGTGGCTACTTTGCCTGTCGCAATTATCTAGAGGAAGCATTGTGCGCTTATGAAAACGCCCTTCAAGTGCCTTGCGGAACAGCCATACCGCTAATATGGAGTTAAATTATGGATACAGTAGCAAGAAATGCAGTAAAAGCCATGCCACAGGTGACTTTTTCCACTTTTATTTTGTCTTTAGCCTCTTCGGCCCTTATGCAGATGGGAGAAGTGCCCAATCCTGATACGGGGCAAGTGGAAGAGCAACTTGATTTGGCTCGCCACACCATTGATATATTAGAAATGTTAGAAGCCAAAACCTCCGGCTGCTTGGAAGAAGAGGAAAAAGCGTTGCTCAAAGATGTTCTTTATGAAGTGCGCATGAAATATGTTATCAAGACTAAATAAAAGAAGATGTGAACAATGAAAGAAAGTAAAAAATTTCGTGTAGGCCTTATTGGCGTTACCGGCTATACAGGCATGGAGCTGACTCGTTTGTTGACCATGCACCCTTCTTTGCGTTTGGTGCTGGCAGCATCTCGTGCTGAAGCAGGTAAAGTGCTCGGCGACCATTACCCCTTTTTGCGGGGGCTGCCCGGTGCTGATGTGATTATTTCTACGCCGGATATGGATAAAGCCGCAGAACTATGTGATATTGTTTTTCTTGCTGTACCGCATAGTACAGCCATGACCATGGGGGCTGCGCTGCATGCAAAAGGCGTAAAAGTGGTTGATCTTTCTGCAGATTTTCGCTTGCGTGATGAAAAAGTGTATGAAAAATGGTATAACACCCCGCATACAGAACTGGAAGCCTTGCGCAGTGCTGTATATGGTTTACCGGAATTGTATGCGGCGCATGTGGGTGCTGCTACCCTTGTGGCTAATCCTGGATGTTATCCTTCTGCGGCCATACTTGGTTTATATGCAGCATTAAAACATGAGCTTATACATACCGAGGGCATTGTTATTGATGCCAAATCTGGTACCACGGGGGCAGGGCGTAAAGCTAGCGTGGGGACTTTGTTTTGCGAAGTATCCGATACTTTTAAAGCCTACAATTTGGGAAAACATCGCCACACGCCAGAAATTGAGCAAGAACTTTCTGCCATAGCGGGTAAGGATATTGTGCTTTCTTTTAATACGCATTTACTGCCTATAAATCGAGGTATTTTATCCACCATGTACGCCACCTTAGCTAAGGAATATACCTTGGATGATGTGCATGCTGTATATACAAAAACGTGGGCCCAAAGCCCATGGATTCGTGTGCTACCCAAGGGGGAATTGCCAGAAACGAAGAATGTGCGAGGTACCATGTTTTGCGATATAGGCCTTGTAGTGGATAATCGCACCAACAGACTTATTGTAGTAAGTGCCATTGATAATGTGTGTCGTGGTGCCTCAGGGCAAGCCATAGCCAATGCCAATATTATGTTGGGGCTTTCAGCCACAGAAGGGCTTATTTTGCCACCGCTATTGCCATAGCAGGCGACTGCCTTAAACAGGTGTTTGAAAAGGAATTTCTATGGATTTTACTCGTGCCTTTAAAGACCCGAAAGCGTGTGCGGCTCTTTTAGAGAAATTGACCCATGTACTTGCTGGTAAAGAATTACGTTTTATGGAAGTGTGTGGTACGCATACGGTATCCATTTTTCACAGTGGGCTAAGGGATATTTTACCTAAAAATATTTTGCATCTTTCTGGCCCGGGCTGTCCTGTATGCGTAACTCACGATGCAGAAGTGGCAACGTTTTTACAATTGGCTCAAAATGATAAAGTGATAATTGCCACCTTTGGCGATGTATTGCGTATTCCGGGCCCTGACGGCAGTAGCTTAAAGCATGCCATGGCCCAAGGCGCACGTATTGAAGTAGTGTATTCACCTATAGATGCTTTGACGCTGGCCCAAAAACATCCTCAAGAAACAGTCGTTTTTTTGGGCATTGGCTTTGAAACTACTGCTCCTACAGTAGCAGCCATGTTGCTTATGGCTGAGGCACAAAATATAAAAAATTTACTGGTTTTTTCTTGTCATAAATTGGTACCGCCGGCTTTGAAAGCGTTATTGGAAGACGAAAGCTGTAGAGTGGATGCCTTTTTATTGCCGGGGCATGTGTCCACCATTTTGGGCTTAGAACCCTATGCTTTTTTGGCGGACTATAAAACTCCGGGTATCGTGGCAGGTTTTGACGCTGCTGATATTTTGTTGGCCTTAGTAATGATGGCAGAAGAACTACAAGCAGAAAAATTTAGCATACAAAATGCCTATTTACGTGCTGTCAATGCGCAGGGTAATCCCAAGGCTAAGGCTATTTTGGAGCAAGTTTTTGTGCCCACGACGGCCTTATGGCGTGGCATGGGAAGCATAGCTCAAAGTGGTCTTGCCCTTGCGCCGTCCTTTGAACATCGTGATGCTTTAAAGGTGTTGGGGCTTACTTTGCCGCAAGTAAAGACTATTTCTGGCTGTCGCTGTGGCGATGTGCTTAAGGGGAAAATGCTACCGCCTGATTGTCCACTATTTGGTAAGGCGTGTACACCGGCAAAACCCATTGGTCCGTGTATGGTTTCAACGGAGGGGTCATGTGCTGCGTACTATAAATACGTTGGGTAATCGGTTGAAAAAGGGCAAACTACTGCGTCAAAATAAAAAAGCAGACCACTTATGTATGTCTGTATACACGGCGTGTCCTGCTTTTTTATTTTTCCTTGTATTTTACCCTTTTCAACCGATTACCTTAACGGGCGT
>CAYJDE010000201.1:0-4661 GCA_964368805.1 uncultured Desulfovibrionaceae bacterium
ATTTACGCATATACGCTGAATGGTTTACGGGCGCTTTGTAATAACGATGATGCGGAGTAAAATACTACCTGCATTAAAAATGGTTTATTAAAAATATATGTCTATTCTACTCTGAAATGCCATATACACAAACTTTAGTTAGTAGTGTTCAATAAAATAACAACTAAAAAAATGGATATGACATTATATACAATGCCTTGGTGAGAGGATGAATCTTTTTAAGACGGTTTCTACTCGCACAGTTTTATAATGTAGACAGGAGTGTTCATATGTCCTTTATCTCTAAACACATTTCTCTTGAGAATTTTTATGCAAACATCTTAAATCATCTTCCTACACCTGTAAGTTGTTGGACGGTGAAAGGTGAACCCCTTTTTTGCAACGATTCTTTTTTGAAGCTTTTTGATGTTCAAGATATAGACGAATATATACAAAAAAGAAGCTCTTTTTCTCCTCCTTTACAGCCTTGTGGAGAAGATTCCTACACCTTGGGCATTAAATATTTACAACAGACCATTAACGATGGAACGTGCAATTTTCTTTGGACACATATTAATAGTGCGGGGGAAGCCTACCTTGTAGAATGTAGCTTGACGCATATGCCCCATGAAGAACAAAATATTATCCTTGCGTGTCATACAAGTTTACAAAACACTTTCAACGATTTGCAAAACAAGGTTAAAATTCAAGAACGTTTTGAAGCTATCCTTGATGCCGCTCCCATGAGTATCAATATTTGGAACAGGGATAATGAACTAATTGACTGCAATTTAGCCTCCCTTGCCTTATTCAATTTTCCTGACAAAGCTAGCTATAAGCAAAATGTTCATAAGACCTACGCCCTCTACCAGCCTAATGGGAGAAACTCCAAAGAACTGAGTTATGAATATATTGAAAGGACTTTTAGAGAAGGACAATGCTCTTTTGAATGGGAATTTGTATCTCTTCAGGGCGAAAAAATTCCTGCAGAGGTTACGCTCACCAAAATCAAACTTGATGATGAAGATGTGGTCATAGAATACACCAAGGATTTACGGGCTATTAAAAAATCTGAAGCCCTAGCCTATGAAGCCGAAGAACGTATGCAAATTATGTTTGATTCCATGCCATTTGGTGCAAATTTTTTTGATAAACATTTCCAAAATATTGACTGCAATATGACCATTGCCAAGCTTTTTGGCTTTGAAAGTAAGCAGGAATATCTTGAAAAATTTATGGAACTCTCTCCTGAAAAACAGGCTGACGGAAGAACAATGCATGAGGGGGTGGCATACTACATGGGCAAGGCCTTAGAGGAAGGATATTGCCGCTTTGAATGGATGCACCAAAGAGTGGATGGAGAACTCATGCCTATGGAAGTTACACTTATCAGGGTATTTTTCCAAAATGAATATCGTATCATGAGTTTTCTAAGAGATTTGCGAGAACTCAAAGCCATGGAAGAACTCCTAAAAGAAGCGGAATTGCGCAACTCTATCATGCTGGACTCAATGCCCATGGGGGTACACTTTTGGGATGAAACCAAGACTCTCATATATACCAATATGGAGTCAGTAACTCTTTTTGGTTTTACAACAAAAGAAGAATTTATAGAAAACTTCCACTCCATACTTCCGGAATTTCAACCGGATGGGCGCGCATCTATTGATTTGGTGCAAGAGCAATTACAAACTGCTTATAAAAATGGTAAAAACTCAGATGAAATAGTGTGCCGTCACCCCTTTTCCGGCGAAGATATTCCCATATTGTTCTTTTCTATGTGCACTAATTATCAAGGTAAAAACGGACTTATTACCTACTTTAGAGATATGCGTGAACATTATGCCATGCTCAAAGAAATTACGAACAACGAAAACTCACTGATTGAAGCCAAGGAAATTGCCGAGCAAAATGCTAAGGTTAAAGGAGATTTTTTGGCTAATATGAGTCATGAAATTCGTACTCCCATGAACGGAATACTGGGTTTGCTCCATCTTCTAAACGTAACCTCCTTGGATGATACACAAAAAAAATATGTAGAAAAAATTTCTGTATCAGCCAAAAATCTTATGCATATTATCAATGATATTTTGGACTTCTCCAAAATAGAAGCCGGTAAGATGGAAATGGAAAAACAGCCCTTTACCTTACACAGCATAGGGCAAGAGATTGCAGATTTATACGGGCACGTATGCGCCGATAAAGGACTAACCTTAGAGATATCTTGTAGTGAACATGACACACTTCCTATTCTTGGCGATGCTTTTCGTTTTAAGCAAGTAGCTTTTAACCTTGTGAGCAACGCTGTTAAATTTACCGATTCTGGCGGAAAAATCCTTCTTGAAGGGCAAAGCTTTATACATAACAATGCGGAACTTCATTGTGAATTTAGCATAACCGATACCGGAATTGGCCTTTCTGCCGAACAAGCAGATAAGCTTTTTTCAGCATTTTCTCAAGCAGATACTTCCGTTACCCGCAGATATGGCGGAACAGGCCTTGGACTAACCATCTCTCAAAAAATTATTAACCTTATGGGCGGAGAAATTTGGGTAGAAAGTGAATTAGGCAAAGGAACAACCTTCACCTTCACAGCTAAATTTCCTTTAGCCGCAGATTCCGTCACATCTGAAGAGCCTCATAGTCCATCCACCCCCCACGCAGCAGAAGAAGCCCAAACAGGCCATTTGCTATTGGTGGAAGATAATGAAATCAATCAAATGGTTGCTCAAGAGATTTTACAAGCGGCAGGCTATACCTTGGACATAGCAGAAAATGGGCAACAAGCCCTAGATATGCTAGAAAAAAATGAATACGCTCTTGTGCTTATGGATATTCAAATGCCCATAATGGATGGCTATACCGCTACCCAAAAAATACGTGAGCAAGAAAAATACGCAAATCTTCCCATTATTGCCATGTCTGCACATGCCATGAAAGGAGATAAAGAGCTCAGCCTTTCCCATGGCATGAATGAGCATATCACAAAACCTATTGATGCGAACATACTTTATAAAACATTACATTTTTGGATGAAAAAACATATAATAAATTGAGCTAACACATAAAATCATCCTTCTCTTAGGTTTCTACCTAAGAGAAGGATATGTACTACACGATGCTTTTAAAAATGCACAAGCAAAAAAACATCCACATTGTACTCATTGAGCATGTTGTTCCCAAAGAAGTCGGCGGCCTTGCACCTTTCTTTAATGAGGGTACAGAAGGGGCAAAAATCCATAAAAACGTGCTGGAATTAGCACCTCAAGCTACAATTATCACAAAACATTTTGCCGATGCTTTTCATGAAACCAAACTTGGTGAAGTGCTTGATACGCTTCAAGTAGAGAAAATTATGGTTTGCGGCATGATGACGCAAAATTGCGTTACCCACACTGCCATTTCAAAGCAAGCCGAAAAATATACAGTGAGCATTTTTCCTGAATGCACCACTACAGTAGATGAAATGCTGCATAATATTGCATTACATGCCTTATCTACCGGAGTTTCTTTTGAAACATTGGATAATATATTTTAATTGCGGAGAATCCGTGCCTACCATCATAATTGTCAGCTTGGAAAAGTAGAAAGAGAGGGGAAGAAATAAATTTTTAAATTTTGCTAGAATTCTCACTATCTAGTGTTAACTGTTTAACTTTTGAGAGGGTATATGTTTAAGTATTGTGCCATTTTTACTGTTATGTTTTTTATGCAAGTAAATATATCATTTGCTTCGAAAATTTTAGATGCATATATGGAGAATGATTTAACAGCTTTTAAAAAAGCCATTGAAAGTGGTGAAAATATAAACGCTAAAAATAAACATGGCAATACAGCTCTCATGTTAGCAGCGTATCACGGGAAAACTGCTTTTTTAGAACTACTATTAAAGGCGGGCGCTGATACCGAGCTTTATCGTGATAAATTTGATAGAAGAAGAGCCTTACATTTAGCAGCGCAAAGTGGCGCCTATAGAGCTTTCTTTATGTTACTAGCACAAGGTGCCGATGTAATGGCTGAAGATTCTTTTGGTTACACGGCGCTTATTTATGCGATTGAAAATAATCGAGTGAATATTGTGCGGCAATTATTAAAATCAAAGTATGGACAAAGGCTTTTAAATTATGAAGGAGAAAGAGCATATCATAAAAGTTTAAAAAATAAGGAAATAATTAAAATACTAGCTCCTGGATTAATAAAAGCTTATGGCCCATCCGCACTCAAAGGGAATCTAAACTCTATCTTTTTTTGTATGGAAGTTTTAGAAGCCAGTGAAAACTATGAAGAGATATATAAGTACATAAAAATATTTGAAGATGAGAAATTTTTAAAACAGCATTCGAGGTTAACAGGCACAGGACATCATGCGTTGTTAAAAGCAAAAGGATTTATTTTGCTTTTCCATTTAACAGGGATTGGCGTAAAGCAGGACTATGCTTTTGCTTATAAAAAATTTCTGGAATACTCTGATATTTACAAAAGCTATTTGGTGAAAAAAGGAGAGATTGCTCATACAATTTCAAATGGGTATGTAACGCTAAAAGTACTAGAGGAACACTTTAAAAACCCAAATTCACCGGAGTCTGCATATGTTCTTTGGGCTGTGGCTCGCCCGCTCATAAAATCCAAAGGTTTGATACCATATGCAGAGCATTTTTTAGTGCGAGCCACGCTTTCCGGCG
>CAYJDE010000202.1:0-4657 GCA_964368805.1 uncultured Desulfovibrionaceae bacterium
GCTTAGCAGGAGAAAGCGATAGTGAGTTTGTTGCTGAGGTACTTGAATATGATTTCGAACAATTAAAGGACCTTGGCGACAAAATTGAAAAGGCAATAGAAGCAGAAGCAGGTACTGCCGCTGCGCCAGATGATTATACTATAAATGGTAAAGAAGATAGCGATGTAATTGTTGGTTTCCGCGGTAATGAAACCATTAATGCAGGTGAAGGTAATGATATAGCTTTTGGTGGCGCCGGTGATGACACTATCCGTGGCGGCGATGGCAATGACACCCTCTTAGGCGGATCTGGTAATGACACTCTTTATGGCGACAATGGCGTAGACATCCTTGATGGTGGTGAAGGCGATGACATTATCTTTGCAGCTTTCAACGACAAGCAAGTTTTTGGCGGCAAAGGCAATGACATCATTTCCTTAGAGCATTTGGATAGTATCAGCATTCACGACGTCCTTGTGGACGGTGGTGAAGGTATGGATATTCTTCTGACTGCTGCTGCCAATCAGTTAGCCGTTGAGCAAATGCTCAGCTCAGGCAAGATTACTAATACCGAAGTCATCATGTTTGGCGGCGATGTAGATGAAGCTAAGGCTTTACAAGGTGTTATTGACACAAACGATATTGAACAGTCTTTAACAGATGACAATTGGAATAAATCGGCTACACCTTCAGCTGTAAAGGGTTATGATCTTTACATTAAGAACGAAGGTGCAGCAGACGAAATGACCATTCTTGTGCAACAAACCATGAACCTTGGTGGTTAGTAATATAACCCCATAGCGTAGAATAAAACGGCCCCCGATATGAAAATATCGGGGGCTTACTTGTTTGAAATTTAAAATCTCTGCGTAACTATTCGAGACCTCTGCGCAATGCATTGCGTAGGATCTCATGGAGCGTTGACAATAGTTAATGCGACCAAAAATCAAGAATAGGCGCAGCTTTTCTTCGCCGTTAAGTCCGACACAACGGGCGGCAAAGCCGTTTGCGTTTGCGAGGTACGAGCAAAATAGTTCCTACTAGGGTGGAGTTGAGCAAAAAGTATTTCACCTTCTCGATGCTTTCTTTTTGGGAATCACGCTTTTAATTGTTCGTAAAAGTGCAAAAAGAAAAAAGCACACAAAAGAGCGTTAAATATCTTGCGAAGCCTACGCATACAATATGACATCATCATGCTGCAATTTTCATTTCCCCTACCCAAAGTATGCTGGCAATATCTACCCATGGTGTAATTTTTGCATGAAATATTGTTGGGAATTTTATTCCGTGTATTTTTGTTGTAAAAAAATGCAAAAAAGAGCAAAAATCTTTCATTTCGCTCCTTTGCTTTCTTTCCATAACAAAGGTGGTGCACCATGACTATTGCAGCAGCCTCATCTGGCTTAGCCTATTCCTCTATGTATTTTCAAAATACGCGAAATGCTCAGAAAGGTACGGATAGTCAAGGCGTTTTTGCTGAACAGGCAAAAGCAGCACCTCAATCTATAAAAAATGGCACTCATGAAAGCAATCAAACAAGTGATACGGTCACAACAGCCAAAGTAAATCAAAGCACATCGACAGCAGATTCCACCACCACAAATACGTCTTCGGCACAAGTGGACCCTCAAGCTTATCCTCAAGCTCCATTGGTACTACCGATTTCTACAAACGGTCTTGCCGGTATTGACGACCACTACCAAGTGGGAGGCTCTTTTCCGGTAAATGGCAGCATTACTCTCGACTCCGGCGCTCATGTCAGCATTGTTGAAACACTAGGAAGTACGCCTCAGACTCCAAGCACTTTTGAAATGCAGTTTAGAACACAAAACGGGCAAACTATAGATATATCTTCCAAGGCAAGTGTGCGTGTTGTTGAAAACGAAGATGCCAGTACATCTGTTTATTATGCCGAAGAAAACATGACTCGTGTGTATGATGCCGAAGGCAACACCACCGAGTTTGTGGGCAATACCCTGCCTGAAAATGCCAACACTCTGTTTATCAATATTAACGATACAGAAGTGGTCACAGGCAGTGGCAATGACACTATCATAAGCCTTACAGAAGGAGCGCATATTTCCACGACCAGTGGAGATGATGCAGTATATATCTTTGCCAATGACCAGCATATTGATTTAGGTGAAGGAAATAATACTGCCTACCTTACAGGTAGAGACGGTACTATGACTGCTAAACCTTTAATTAGCGGCATTACCCTTATTGCCGGAGATGGGAACAACAGAGTCGAATTGGAAAGTGTTTTACGCAATTCTGAAATTAACCTAGGAAATGGGAATAATATCTTAACTGGGGGGATATCTGTAGAATCTGATATATCTTTAGGAAATGGTAATAACCGAATAGATGTCGGTGCCATTGAAGAAACATCCTTAACTGTAGGGGATGGAAACAATATTTTCAACATGGCACATATTCGCGCATCTTCTACATTTACTGTGGGAGATGGAGAGAATAAAATGGAATTGCAGAGCATTGAAGATTCTTCTTCGCTCGACATAGGTAATGGTAACAACCTACTAGATGTTCGTAGCGTAGAGTATTCTTCCAATATGAGCGTTGGCAACGGCAATAATACAGTAGAAATGTATCAAGTTGTAAACTCCTCTTCGCTTAACTTAGGCAATGGTGACAACCTATTAGATGTACGAAATGTAGAGTATTCTTCCAGTATGAGCGTTGGTGACGGCAATAATACAATGAGAATGTACCACGTCACAGATTCTTCTAGCCTTACCCTAGGTAATGGTGATAATTATATAGACATGCATGGCATTACTGATTCCTCAAAAATGTATGTTGGGCATGGTAACAATGATATTGTTTGTGCTACCGTTGTAAATTCTTCTTTTACCATAGGCGATGGTGATAATTTAATAGATTTCTTTGGCGCTACCAAAGACAACTCCACCCTGTCCTTTGGTAATGGTAATAATAGAGTTAATACAGGAAGCATTATTGGTGGCTCTGCCGTATCCTTTGGAGATGGAAACAACACTTTTATTAGCATTGAAGTTGATGACGGGTCTAGCATTACCGCAGGTAATGGAAATAATTTAGTAGAGCTCTTCTTGCTTGCAAATTCTTCTTCCATAACTTTGGGCAATGGAAATAATGCCTTTGCGCTTGACTATTTAGCAGCAGACAGCTCCGTCACCGTAGGAGATGGAAACAATGATATTTCGGTTGCCAATATACGAGATACTTCTTCCATCACTGCAGGCGATGGGGACAACATTTTACAAGTATACTATGTTGAAAATACCGATAATATACATTTAGGTAGCGGTGACAATATTGGTGTTATTGTCAATGACAACAAGGAAGTTGTGGGATATCTCGTAGGGGATACGGTATATACTCCAGCAGAACTGGAAAATATGGCATGGGAAGAGCGTAACACTATAGAAAACATTATTAACGAAATTACTAATATAAGACAAGGCCGTACAGAAGAAGGCCTAGCCATTGCTGCAAATTCTATTCTAGAATTTCAAGAGTTTCAATATGACACCAATAAGGCAATCGTAGATCGTCGTGCAGCCTACACATATAATACGTTTTCAACTGTCCAAACTGTAGAAGAAGGTAAAGCATCCATTGCAGAAAAGGTAGATGCTATTTCAAACCAAATTGCCCAAACAATGGGAATCTCACAGCCTACAAACAAAAGTGACACCGTTGTTGACACCATAGGCATGCAGAATTTCCAACGCACCTTACTTTTCCAAAATAAAGCTTTTGCCGACCAAGAAACATCACATGCGAGAGGAGTGTATTAGTTTTAGTTGAGCAGGTTTTGTATGCCTGAAATAAGCATAATGAAACTTACAGAGGTGTTGGCTCCATTAAGTTTTAAGTGTGGTGCAGTACTTCTCGCCCCAGAGATTTTCTGATATTTTTTGTTTATAAGCTTTTAATGTATAAAAAACTGGTTGAGAAGGATTTGTAATAATGAGCATAAAACCAACGCAAAAGCACAAGCAAGGCAATTTGATGTAGCCAGATTTACTTGCTCAACTGAATCGAAAGCATCCTCCTTTACAACTTGCCAAAACTGTTGCCAACGCTCCAAAAGACTCCACAAAATAAATTGTGCAGGAATCTTTATATAAATCTTACCTGTACCGAAGAACCGTGAAATTTTACACAAAGATAATCAAAGAGATATTTGCGTCTATATTTTTCTAATATATTGTAATTCATAATATTATTATTAATTTGTCTGCTCAAAAAGTCGCACATATCTCAAAGGTAACATTTTTGTAACCTTTTACTTTTTGCCAAAAAGTGTGTTATGGATGAGTTAGCTTACATGAACGCCTTGTTAACACGCTGTCAGGCTAGTGTGTTAATAGGCTGTTTTGTTCACAAGCTGTCTTGTTAACAAGCTGTTAAATGGGCTTGTTAACAAGACTATTGCTGGTTTTTTCGTCATTAGAAACTTCTGTACAATTTTTAAGATATAAAATTTCATATAAAACGAGAACCTACGCAATGAACTGCGAAGAGGTTTCCATTAAAGTATGTTCTACTTTTGGCTTATCGTGTAATCTTCCCGTAAAATAGTACAAGTCAAAATTAGAGATTTCTGGCAAACTGCTCCTTAGGAGGAAGTCATGAAGAAATCTCGTTTTACTGAGCTCCAACGTATTAA
>CAYJDE010000203.1:0-4575 GCA_964368805.1 uncultured Desulfovibrionaceae bacterium
AAAGTTCCCCTCCCCAGACCCCTCCCCTCAAAAAAACCCATTGCGTCAGTATTTTGTCTTTGCAAAGAAAAATTGTGGCGCATAAGATATGATTTGAAAAAATATGTTACATAAAACAATTTCTCGAATCAGCGTTTCTTAAGAGTATCTAATTACGCAGAAATCTCTATAAGGTTTCCAAAGGGGATTATCCCCTTTGGCGGGGTGGAGGGGCAGCGCCCCTCTAAGCTATATGTAACAGCACTCAAGTAACATGCTAACATACTAAGGGAAAAAGGCTTCGGCTTTTTTCCCTTTTTTGGTTGACTTTTTTTTGTATACAGATACTATGAGGATAAGTATTTTTTTTACATAACCCTCTAATCATAAGGTATAGGTAGGCAAAATTGAACATCTCTCCCAAGTTAGATTTTACACGTTTTGAGTCTGCCTTCAGTGCCATAGATACGCATACTGCTGGAGAGTGTACTCGTATTGTGTATGACGGTGTTGCGCCATTACAAGGGGCCACCATGATGGAAAAAAAAGAATACATGGAAAAGCATGTGGATCATATCCGCACAGCCCTTATGTTAGAGCCTCGTGGACATCATGATATGCTGGGGGCGGTGCTATGTGAACCTGTGCATCCGCAATGCGCATATGGGGTTATTTTTATCGATACAGGCGGCTTTTTAAATATGTGCGGGCACGGCACCATTGGCGTGGCTACCATGTTGGTAGAAACGGGCCTTGTGGAAGTAAAAGAACCCTACACACATATTGACCTTGATATGCCCGCCGGCATTATTAGCACAAAGGTTACCGTTAAAGATAAAAAAGTGCTTGAAGTATCATTGGTTAACGTACCTTCCTTTGTGTACAAAGAAGATGTAGAAGTGCAGGTAGACGGAAAAACCATTTCACTAAATATTGTATTTGGCGGCAGTTTCTTCGCTCTTGTGGACACCCAAAAAACGCTGGATATGACATATATTACGGCGCAAGATGTGCCAAAACTCATGCGCCTTGGAGAAAAGATACGTGCTGCTGTCAATGCCAGCATTGCCGTACAGCACCCCACATTACCCATTTCTACCGTGGATTTGGTGGAGTTTTACGGTCCTAGCCCCAACCCTGAAAAAGCGCATATGCGCAATGTAGTCATTTTCGGTGAAGGGCAGGCCGATCGATCCCCCTGTGGCACAGGCACGTCGGCAAAACTAGCCCATCTACATGCCAAAAATGCCATACAGGTGGGAGAAGACTTTCTGTACGAAAGCTTTCTGGGCACAGTATTTCGTGGGCGTATTTTAGAAACATGCAGCGTTGGGCCCTACGCTGCAGTTGTGCCGCAAATCACAGGGTCAGCCTTTATTACAGGGCAAGCCACCTATCTTGTTGATGCTGCAGATCCTGTAAAGTACGGCTTTCATGTGGGATAATTGTATAATACACCATAACATTACGTTGGCAAAGTGAGCTTGTTACTCACTACCAAATAAAGGAGTGTTCGCAATATTTATGCATGCACTTCATACAGTTTTAAGAAACGGAGGCAAGCAAATACAAAAGAGTTTTTGCAAAAATTACCCTAAACTTTAAGGAGAATTGGATGAAAAAGCTTAAAATTGTTTTGACAGTATTAATGGCCGTTGTTTTCTGTGCTAGTGGATATGTCCAGGCCGCAGACAAAAAAATTACCATTCGTGTGGGCTATGTGACTGGCCCTGGTAGTGTATATGACGTCTGTGGTAAAAAATTTAAAGAGCTTATGGAAAAAAATGGCGGCGGCCGTTTTGACGTAAAGCTGTATCCTGCCACGTTAACACAAAGCGATTCTGAAGGCGTGGATATGACACGCGCCGGCAATTTAGAAGTTATGATTGCCACCTCCGGTAACCTCGTGGGCTTTGTGCCAGAAACCGAAGTATTAGCCTTACCTTTCTTATTACAACCTGGTAAACATCTTGAAGCCGTTCTTGCTTCTGAAGTGGGCCAAGCCCTTTTAGATAAATTCAATGCCATTGACGGCATTACCGCTTTGGGCTTTTCAGAAGATGGCTGGCGTAATATTCTTACCAAGGACGTTGTCATCAACAAATTGGAAGACTTAAAGGGCGTACGCATTCGTACCATGGATAATGAAATCAACTCCACCATGTACAAAGCCCTTGGCGCTGTACCTGTGCCTGTAGCTTACCCTGAGCTTTTCACCAGCTTACAAACCGGTGTTGTTGCTGGCCAAGATAACAGTTTCATTGTCTCCCAAGCTGATGGTTTTACTGAAATTTCCAATGCTGCCGCCATGGTTTTACACTTTTATGCCTCCGCTGTTATTTTAACCAGCGACAAGTGGTATGATAAATTAAGTAAAGCTGATCAAGAGCTTGTGAAAAAATCCGCCATGGAAGCAGGGGCCTATCAGCGTGCTTGGTTCATGGAAAAAGACATTGCCCTTTCCAAAGAATTTGAAAAGAAAGGCTGGAAAATCACCTATCCTTCTGACATAGAAAAATGGCGTGAAGCTGTAAAGCCTGTATATGAAGCTGCTTACAAGAAAAATCCTGAATGGCGTAAGATTGTAGAAAAAATTAACAGCTTACGTTAACTTTTTTGATCATAATTTAGTGGCGGGGGGGCAATCTCTCGCCACGCCCTTCCCTCTCTTTTTTATTTGCTGTATTTTGTTTGCTACCCTTAGTAGTATTTCTTTCTTGCCCTGTATACAAACGAGAATTTTATGGAAAAACTCATCGTTCATATGATAAAATTAGGCAATGGTATTGATAAAGTCTGCCGCGTTATACTTGGTATACAAATGATTATTATTGTTGCTCTTGTTATTGCTCAACTTTTATTACGCCCCTTTGATATGGCCATACGCTGGGCCTATGAAGCTGCCACGCTCACTTTTGTGTGGTCTACCATGGTGGGGTCGGCAGTGGCAGTAAAAAGCCTTTTGCATATCGGGCTTGATTCTGTGGTATATGCCTTAAAGCCACAACATCAGTTCTTCATGCGTATTGCGTCGTATGTATTTCTTTTTATAGGACTATTCGTTTTTATTTACGCTAGTACCATCTATACCATGAGCAGTGCCCGTTCTGTAGCCACCTTGCCCTTTATCTCCATGAAATGGGTTTTTGTATCCTTACCCTTGGGGGGCATTGTTATGTTCTATCACTCCTTGGTGCAATTTTTCGAGCTTATCTATGTGGGCGAAGTACCTGCGCCACAAGTATATGACGAAGATGATTTTGCGGAAAGGAGGGTATAATTTATGATTTCCCTCATGTTTGTGGCTTTTTTTGTGCTCCTTATCACGGGTATGCCTATAGCCTTTGTGTTGGTACTTTCTACCATTTTTTATATGCTGGTTACCGGAGATATAAACTGGACTTTGGTACCACAACGTATTTTTTATGGCTCCAATTCTTTCACCATGCTGTGTATGCCTTTCTTTATTTTAGCTGGCAACCTTATGAATCAAGGCGGCATTACCATGCGCTTGGTGCGTTGCGCTCAGGCCTTTGTGGGCCATATTCGTGGCGGATTAGCCATGGTGGACGTGGTGGTATGTATGATGTTTGGCACCGTTTCCGGCTCTGCCGTGGCCGGGACGTCGGCTGTGGGGTATTTGCTTATTCCAGCCATGCGTAAAGAGGGCTATGATGCGCCTTTTGCAGCAGGACTCACCGCTGTGGCCTCCACCTGTGCCCCTATTATACCCCCAAGTTTAGCCTTCGTCATCTATGGCTCAGTAGTACGCACCTCTGTGGGCGACTTATTTATCGCCGGTATTGTGCCCGGTATTTTGATGGGCCTGTGTATGATGATTATTGTGGCCGTTTATGCCAATAGACGCAATTATCCACAGCTTGAGCGTGTGCCGCTTATACAGCGTTTTAAATCGGCCGCCAATGCCTTGCCTTGTATTGGCTTACCGGTGGTGGTATTGGTGGGTATTATGTCCGGTTGGTTTACCCCCACGGAAGCTGCCGCTGTGGCAGTTATTTACTCCTTCCTCCTAGCCACCTTGTTGTATCGCTCTCTTACCCTTAAAGGCATTTGGCAAGCCCTTATTAATAC
Organism: uncultured Desulfovibrionaceae bacterium; assembly: GCA_964368805.1. GTDB lineage: Bacteria > Desulfobacterota > Desulfovibrionia > Desulfovibrionales > Desulfovibrionaceae > CAYJAD01. The sequence continues at coordinate 4,072 of CAYJDE010000203.1, forward strand.
AGGCATTGATACAGCCGCCATCATGCTCATTGTGGGGGCTTCCTATCTTTTTGGCTGGGTTATTTCCAATGAACAGTTGCCCTTGCGTCTTACCGAAGCTTTGCTTGCTTTTGATGTGCCTATCTATGTAAAGTTACTCTTAATTAACTTGGGATTACTTTTTGTAGGTATGTTCATGGACAGCGTACCGGCTATTTTGCTGGTTTCTCCCATTCTTGCGCCAGCCATGCTAAGCCTTGGTCTTTCACCCATTCAGTCGGGTATTGTTATTTGTATGAACCTTGTTATCGGGCTTTCTACGCCTCCTGTTGGTGTGTGCTTGTATACCGCCACCAATATTGCCCGTTGCAATTTTTCAGAAACAGTACGGGCTTCGCTACCCTTTACCATGGCGTCTATCTTTGTACTCATGCTCATGACCTATGTACCCTTCCTTTCACAAGTCATGTTCACTTTCATGGGTCGATAAGAAAATATAAACAAAGATAAAATTCTGACACAATT
>CAYJDE010000204.1:0-4521 GCA_964368805.1 uncultured Desulfovibrionaceae bacterium
AAGCTATAGATGCCCAAAGGTATCGGGTCACATGCGTCAAGCTCAAGAAAGACGGAATTAAGCAAGGTTTTGTGCTTGATAAAAGGAACGGAGCAAGCAAGGGTTTTACAGCCGAAGAAATGCCCCACAATATGCCACAAATGCAACGTATTCACATGACTATGGAGAATATTTACTATACGCCCCTATCTGACGACAAGCATCATATCCTCATTGATAATATGACAGCAGAAAGCGTGGAACGTCTACGCAAAGATGGCTTTGTTCCTGCTGTCATTTTAGAAAGTTCCCCTAAAAATTATCAATGCATACTAACCATTAACAAGGTGGAAAGCCCTTTCGACCGTCAAGCCGCTAACCAATTCACAGCAGAGCTTAACAAAAAATATGGCGACCCCAAACTATCAGGTTGTATACACCCTCACCGTGCGCCTGGCTTTGCGAACTTCAAGCCTGAGCATAAAACCGCTGAAGGTGGCTATCCTCGTGTACAGCTTATTTTTGCAGAAAAGCAAGAATGTGGGCATGGAAGTAAGGCATTTCTCACAGCACGGCACATTGCCAAGCAGCTTGAGGAACAGGAAAAGCAAAGAAAGCAGACACACGCCCCACAAAGGTCACAGTTTTCCCAAACCTCAGCAACAACGGCCTACTATTTACACTACGAAAATGTACGCCAACACATGCCTATAGAGGACTATTCACGTCTTGATGCCATGATTGCCCTACGCATGAGAGTAACAGGCCACAGCCCACAAGCTGTAATGAGTGCTATACAAGAGTGCGCTCCAAGCATACGTACAAAGGAAGGCCGCAACTGGCAAACGTACGCCGAACGCACCGCCAATTATGCTTTTGGCGTGGCAGGAGATATAGCGTTGCAACGATACGGAAAATATCAAGAACATTGGCAGAGGATAGAAGATGGGCAGGAAGCACAAAACACAAAAATTCGTGTAAGATTATAATAAGCAAAATGTACTTTTCTAGCCTTTGCTTTCAGCAATATCATACACTTGTTGCTGTTCATCTTTTGATAATAACTTTTCCACCACAAAAGCGATTGCAAGAATTCCAACTAAATTCATTAGTAGCCTTGTGATTGTAAAAGGTAATCCTAAGCTGCTGGCTTCGAATGTTAGCATCGGTATCTTCATAGTTGACCATGCTCCAATAAATATGAAAACACTAAGAAGGCTAGAGCCTTTTTTTAGCATTATCGTTGCAACGGGGAATGCAGCATACAAAGGTCCTGCCGCCGCCGAGCCTAAAATAAACGCAATTAAAATACTTTTAATACCACTACCCTTGCCTAAAAACTTCATCATGGTTTCTTTATCTACCCAAACATCCAAAAGGCCGAGTAAAATAAAAATAGGTGGTATTATGGTAATCATTTCTATTAGGTTATCTTTTGTGAGTTTAAATGACGACCTTCCAAGTTCAGGCGAAATAAGAACTAACACCAAGTTGACCGCAAGAAGAAGCATAAATACTCTGTATCGCTTTAAGACTGCTATTATTTTCATAAAATCATTCCCATCGCAAATGCCACGCAGATTGAAAAAGCAAAAGCCAATACATTTCTAATAATAGCGACTTTTTTTCCAAAGGTTTTAACTTCCATAGGGAGGGTCACAATTCCAACCATCATCAAAGTGGAAACAAAGGCGGAAATTTGTGTTATACCCGCACCGTTTTTAAGCAAAGCCGCAGCTAGAGGAAATGCTACAAAGCCAGGAATGAGCGTAATAGAACCGATACACGCCGCCAATATTATTCCCACGACACCAGTCTCTGAACCGACCAGTTTCGTAATCGTTTCTGTATTGAAAATACTGAGCATTATTCCAATAACTAAAATGACCGAGAGAAATTGAGCAAAATATTTTCAAATGATTTCCAAGCCTTAATAAGAGAGTTTTTTGTTTTCTGCTTGCTTGCAAAAAATGAAAGGGCTAAGCCTATTCCAGCACAAGCATATAGCATATAGATAAACATATTTTTCTTCACCTCTTTGTTTTCAACAAATCCATGCTTATGCATTTAGAAAATCTAGCACATACTTACCTGCTGTTAAAAACATACAAGCAACTAATATATATTTAATAACAGTAGACGATACGAATTTTTGACAACGAGCACCTAGATACATTCCAAGCGTTCCTCCTACGCCAAACAAAAGGCCAAGCATCCAATCGGGAGCCACTGAAAGCTCTGGATAGTATGGGGCAATAATTTGAAAGAACGCCACGCCTGCAATGGATGTTATGAAAGTTCCAAATAATGCGGCACCTGCTACTATATATACGGGTAACTTAAAAAATGTGACAAAAAATGGTGCAATGATAGAGCCTCCGCCTATACCATAAATACCACCTATAATACCCACGATGAAGCTTAGTGAAAAAATACCCCAAAGCGGAGCAGAATATATCAAATCATAAAACCGAAAAGATAAAGTATGTGAATTTAAGCTGAGCAATTCAGAAATTGCTTCTTCGTCTGAAGATTTAGTAGAGCATTTCTTTGCATTTTTGAGTTTTTCTTGAAGTATTTTATCTTGAATATTATCATCTGATGATTTTCTTCGTAATTCAAGAAGCATCTTAACGCCAATATAGAGTAGCACTGTAGCTACGAAAAGCTTAAAGTATGTAGAATCAGGGAGATATTGTATGCGAACAAAAGAGCCAATGAATACCCCCGGCAGTGTACCTAAGACAACAACCCAAACCAAAGGCCAAATAAGTCGCCCTTCACGCCAATAACGGTATACACCACTAGGAATTGCTACTATATTAAAGACTTGATTGGTAGCACTAACAGATGGATGTACATAACCTAAGAATGACATTTGAAAAGGTAATAGTAAGAACGCTCCAGAAATCCCCCCCATTGAGGCTATAAAGGAAATAAAAAAAGCTACAACTGGTGGAATTAAAGGGTTTACCTCTATGCCGGCAACAGGAAAAAACATAATTAACCTCCGCACTGTTACGATTATACATAAAATAGTAACAATCAATAGAATGATATGTCAAGCTTCAAAAATTTGATTTAGAATTTATGTGCGTGTGTAATTTCCATGAAATAATAAAACTTACCGTAATATAAGATTATAAAAGTGGCTTGTTGGCTTTTTACAAAAAATAGTATATTTACTTGTCAGCTTTTTTAAGGTTATTATAAGGAATATTTATGACACAATTTTCACTGAGTAGTCACAAAAACAATGGACGCATTGTGGCTGAAAATACACAAGAACATGCCTTAAACACAGAACAGTTGCATGTTTTGGAGCAAAGCTTTCGCCGTTGGCTTGCGTCTGCCAAGAGAGAAAATGTGCGCCTATCACGCCTTACTGCCACATTGATTTTTCTTATTATTCGCTATACAGGGGCAAAACTCAGTGAAGTTCTTAATTTAACCCCAGAAACAGCCATTGATTTTGAACAACATAGTATCTTTTTCCAAAACAAAAACGAAGAGGAAGAAGGACGAAATGTTCCCATCCCTGAACAAATTTGTGTAGAAATTGCGGAAGGTATTGCTATTCTGAAAACGCAAAAAGGTGAGGCTTCCATTTTCAACTTGGATGCTGGTTTTGTACGTCGTAAATTTTATGAATGTGCCGAAGCCTGTAACTTGCCAAAAGAGCTTAGTGGCCCTGAAGCTATACGCCGAGCCAGAGCCATTGAGCTTATGCAGAGCGATATTCCCTTACCCGTTGTGCAAAGTATGCTTGGACATGCCACGCTAAACCTCACCACCGCACATGTGGCCTTTTCCCCAGAGGAAATGCAAGCCGTAGCAAAACGCTTTGTACAAAAGGAGTTGAGCCAGAAAACTAGTGCTAGAAATTGTTTTGTAGGAAAAATAGTATCCATTGCATCGGAAGCTATACAGTCATTAGTGACATTGCAATCAGTGGGTGGTATATGCATTAAAGCACTCATCACCAACGATAGTATGCAAAGGCTTGCTCTTGCCACAAACACAATGGTATGTGCCGAAGTTAAAGCCCCATTGGTCATGCTTTATGGCGGCGAGCAAATGCCACTTTGTAGTGCAGAAAACATTTTATCTGGCACCCTTAAATATGTGAAACAAGGAAACTCTACCACTGAGTATGTTTTGCAACTACCTGATAGCACAGAAATATGCATTATATCAACTAACATGCTGCCTGATTTTCCTTTGGGTGAATCCCTTTGGGCTGTTTTCAATGCCTCATCTGTAGTGTTGCGTATAGACTAATTACAAAGCTTAAATGGTAGCAATTATGTATGTGAAAGATTTAGCTTATTCTGTCGAGCAATTATGTGCTTTTTTACGTCACATGGATTTTGTGCAAGAGATTGCACCCAATGTATTTTGCTATCACGATGTAAAAATAGTAATTTCGCCCAAGCCTCACACTGAAAATGCGACTTTGAAAATTCAACGCTCACTCATGGAATTGTATGGCTGTGAGGTAAAGTGTCAAGAATTTTATAAAATTTTTCTCATGAATTACAT
>CAYJDE010000205.1:0-4483 GCA_964368805.1 uncultured Desulfovibrionaceae bacterium
AAACTGTTTAAGCATTCATAAACGCTTCATCATAGGAGACCTCTGCACAATTATTTTCAAATATAGCTTAGTGTCTAGAATTTGAAAATTTGCTCGAAATGTAAAATAAAGTGCAGAGGTCTCTAAAGGTACAAAAAAACATGATAAAACTTTTACTCTCCAGCATAGTTATGCTTTTATGCATCTATCCTTTAGCTAAAGCACGAAAAAATATCATTACAGAAAATGAAATCTATGGCATTTTTTTAGGTAATTACATTTATTTCGTACACTACTTACTTTTTCTTTCTATTATTTTGTGTCTTGTGCATTATTTTGTTTTTCCTTTACAAAAAAAAGCATTGTTTATATGTATTCCTTTAGTTCTTATATTTATAGGCGGCCTTGGCTATTATAATTACAGAAATACTATCATTACCCATACAAACATTGCATTACCCAAACACGCAGATTTAACAAAAATAAAAATTGCCTTTGTGGCCGATTTGCACTTAACCACCACATCTAATAAAGGTTTATTTGCGGATATGGTGGAAAAAGTCAACGCACAAAAGCCTGATATTATTTTTTTTGGAGGCGATATCTTACAAAATAGTCATACTAAGGTAAAGGACGACTATACAAAAATATTTGCTGGCCTTAAATCCACCTATGGCACCTATGCTATTTTAGGAAATCATGAGTATTATGGCAATGACGTGGACGAAAATATTGTGTATCTCCAATCCCTTGGCATGAGCATTTTGCGTGATACCGTCTTACGCATAGGTAACATCCAATTTATTACCAGAGATGATATTCGAAGAGACAATATGGAAGGAGAGCGGAAAAGTTTACAACAGCTTTATGTGGATAATGCTATTGACCATGATAAAGCCATTATTGTTATAGACCATAATCCGCAAAGTATACCCGAAAGCCTAGAGCAAAAAGCAGATATACAGCTTTCTGCCCACACCCATGCCGGACAATTTTTTCCTTATAACCTGCTATTAAAATCACGCCTCCCCAATGCCTATGGCTATAAAAAAATAGAGACACTACATAGCATTGTCACCTCCGGCGTGGGTGTGGGCTTTTGGAAAATCGTAGGCCCATGGCAAATGCCCTACAGACTTGGTACCCGCAGCGAAATAAACATCATAGAGGTGAACTTTCAAAAGGCAGAGTAAACAGTAGATTGCATTTTTTTCATCAACATCCCGCACAAACTGTTAGTGCTTGCCACCCTCTTCATTGTCACTTATAGGTATGTTATGACAGCAGAAGAACATTTTTTTGAAGATTATCAACCGTGGCGCACATGGTATGAAAGTGAGCAAGGGGCCTTTGCACTTGATTGCACTTTACATTTAACCGAGCGCATGCTTTCGCATTGGCCACGTCGTCGGCATACTGTCTTGCATATTCATTTTGAGCACTGGAAAACCATTGAATTACTTTGGGGAAGCGGTTTTGATGTATGCGTTATCAGTCCTTCAGAAGCCTTTTCTCAATCTGTACCACAACATGTGCGTCATATGCTAAGCGGTACCTTGGCACGCCCCGCCGCTCTTGACCATCTTCCCTTTGAAAATGACAGTTTTGATTACGTAATCATGCATCTGCAACCTGCAACCCGCCTTTACCCCCCCCTACATGCTATGTTTGCAGAAATGTTACGCATTGCTACCAAAGGCGTGCTTTTGCAAGGCTGGAACCCCTGCTCTTTTCTAGGCATACAACACACGTGGCATAAAAAAAACATGCCTCCCTTCTTACAGGCGGGCCCATGGTTTACATGGAGAGACATTTGTCATACCTTACGAGCCGAGGCACGTATAGTCTATGACATGCAAGGGCATATACGAACAAAGTCTACCCTTATTGGCCCGCTGGGTACTTGGAAACCTGCAAAAAAAAGCATCTCTTTTTCGCCTATACGCAATATAAATGCAGCCATCCTCCCTGGTGCTATAGGAGGTTGTATGCAAGTGCGTTTTACGTTTACTGAAGGCATACCTCTTACGGGCACAGCTTTACGAGTTAAAGTATTGCAAGATATGACACCAGCCATGGAAGGGGCTAAAAGAAGCAATACATTAAAGAAATTTTAACCATATCATTAATAAGGAAAAAACCATGGCTTTTATGCTAAAAATAAAAGAAGTACTGCAAAAAAATCGTAAAACTGCCATCATCCTTCTTAGCATCATGGTACTTGGTGGCGGGGCTTTATATGGTTGGAAAAGCTATACCCATGCGCAAAGTCCCGAAGCTTATGTGGAAAAGCTTAATGCCGCCCTAACAAGCACAGATTTAGCCGCACTAGCTATCATGATTGATTTTCGCCCCATGACAGAAGCCATGGCTCACCTTATTTTAGACAGCCCCATGCCTTCAGCAGCAACCACCCCCAAAACTCGTAATGAAGCAGAATTAGCAGAGCTCATACAAAAAGCTTTTATGGAAAGCTTAAAAAATCGTGATGCCAAAGCTGATGATAAAAAACAAGATCCTCTTGCTCCCATAATGCCACTACCTATTGACTTTGCAAAACAGATTTCAGGAAATGTCACTTTACTTGGCAGGGCTCAAAATGGTGCCATTATCAGCGTTAGCATGCAGCACCCTCAAGTGGACAAAACCATTCCCTTGCATTTTCTCATTGAAGAAAAACCCGATTGGAAATTAACAAAATTTATAAACTTTTCCGATGTATTACAAGCCTACATCCTTGAAGAAGCTGCCTTAGAAAAAGGACGCCAAAAGATTTTTAAAGCTAAGCGTGCCGAAGATCAAAAGCGCATGGAGCAACAATTTCGCTTAGACGACTGTACAGCCTTTGTACATAAACCGGCAGGACAAAAAAACTCCATGATTACGCTACGCATCAAGGGGTATAATAAAGGCCCCTTTATTATACGCAATATTACCTTTGACACTAAAATTGTAGTAGAAAGTTCTGGCGGTGAACTCTATTATAACCATAACATCAATACGGCTTCACGCCTTCTAGTGGGCACCACATTGGAAGATAGTTTTATCATGGAATTACGCCCTGAGGATGAATCTACACGTATTTTAGAACAAGCCCCCAAACTTTCCTGCCAAGCACGAGTGGCCTTCATGACTCTTGATAATGGTAAAGTTTTATTTGTGGCTCCCGATGAAAAAGTTATTAGAAAACCCCTACAAGAAAGTAAAGAAAGCGCACCGAAAAAGTAAAGAGATTAGAAAGTCATTACAGTCACGTAAAAAAGTAGGTGCTCCTTAGAAAATAAAATATATTTTGTAAGATTTTTTACTACAGACTTTTTCAAACGACATAATGCACAAATTTAGAGAAATACTAATTTCATGGATTTTTCGTTCTCTAACAAGGAAGATAAAACCTGTTAAGAACTTATAATATAAGAATATATGCAAACCTATCAAATTGAGTCTTGCGCAGTTCGAGGGCGCAAAAGCATTGAGTCAGCGTTTCCTTAGTAAAAGCTTCTGTCATTGACAGAGGCTATAAAAAGCAATAAAAAAGCGGTACTTCTTTTGCAGATAGGGCCATTGTGTATAAAAAAATATAAAATGTATAGAAAAAAGTCGTACTTTTGTAACACACACCCCCTACTTTTCATAGTATATTTATATATATTCAGTACTTCGGAGGAATTACATGAAACAACTAAGCCGGACCACACATTTAACCGTACACGTACATAAAGATGAAGCGGCCATGGCCGAACGCGCTGCGCATATTTTTGCAGCCCAATGTGAAGAAGCCATAGCAGAAAGAAACATCTTTAATGTAGCTCTTTCTGGTGGTCAAACTCCTGTTCCTCTCTTTCAGCTTTTGCGCAGTCCCGACTGGGTAGAGCGCCTCCCTTGGGAAAAAATCGCCATTTATTGGGTCAGTGAACGCTGCGTTGGGCCAGACCACCCCGACAGCAATTACGGCCAAGTACGCCGTGAACTCCTGTCCCATGTTCCGGCAACCCACTATTATCGCATGCGTGGTGAAAACAATGCTGAAGAAGCCGCCTTGCAATACGAAAAAATGTTACGCGAGCACTTTAAAACCCCCACAGAAGTACCACGTTTTGACTTCATCTTGTTGGGTATGGCAGAAGACGGGCATACAGGCTCTATTTTCGCCAACTCGCCTGCTTTGATGGAAAAAAAACGTATCTGTGTGGATCAATATGTACCGGAACGCAAAGCCGACCGCATTACTTTGACCCTGCCTATTTTAAATAATCCCCGCTGCTGCATGTTCCTTGTTTCAGGTAAAGAAAAGCACCCAGCTTTAAAACGGTCACTAGATTTATTAGCCCCGCCCACCTTACCCACACAAATGGTACGCCCCACTTTTGGAGAACTCATTTGGATTGTGGACGAAGCTGCTGCTGTGGGTTAACAGGCTGTTGAAAAAATACAATCTACTCCGTCAGACTTGTTTTTTCTATGACATAAGAATTTTATAATGCATGTCGCCGCTTAAAATGAG
>CAYJDE010000206.1:0-4440 GCA_964368805.1 uncultured Desulfovibrionaceae bacterium
GGAAACTTTTTTTTCCTAAAAAAAGTTTCCCCTCTCAATGTAAAGAATTCATTCTTAAGATAAAGAATGAATTCTCAAGAAAAATAATAAATTAACGTCTTTTAAAGCGTATATTATTCAAAACGGCTAGCGTTGGTAATCATAACCATATCTACAGGCACATCATCATGCATGCCCATGCTTTTGGTTTTTACTTTAGCGATTTTATCCACCACGTCCATGCCTTCGATGACTTTACCGAAAACACAGTAGCCCCAACCGTTCATGGTAGGTTCGCTGTGATTAAGGAAATCATTGTCGGTATGATTGATGAAGAATTGGGCTGTGGCACTGTGTGGGTCCATGGTACGGGCCATGGCAAGAGTGCCTTTGTCATTTTTCAGGCCGTTATTGGCTTCGTTTTCCACGGGGGCTTTGGTTTCTTTTTCGTCCATGCGTGCGCCCATGCCGCCACCTTGAATCATAAAATTAGGAATAACACGGTGGAAGATGGTATTGGCGTAAAAGCCATCATCTACGTAAGCAAGAAAATTTTCAACGGTTTTTGGAGCGGCTTCGGGGAAAAGTTCCACGAGGATATCGCCGGAAGTGGTTTCAATAAGTACGTTGGGGTTTGCCATATTTTTTCTCCTTATGAGGCAAGTTATTTTATATCTATTGCAAAAAACATGTATTTAAAGTGTTTTTGCACAGTATTTTTGCGTTAAAATGCATATTGCATACTGTTATTTTGTGCAATATGTTTTTTTGCGAGGAAAGTCTATTCGTCTTCCTTGGTGTAATTACAGGTTTTTTCGGGGCAAACAATCTTGGTGGCGCCGCCACGCATGATTTTGCGGGTAAGTAGGGGAGAATCGCATTGTGGGCAAGGCTCGGCGATGGGCATATCCCACAGGGCATAATCGCATTGGGGGTAGGTATTGCAGGAATAGAAAATCTTGCCTCTTTTGGAGCTTTTTTCCACCAATTCTCCGTTACTGCAGCGAGGGCAGGGCACCTTGGTAGAAAAAGGTGCGGCATGTTTGCACTTGGGGTATCCGGTACAGGCGATAAAGCGACTGCCGGTGCGGGCTTTTTTAATAACAAGGTCGCTTTTGCATTCTGGGCAGGTGCCCACGACTTCTTGCTCTACTTGTTCACGGGCCACGGGGATGACCACACCATTTTCATCTCGGGTGAAGTTGGAGGTATAGGAGCATTCTGGATAGCCGGAACAAGCCAAAAAACTGCCGGCTTTACCAAATTTTATGACCAGCGGTTTATTGCATTGGGGGCAGTCTATTTTGGTATCCATGCCGCCTTTTACGGTTTGCATATTCTTGGCAGCGGCATTTAAGGTGGGGACAAAATCGGCATTAAAAGCCTGCATAAGGTCTACCCAATTGCGTTCTCCGTCGGCTACTTTGTCAAGGCTGCCTTCCATTTGGGCGGTAAAGCCCACATCCATGAGTGTGGAAAAATGATTGCGCAATTGATCGCATACCACAGAGCCAAGGTCGGTGGGGATGAAATGCTTTTCGGTGAGCGTTACATAATCTCTGTCTTGGAGCGTAGAGATGATGCTGGCATAGGTTGAAGGGCGTCCAATTCCTTGTTCTTCCAATTCACGCACAAGGGAGGCTTCGGTATAGCGGGCCGGTGGTTGGGTGAATTTTTGTTCCTTGGTAAGCTTTTCTAATGTAAGTTCTTGCCCTTCTTTCAATGGGGGTAAATCGGCTTCACTTTCTTCGGAAGAGCGAGGATATACAGCAGTCCAGCCGGCAAAAAGCAGTCGATTGCCTTTGGCACGCCATTGTGCAGGGCCACAGGCAATGGTTACCGTAGTATCGTGAAAGCGGGCCGCCGCCATTTGTGAAGCCACAAAGCGTGACCAAATAAGCCTGTACAGGGTGAATTGCTCAGGTGGTAAGTACGATTTTACCATTTCGGGGGTTATGTGTACATCAACGGGGCGTATGGCTTCGTGGGCATCTTGTACACTGGCTTTGCTTTTGCCTTTACGGGCGGTTTTTGCGCCTTTTTCCGGTAAATAATCGTTGCCAAATTGTTGTAAAATAAAGTCAACTGCGGCGGCTTTGGCCTCATCGGCAATGCGGATAGAGTCGGTACGCATATAGGTAATGAGGGCGGTAAGCCCTTGGTCGCCAAGCTCCACCCCTTCGTAAAGTCGTTGCGCAATATTCATGGTGCGTTTGGCGGTATAGCCGTGACGCTGGTTGGCACTTTGCTGTAGAGTAGAGGTGATAAAAGGAGGTAGTGGGGCCTTTTGGCGTTCTTTTTCCTCTATTTTCTCCACCATATAGGGCTTGCCTTGCATGGCTTTTTCCAAAGCATCTGCGGCTTCTGCGTTGGGTACGTGGGCTTTTTTGCCTTCAATTTTGTATAAATCGGCTTTGATGGTGGGGGGCACTTGTGCCTGTAACAATACTTTAAAGAGCCAATATTCTTCGGGGGTAAAAGCACGGCGTTCTTCTTCACGCTCCACAATAAGGCGCAAGGCTACTGATTGTACACGGCCGGCAGAGATACCACGTTTTACATTTTTCCACAGCAGAGGCGAAATTTTATAGCCCACAAGGCGATCTAAAATGCGACGTGCTTGTTGAGCGTCGAAAAGATTCTCATTGAGAGGGCGAGGGTGTGCAAGGGCCTCACGTACGGCTTTGGCGGTGATTTCGTTAAATTGGATGCGCTGAATATCTTTAACTTTATCTTTAATAAGTTCAGCCACATGCCATGCAATGGCTTCCCCTTCTCGGTCGGGGTCGGGGGCAAGATATACCACATCGGCCTTGGCGGCGGCACTACGTAAATCGCTGACCACTTTTTTCTTGTTATCAATAACCTGATATTGTGGCGTAAAATTATTGTCTTCGTCTACCCCCAATTCTTTGGATGGAAGATCACGCACATGACCTACGCTGGCAAGCACTTGGTATTTTGCGTCCAGAAATTTTTTTATGGTTTTTACCTTGGCGGGTGATTCGACGATGATAAGATTTTTTGCCATGCCTTTTGCCTTCCTCTTTAGGGAGTATTTTGTCAAGAGAAACATACGGCAAAAAAATTATTCGTCAAGTGTAGCTAGAGCATTTATAGTGAATTTTCTGGACAAAGATAGAATTATTTTGTAGCAAAACCTTAGGAGAATACTATGCAAAAGAAATTATTACTTCCTTTTTTATTATTTTGTATGCTGTTAAGTGCTTGTGCTACTTCAAAAGCCCCGCCTTATGGCAGTGCAGATAATAACAGTAATACGAATAATAGCACAGTACACGGACGGCTTAATATGCCGGCAGCCCATAATAACGCTCAAGTTTATGTACATGTGACCAATCAAACCCAAATACAGGAAGATTTAGCGGGCACATTATACGCTTTATTGCAAAGTGAAGTGGGGGCCACACAAGCTTCTGGACCAGGCTCTGCTGATTACGATGTAAGCATTGTACTGGAGAGATTTTCGCAGGCCACCATTGAAGGGGGTGGAAGTAGCGACACCCTTAAAACAGTAGGGATAACAGTTGGCACCACAAGTCTTGGGGCTACCGTGGGTAGCATCGTGGGCGGTTCGACGGGTGCTTTAGTGGGCGTTGGCGTGGGCCTTATGGGCGGTCTTGCCTTGGGTGTGGGCGCAAGCAGTCCTAATACCATGGCTTATAATGGTTGGCAAATGGACGCTTTTGTAACGGTGCGCGCTAAAAATGGTCAGGTCTATCGTGCTCGTATGACTGAAAGTCTGCCGGCACATGCTATGAATATGCAAGATGCGGCCAGTACTGCGCTTAACAATATTGCTTGGGCCATTGTGCGCGATTTTCAAAATTAGTTGTTATTTATGTTAAAAAAAATCTGTTTATGTTTATGTGTGGTGGCACTTTGCGCTTGTGTACAACAAAATAGTGCCACTTCTCAGGTGTCGACCAAGTCCGTGGCTACAGCAACGCCATCTTTTGCCTTGAAAAAAGCTTCCAATAAGCATGTCTATGTATATGTGAGTAAAAGTGCAACCATGGCTGATGTAGCTGTGCGCCAAGCCTTGGAAGCCAGCTTGGGAACGCAGGGATTTACCGTAACGCCTACCCCCAGTGAGGCCGGATATATTATTTATATAACGCCTGTCTATGCCGGTGCCATGAAGCAAAATATTGCTGTGGGAGAATACGGCACGCCATGGAAGAGTGGCGGCGCACAAGCTGATGGCGTGGGCATTGTGGTGGATGTACATGTAGTATCACGTAAAATTGCCACCAGTTCTCGCTATAATATGGTAGCCATTACGGCGGCAACCCCAAGTGTGCTTTCAAAGAAAATGTTACGAATGATGGCTTTTGATAAAGAAAGTCAGCTTGACGCAACTCATAAAACGCAGCTTTTACAAGAGCTAGTAGGGCGTATAGCTTTGGCTATGCGTTAACAGGCTGTTGATGAAAAAGC
>CAYJDE010000207.1:0-4408 GCA_964368805.1 uncultured Desulfovibrionaceae bacterium
CCTAAAAAAAGGAGCCAACCAATGCCAGCCCCTTTAAGAATTTTGTTTATGCTTTTTCAGCTCTTTCCGCTTCTTTTTGGTAGATAAGCGTTAAAGCGCGGCGGGCAAGGTAATTGGCTTCAGGTTTTGATATTTGGTCATCAGCCCCCACCGATTCACCTTTATGGCGCAATTTATCGGTGATGAGTGAAGAAAACAAAATAACAGGTAATTCGCTTAATACAGCATCTTCTTTAATTTGTTTGCACAAATTATGGCCATCCATCATGGGCATTTCAATGTCAGAAACCACTATCTGCACATAGTCACTGATGGGTCGATTTTCTTCTACTGAAAGCTTTTTCATTTGCACCAAGCGATCCCAAGCTTCGGCACCATGTTGACACACCGTCACTTCAAAGTTGGCTTTTTCCAACATATCACGCAACATTTCTCGGATAAGGGCCGAGTCGTCAGCCACCAAAGCCCGACGGCGACTGCTTAAATCCCACTCTTCACCAAGTTCTTCTACGTGCAAGCCAAGGGCAGGGTTCAGGTTGGCTACAATTTTTTCAAGGTCAAGCAAAAAGACAATGCGGTCTTCAAGACGCACCACGCCAATGACGGTATTATTTGATATTTTGGAAACATACGGGCTTGGCGCTTCCACTTCTTCCCAAGAAATACGGTGAATGCGATTAACCCCAGAAACCATAAAGGCCGTGGTGACGCTGTTAAATTCGGTCACAATGGTTTTGGGCTCTTCGGGATGTTTTGCATACTCTTTACCAAGCCACATGGCCAAGTCTACCAAAGGGATAATGTGCGAGCGTAAATTAAAAGCCCCCAACACACAGGGGTGTTGTACTTCGGGTAGCTCGGTTACCTTGGGCATACGTATAATTTCAAGCACCTTGGCCACGTTTACGCCATAATACCCACGATATCCTTCGGGGGTAACTGTACCGTCTGCCGCTAAATTGTGCTCATCAAGGAAAAATTCCACGATTTCTAATTCATTGGTTCCGGCTTCGAGAAGAATATTGGTTTGTGCCATACGCTCTCCCTGAGTGCTCCATTGTTATGTATTATACTATCTTTCGCAGACTACATAGCCTTCGAAGATAACTATTTTATTATGCTTGCTTTGTCTAGCATAGCACACACGCCTAGGCTTATCAGATTGTTAAAAAAGTGCAATCTGCGTTGTCAGACTTGTTTTTTGCTCCGGTCAGGCATGTTTGCATACATTTCCTTTGCAAAAAATTTTTTCTTACGTCTTACGCTTTTTAAATAGCCTGCTGATAAAACATCGAAGTATCTTTTTATACGAAAGTTACTAGGTATAGATTTTTGCAACAGGCTCTTAGGCGCAGTATCTATACTATTACGTCTAAACGTACAATTATTCTATATCGCTGATTATAACCTCAAAAAAGGTTATTTCGGAGGGTAAATTTTTATAAATATCTACGGCATCATGCAGAAAATCTTTCTCATCCGTCATTGGGCGTCATGGACATCATGGACATGGTGATCATCATGGCATCATGTCGCTACGCCTTATCAGCCTGTTACAAACAGTCCATTTGGGCCAGTTCGTTCAGCAACTTTAAACATAAGGCCTGTTACAGCTTTTCTAAAAAAGCGTGTACCTCATCAATAAGTCTTTTCGGCGTAGATGCGCCAGCCGTTAGGCCTATTTGCGAAAAAGTTGAAAGTTTTTCTTTTTCAAGCTCATGAACTGTCTCAATATGCCATGTGGGTTTACCTTGAGCTGCGGCCACATCGGCTAATCTGCAGGTATTGCCGCTTTGTTTGCCGCCTACTACCACCACAGCGTCCACATGGGCCGCAATGGTTTTAATGTCTTCTTGGCGTTGCCGCGTGGCATTACAAATGGTAGATAAAACGGGGATGTCTTTGTAATTATGACGTAAATAGGCTTCTATGTCACGAAAAATTTTCTCGTCTTGCGTGGTTTGCGAAGCAAGCACATAGGCCCCTTGCGGGTCAAGCTTAAGACTTTGTAGTTTTTCTAAGCTGTCAAAAACAAAAGATTTTCCTTGAGCATACGAGATAAGCCCCCGCACTTCAGGATGATTTTCTTCGCCAAATAGCAAAAGACTTGGCCCCTGTCCTTGATTTTTTTCTGTGGCCGCTGCTATGGCCATTTGCGCTTTTTTCACCTTGGGGCATGTGGCATCTATAAAGCCCTGGGCCTTGGTTTGCAAGAGTTTTTCTTCTTGCTGTGGAATGCCATGGGCACGCACTACTACCACATCATGGTCTTGTACTGCATCGGCAGTACTTAAGCATTGTACCCCAAGGTTGGCGTATTCTTCCAGCACTTGCGGGTTATGGATAATGGGGCCGAGGGTACAAATTCGCTCCAAGCTTTGCGTAGGCTTTTTGTGTTCTAAAGCTTGATTAAGTTTTTGTAAGGCCAAGGAGACGCCCATACAAAAGCCCGCTGTTTTTGCACGAATGACATTCATATAATTCCCTTATTTGCATAATTAAAAAATTCTTGTAACAAAAGGTCTAAATCTTGAAAATTGGCGCATGAAGCCATTTCTTGGCGTAAACGCTTAACTCCCGGAAAATGATGCACATAGCGTGGCACAAAAGTACGCATTTTTAAAAGAGCTACCCTTTCATTGCTGTATAACTGTGCAAGCTGCATATGCCTACCAATAAGACGCATAAGTTTTTCCGGCGTGGGCATTTCTAGGTTGCCCCCTTGGCACAGGCAAGTATGTTCTTCAAAAACAGCAGGGTTTTGCATGGCTCCACGGGCATACATCACCGTATCTACGCCAGTTTCACGCAAGCACCGCACGCCATCTTCTGCTGTAAATAAATCTCCGCTGGCAATAACGGGGATACGCACCAACGATTTTAGTGTAGTCAAATGTTCCCATGCCGCTTGGCCACCAAAGCCTTGCTTTGCTGTGCGTGGATGCAAAGTAATCCAATGGGCCCCAAGGGCTTCAAGGCCTTGAGCCAGCTCTTGCCATACGTGGGCATCTTCAGTCCAGCCAAGCCGTATTTTAAAGCCCATGCGTAGATGTGGCCCTGCATTCGTCACGTGCTTTATCATGCCTTCAGCCACATGCAAGGCTTGAGCTACATCTTTAAGCATGGCAGAGCCGCAACCGGTGCGATTAACTTTGGGTACGGAACAACCCATATTTAAATCGAAATAGCTAAAGCCTTGCGCCAATAGCATGTCTAAAGCTTGCTGTAAAAAAGGCACTTCATTGCCAAAAAGCTGTACTACCAAAGGGTGCTCATGGCTATCTTGAGCCGTTGTGTTCAAAAGAGTATGTGTACCATTGCTTTTATAGACTAAGCCTTTGGCGCTGACCATTTCAGTACAGGCCACATGCCCCCCAAAATCACGGCACAGTAGGCGAAAGGGTAGGTCGGAATAGCCAGCTAAAGGTGCCACCCATGGTTGGTCTGCACAAAAGGTTAAGGCAGGTGGCTCCGAGTGCGAAAAAGAAGCAGTGTGTGGATATGATGTAGTCACAAAAGAGCCTTGGCAGTTGAAAGAGGGCAATAAAAATTTATATACCGTTTTTATTCACTAGTGGTTTTGGCAAAATACGGGCTGGCCTGCAGATTGTAAAGGGCTAAATCGTCCCCTGTGCTTTTTTTACGTACAAGCAAACCTAAGCTTTGTAGAAAATGCGGCACAGGGCGACCAAAAAGCAAGGGTAATAGCTCCGCAGGGGCCGCACCTTTTTCTGTACATAGCTGCCTAAAGGCTGCATCATAACGTACATATTCCAAAATTTCTTCTACATCTGCACCCTGTAAGGGCTTTTTATCTTTTGCTGCTTGGCCATGGTCTGGTGTCGTTTCTTTAATCTTTTTAGCTAGGTTGACCAAGGCCATAAGGGAACATTGTTCTTCATGGGCTGTAGCAAGGGCGTAAAGGTCGGCACATAAGACATCTTTACGGGTGATACGCTTATGGGTGTATTGCGCCTTTAAAGCTGCAGTATTTTGACAATAAAGAGCTTTACATTGCGCAGGGCGCAGAGGGTGCAGGGCGCACCCTGTATTTGTGTGTAAAATACAATGCCATGGATAGTCTTTTTCACCTGTGCCAGCAATTTTAATTACTTCTTCTTCAAGGGGAAGCACACAATTTTGTACAGGGTCATGGACAAGCTCTGCCTTGCGTAAGGTCAACACATTGGACAATAGAATATGACTGAGCAAATCAAGGTCTGCTTCATGTAAAATAGGTCCGCCCTTGCGACAACAAGTGCCGCATTGTTGACAGGTGGTGGTATGCATAGCTTTTTTTAGAAGATTTTACAGCTTTACGCAAGGGCTAATTGATTTTGCTCCTTAAGGAAATACAAGATTCCTGTACAATGCATAGTGCAGAGTCTGAGAGGGGAAACTTTTTTTC
>CAYJDE010000208.1:0-4395 GCA_964368805.1 uncultured Desulfovibrionaceae bacterium
ATTGACTGTCGTCAACGCTCCGTGAGACCCTACGTAATGAACTGCGCAGAGGTCTCAAAAAAATTTTTATGCGCCACAATCTTTCTTTTCAAAGATACGATGCTGACGCAATGGGTTTTTTTGAAGGGGAGAGTCTGAGAGGGGAAGCTTTTTTTTCCTAAAAAAAGCTTCCCCTCTCAGGATAAAGAAATAATCTGTTTTTCTTTATCTCTCATAATTTTTCTACAAGCTATTTTTTCATAAGTAAATACAATAGCCTATCGGCCATAGTTAATAGCTCTTTATGAGCCCCGCCGCTATGCATTACTGTGCCAAAAAGGTTTTTTTGCTGATCATGTAAAAAGCGTCTGTCCATCACATGAGGCATGGGCACAGCCAAGGTGGTGGCAAGGCGTTCTGCCAGTAAATAATTTTCTACCCCTTGTAAGAAAATAGGTAAAATACGTTGCATGTCTTGCTCTATGCTTTTCCAGTAGCATAAAGCGGCTTCATTGGGTATACAGCCTAAAATGGTGCAAAGGGCGGTATATAAATTGTTTAAACCTCCACCGGGAATACCTGTGCGCCAGCCATATAGCCAAGGGGTGCGGGGAAAAAGCAGATGATGCTCTACGCCAAGGTGTAAAAGCTTACGCAGGCCGTCTCTTGCACGAAAAAGTAAGGCTGTATCTGAGGTATAGGCCCAAGCGTCGGGTATTTTTTCCACATGCCATGGCGGGCTTATATTTTGGCTAGGCTTTACATTGCCCAATTCTTGTAAAAGGGCAGCTAGCCACGTGTTGGCTTCGGGTGAGGCCGGCGTTTCTAAATGCGAATAGGAAAGTACATAACGGCCTTTACCGTAATTTCCTGTAATAACACAGGGCTTTCCTTCTAAAAATGCAGCTCCCATATCTACGCCATACATGTCTTGCCATTGTTCAAGTATGCCGTGGGGTAGTGCGTGTAAATCAATATCGGCAAAGTAAAAATCATGCCCCGGTGCTGTATACTTGGCTAATACTGTGACTTCTTTATTTTCTTCCGGCGCAAAACGTGCCGGCCACCAAATGGGCAAAGAAATGTTTTCCTGTGCCGGGGCAAGGCTGTGCTGATGCACGGCAGAGAGCACATGCCCAGAAACAAGGTGTTGGGTACGGTCAGTATAGCTGGCTCTTTTCCAAGGACAAAGATGTAAGCCATGCCCATGGGATAAACCTAAGCCTGCACCGCCGCAAAAGCCAAGGTAGTTACCGCCATTGGCCACATAGTCTTGAATGGCGGCAACGCCTTTTTTTCCAAGGGCTTGATATTTAAGGCTTGCTGTCCCTCCCGGCACCACCAAAAGTGATGGCTTGCCAGAAAGTGCGCCGTGGGTTATTTCATTACAAGTAATTATACGATGTGTCACCCCCATACCTTGAAGGGTATGAAGGGCCATAAGCCCCCAAATGTGGGACGCGTCCCAAAGAATATAAATTGAGCGGTGCATAACAATGTCTCCTGTGAGGCATAGTATGGCACCTTTTGTGGAGAAATCAAGATGGCAGATACTGCTTTACCTAAAGGCTATGAACCATACAATGTAGAGGCACGCTGGTGTCAACATTGGGAAGACAACGCAACTTTTACGCCAAATATGGATGCTGAGGGTGAACCTTACGCCATAGTTATTCCACCACCAAATATTACCGGTATGTTGCATATCGGTCATGCGTTAAACCTCACCTTGATAGACGTTTTGTGCCGCCATGCCCGTCAAAAAGGGAAAAAAGTCGTTTGGATACCCGGTACGGACCATGCCGGCATTGCCACGCAAAATGTGGTGGAACGTGCATTGGCAAAAGATGGCGTTAAGCGTCAAGACCTTGGCCGTGAAGCCTTTCTGGATAAAGTGTGGGAATGGCGTGAAGAATACGGTAATACCATTCTCAATCAAATCCGTAAAATGGGTGCCTCGGTAGATTGGAGCCGCCTACGCTTTACTATGGATGAAGGCCTTTCCGTGGCCGTGCGTAAGGTTTTTGTGGATTTGTACAATGAGGGCTACATCTACAAAGGGGACTACATTATCAATTGGTGTAGCCGTTGTCATACGGCATTGGCTGATGATGAAGTAGAACATAATAATCATAAAAGCCATTTATGGCATATTCGCTATCATATTGTTGATGCAGATGAAAGTATTACCATAGCCACCACCCGCCCCGAAACTATTTTGGGCGATACTGCCATTTGTGTACATCCCGAAGATGAACGCTATACACATCTTATTGGAAAAAAAGCCTATGTTCCTATTCTAAAAAGAGAAGTTCCTATAATTGCTGATAATTATGTGGATAGAGAATTTGGCACAGGGGCACTAAAGGTAACGCCTTCTCACGACCATAACGACTGGGCCCTTGGGCAAAAACATGGCCTAGAATTTATCCAGGCCATTGATGACATGGGCATAATGAAAGAAGTGGCAGGTCCCTATGCAGGGCAAACGAAGCAAGATTGCCGTAAAAACATTGTGGCTGACATAGAAGCTGCCGGCGATTTACTACGCATCGAAGACATAGAACACTCGGTGGGCGAATGTTATCGTTGTCACACGGTGGTAGAGCCCCATGTTTCTACTCAGTGGTTTGTGGCTGCCACAAAATTGGCCCCGCGAGCCCGTGCTGCTGTGCCGGAATTAACAAAAGTTCTCCCCGAAAGCTGGCTTAAAACCTATTATAATTGGTTAGATGGCATACGTGATTGGTGCATTAGCCGCCAAATTTGGTGGGGCCATCGTATCCCTGCATGGACGTGCCAAGATTGCGGGCACCTACTGGTCAGCACAGAAGATGTCACCGTGTGTACCAAGTGCCAAAGCACGCATCTGCTACAAGAAGAAGATGTATTGGATACGTGGTTTTCTTCAGCTTTATGGCCTTTTTCTACCATGGGCTGGCCAGATAAAACACAGGATTTAACCACGTTCTATCCCACGGCCGTCTTGGTGACCGGCTTTGACATCCTCTTTTTCTGGGTGGCACGTATGATGATGATGGGCCTACATTTTATGGATGAAGTGCCCTTTAAAGATGTGTATTTACACGCTTTAGTGCGTGATGCTCAAGGGCGCAAGATGTCAAAATCGCTAGGGAATTCCATAAATCCCCTAGAAATGATTGAAAAGTATGGTTGCGATGCTCTACGTTTCACCCTAGTTTCCTTTGCTGCCATGGGACGTGATATTCGCCTTGCCGAAGATCGCATTGAAGGCAATCGCCACTTTGTCAATAAATTGTGGAATGCCGCTCGCTTTGCTCTCATGAATCTTCCTGAAGAAAAACCCGCTCCTGTAGCTTTAGATCAAGTTCAAGGCCTGCATCATCAATGGATGTTGCATCGCCTAGAAAAAGCCAAAGGTTCCATGGAAAAAGCCATGGCTGAATATCGCTTCAACGATGCAGCCCTTGGTGGATATAAATTTCTTTGGAATGAGTTTTGCGACTGGTATCTTGAACTTATCAAAGCTGATATGCAAGACGAAACACGTAAAGCTGCAGCGCAATATGTGCTTTGGACTGTATTGCGCGAAACCCTGTTATTGTTACATCCCATGATGCCCTTTGTGACAGCGGAAATTTGGCAAGCTTTGCCAGGCGGTGCAGGGCAAGATATCGCTCTTGAGCTTTATCCAGCCGCACGTCCTGCCTGTCGTAAGCCAGAAGAAGCTGCACATATGGAATTCATTCAAGGGGTTATTGTAGCTGTGCGTACCATTCGGGCAGAGCTGAATATCTCTCCTTCCCTACGCTTAAAAGTGCTCGTGCAAGCGGAAAATACCGAGCAAGAAACAATTTTGCGCAATGCTAAAGAAATGATTTGTAATCTTGCCCGTTTGGAAGAACTCACCCTTGATGCTACAATAGAAGCCCCCAAAGCCTCAGCCTCACAAGTGGTGCAAGGTTGTCAAATTATCATTCCTTTATCTGGCTCTGTGGATTTACACGGAGAGCTATCGAGGCTTGATAAAGAAATCGGTAAGATTGATAAAGAAATGGAAGCCATTGCCAAAAAACTACTCAATGAAAGTTTTGTGGAACGTGCCCCTGCCGAAGTAGTGCAAAAAGAACGAGATCGCGCCGCCCAAATGGAAGATGCCCCAACCAAGTACGACCCGTGGCGTACGACATTACCCCAGGCTTTGAAACAAAAGTGGGATTTTTTGGGGGGGAAGGAACTTTTTTTAGTAAAAAAAAGTTCCTTCCCCCACACCCCCTTCCTCAAAAAAACCATATGGCGGCACCATTTCTCTCTTTAAAAGGAAATGGTGCCGCCATAATTTTTGCGTTTTTAACTCAGCTTAGGTATAATTTGAGATCCTACGCAATGAACTGCGTGGAGGTCTCTAGTTGAAAGTAAGTGGTAGATGTCTTA
>CAYJDE010000209.1:0-4314 GCA_964368805.1 uncultured Desulfovibrionaceae bacterium
ACGCAATGCATTGCGCAGAGGTCTCAACAACCGATTTTTGCTGCAGGAAAAGTCTCTTTTCCTGCCACGTAGTCACGAAAGGATAGTTCGGAGAGCAAGAGGGGGAGGCGGGATTGTTAAGGGCTGCCAGGGGGACACAGTCCCCTTAAGCCCTTGACAGATGAAAGAATTATTTTTCTAAGGCTGTTTGGCTTTTTAAAGCAAATTTACGCATGGTACTATGACATAAAGCCACGGCTAGGGCGTCACTCGTATCTAACGGCCACTCTTGTTTGGTATTAAGCAAAATTTTTACCATATAGGCCACTTGGCTTTTTTCTGCCCGGCCAACGCCCACAATGGTTTTTTTTACAAGGGTAGGTTCATAGTCACTGACACTTATATCGTGTCCGGCACAAGCGGCCACCGCCACACCACGGGCTTGTCCCAATTTAAGAGCCGAAGCAGCATTTTTTGCGGTGAACACCTGCTCTATGGCAGCTTCGTGGGGTTTATGATAGGCAATGATTGCTCGAAGTTCCTGATAAATATACGCAAGGCGCATGGAAAAATCGCTGGATGCTGCTGCGGTTCGCTTGCTTTGGGCACGTATGGCACCGCAATCCACAAGCTGCAACACACCGCTATTTTCTTCAATAATACCCCAGCCCGTTATACGCGAGCCGGGGTCAATTCCAAGAATGCGTAAGGCCATTATTCCAATTCTGCCAGCACTTCTTCGGGCAAATCAAAGTTGGCATACACATTTTGCACATCGTCGCAATCATCTAAAGCATTCATAAGCTTTAGCACTTTACGTGCCGTATCGGCATCAAGCTCAATGGTGTTTTGCGGAATCATGGAAAGTTCTGCGGACAGCATCTCTACTTCTGCGGCTTCTAGCGCATCACGCACAGCGGCAAAGTCTGTCAAAGCTGTATGGATGGTCCATGTGTCGCCATCGTCAATGACGTCATCGGCACCGGCCTCAAGGGCCACTTCCATCATGGCATCTTCGTCGTATTTAGCTTTATCGATGCTGATAACACCCTTGCGATCAAACATAAAGGTCACACAGCCTGTTTCCCCCATGGATCCGCCATGTTTGGTAAGGAGGTGACGCACTTCGGCCACGGTACGATTTTTATTATCGGTGGCTGTTTCTACAATAACGGCAATACCGCCGGGGGCATAACCTTCATAGGAAATTTCAAAGAGTTCGCCGCCGGCATCTTCGCCGGTACCTTTACGAATGGCCCCTTCAATTTTATCCTTGGGCAAGTTAACGGCTTTGGCAGCGGCAATGGCGGCCCGTAAGCGAGCGTTGCCTGTAGGGTCACCACCGCCTTTGGCGGCGATGATAATTTCTTTGGCGGCCTTGGTAAAAATTTTACCACGTTTGGCATCTTGACGGCCTTTACGATGTTGAATATTGGCCCATTTACTATGTCCTGCCATGGTCTAACCTCATCTACTGTTATTCTGTTGTTTGTGTATTTTCTCGCCCTTTAAAGCCCGTACCAATAAAAAAGGTTTCCTTACTTTCTTGGCGCGAACTATTGGGCTTAAACGACTTTACCTTAGCAAAATGCTTACGCATGGGCAAAAGCAATTCCTGAATATCTGGTCCCATGAAAATTTTCACGATGAAAACACCGCCCGGCTTCAAATAAAGGCAAGCCACCTCCAAAGCTTCCACGCACAATTCCAGTGAGCGGGTTTGGTCGGTAAATTTTGTACCTGTGGTACGTGGTGCCATATCACTCATCACCACATCAAAGGGACCAACTTTTTGTAATTTTTCCTCAAATGCAACGGAGCGCTGAAAAACATCTTCTTGCATAAAAGTTATATTTGGGGGAAAATGTGTCTCTGTGCTTTGAATATCGCAGGCCAAAACAACCCCTTCCTTGCCCACCTTTTCAGCTGCACCAAGGGACCAAGAACCGGGGGCTGCGCCCAAATCAAGCACTTTCATCCCACGCTTAAAGACCTTGAATTTATTATCAATTTCTTTAAGCTTATATACTGAACGGGCAGGATAGCTTTGCTCTTTTGCTTTGCGAAAATAATAATCTCTGTATTCCTTCATAAGTTCACCAAGGGGGAATATATGCTAAAAGCCCCGTTGAGCCAAGCAGATTATGCACAGAAAAAAGTGCGTGGGCACCTTTACACCCATAAAACAACAAAAAAACTACAGTCAGTGCTCCATGATTCTCGACGTAAAACATTGCGCTGAAGCTTTAACAGCATAAACCAAAAGTGATATATCAAAGCCCAAACAACCATAGGCAAACAAAACAACAAACCGTGTAGGGCATATAGAGTACTTTGAAATCACATGTAAAAAAAGAAGGGCTACCGCATTTGCAAGCACAAACGCAAAGACCGCAACGTAGGCAACTACCCAATTTTTTAGGAAAAATGCTTACCCTACAAGACGGGCCTCCAGCCTATCAATGCTTATGGCAATGGTCAGGGACTGAGGTGGTGCACTTTGTCTTGGGCAGCGGTCCTCTTTTAGTGCAGCCCTGCGCACCACCAGAACTTTTGTGCCCTAAAGCTACAGTTTTTATTGTGCACAGTCCCAGTTTTTTGCAACAAATACATGCTTTTGAAAAGCAAGGTGCCCCAAGCACACCATTTGCCCAGCGTCTGCCCAAACATTGGCAAAGGATACCAGCCCAAGAATTCATAGAACGTATACAAAGCACACGTTTCACTGCGGTGTGGTGGAATACGCAAAACCTTGAATTAGAAAGTGATTTCTGGCTTCCCCTTTTAGGATGCTGTCAAGCGCAACATATATATTATCAAGCGCAATGCGTTTCTTCTACACAAAACATACAATACTTACAAAGGCAAAATTCGGCAGAGCAAAGCAAATCGCAGGCTCAAGAGACAAAAAAACCTTATGTCCTACTGGGAACTGCTGAAAATACATTACTCCATATTGAATTAGAAAAAGCCTTTACCGATCTTGGCTATGCCCCATACCCTTGCATAACAAGCGTGCAAACAGGCCATAAAGGGCATACTCTACGCCATTGGTTGCAGCACAAGGCCAGTGAGCCGCAACAATGTGCCCTTTTTTTCTCCACCAATCTACAAGGACTTGACGTCCACGGGCATGACTTTGCCCTTTTGCAAGCATTGCGTATTCCCGTGGCCATTTGGTTTGTGGATAATCCTTGGCATGTACTGGCGAGTCTGCGTTTACCATGGTGGAAAAAAGCGACTCTCTTTGTTACAGATGCTTCCTTTATACCGCATTTGCGCAATGCGGGGGCCTCTCACGTATACCATTTACCCTTGGCCGTGGCCCAACACATGTGGGAGGAAACCCCAAAGAAGCACGGCAAAGATATTGAAATAAAAACGAAAACAATACCGCAAAACCACAACCGCAATAGCAACAATGAAAAACATTCTCCCCTTTTCCCCAAAGCCCTAACGGCGGCCCAGCAAGCATCCTGCATTTTTGTAGGCAGAGCGGCTTTTCCGCAAAAAAAATCTTTTTTTGCGGCAGCAAAGGTTCCGCAAAACCTGCTTCATGAAGGGGTAGCCCTTTTAGAAGCAAGCCATGCCCAACAAATAAAACCAGATTTCCACTGGTGGGCGCAGCATCTTAACTTAGAGCAGGAAAAACCAGCTTTGCCTATAGAAAATCAAGAAGAAAAAAGCATAAAAGCGCAAATTGTAAAACACAGCTCCCCCTTTTGGCCTGGACATGCAGTACGTCAAATGGGCCTTGGGGCAGAACACTGCGCTCAAAGACACAGAGTGCTCTGGCTTGAAGCTCTTATGCATGCAAAATCTACCACAACACCTTGGCCCGCTATTTTTGGAGACGCCCCCCTATGGCAAACATTACTCCCCACCGCCCCTGCCCATATTTTTCATGATAGTGTGGACTATTATACGCAGCTCCCCCTGCTGTATACCGCTGCTTTTAGCGTACTTAATGTAACCAGTTTACTTTTACCTTGGGGATTGACACAAAGACATTTTGATGTGTGGGCAGCGGGAGGATTTTTATGGACCAACGCTACTAAAGGATTAGATATTTTTCCGCAAGACCTTACTGACCCCATAACCTTGGCGCATCCGCGATTGCTGCCTTCTGCCCTTAAGCAACTTACCTTACGACACAAGGAAGCACTACAAAAAAGCTGGCAAGAGCATTTGCACGAAAAGCATCAATACGTACATCGCATGCTAGAGGTATTAGAAAAAACGCAAAACTGAAACCTCTGCGCGATTCCTTGCGTAGGGTCTCAATTAGGGATACGCTGATTCATTCTTTTTCCTGAGAGGGGAAGCTTTTTTTGA
>CAYJDE010000210.1:0-4313 GCA_964368805.1 uncultured Desulfovibrionaceae bacterium
AGCGTTTTCTTATTTATACACAGCACCGGTGGCGGCAGAACTTACCAAGCGGGCATAGCGTTTTAAGAAAGGCGAAGTGATTTCTTTGACCAAGGGCACATGGTTTTTGCGCCGAGCCTCCAATTCTTCTTCGCTGACCAATATATCTAGTACACGATTAGGTATATCAATGCGAATTATATCGCCTTCACGTACAAGGCCAATGGGCCCGCCGTCGGCGGCTTCGGGAGAAATATGTCCGATGGCTGCGCCGTTGGTGCCGCCGGAAAAGCGTCCGTCGGTAAGTAGTGCCACATCTTTTCCAAGGCCCATGCCGGTGATGGCTGCCGTTGGCGAAAGCATTTCACGCATGCCTGGCCCGCCACGGGGGCCTTCGTAGGTAATGACCACAGCATCGCCTTTTTGAATTTTTCCGGCCAAAATGGCTTGCATGGCTTCTTCTTCGCTGGTGAAGACACGGGCGCGCACATCACGGCACAGCATTTCTTCTGCTACTGCCGATTGTTTTACCACAGCACCTTGCGGGGCCAGCGAACCTTTTAAAATAGCAATGCCTCCTTGCTGAGAGTAAGCATTATCCACTTTGCGGATAACTTCGCTATTTTTTACACCGGCTTTGAGGTCGGCAAGGTTTTCGCCCACATTTTTTCCGGTGACGGTGAGGGCTGTATCATTGATAAGGCCCACAGTACGCAATTCTGCCATGACGGCAGGAATACCGCCGGCCAAGTGTAGTTCTTCTATGTGGTGGGCACCGGCAGGGGACAATTTGCAAAGATTTGGTGTTTTGCGACTTACTTGGTCAAAAATATCTAAAGAAAGCTCAAGACCTGCCTCACGGAAAATGGCGGGCAAGTGCAAGACTGTATTGGTGGAACAGCCAAGGGCCATGTCTACAGCCACGGCATTTCCCACCGATTCAGGAGTAACAATATCCGAAGGGCGGATATTTTTTTCTAAAAGTTCCATGACTTTCATACCGGATTTTTTGGCTAAGCGTAAACGTGCCGCCATAACCGCAGGGGTGGTACCATTGCCTGGTAAAGCTAGGCCAATGGTTTCGGAAAGACAGTTCATGGAATTGGCGGTAAACATACCTGCACAGGAACCACAACCGGGACAGGCCCCTTCGGCCAGCTCTTCCAATTGTTCTTCGCTCATGAGGCCGCTTTTCACACGCCCCACCCCTTCAAATACGGTGATAAGGTCGGTTTTGCTGTCTTTATCAATATGAGGAGACTTAAGCCCAGCCAGCATAGGGCCGCCGCTGATAAGAATGGAAGGCACATTAAGACGTAGCATAGCCATAAGCATACCCGGCACGCTTTTATCGCAATTGGGAATGAAAACCAGCGCATCAAAAGGATGGGCACACGCCATAATTTCCACAGAATCGGCAATGATTTCACGAGATGGCAAGGAGAAGTGCATGCCTTTATGATTCATGGCAAGGCCATCACATACGGCGATGGCCGGAAATTCCAAGGGGGTACCTCCTGCAAGGCGTACGCCGGCTTTCACGGCTTCGGCAATGCGGTGCAAATGGATATGCCCGGGGACAATTTCATTGGCACCGTTGACAATGCCCACCAAGGGACGATCCATTTCTTCACGGGTAAGTCCAAGGGCATAAAGAAGGGAGCGATGCGGGGCTTTTTCAAGGCCGGCGGTCATTTGTTTACTACGCATGATAAAAAATCCTTTAACTCTTTTTTGGGGTAAAATATTGATAAGAGGTCATTGCATACTATTATACCAATGGCACATGTAAGAGCCAGTATAAGGTAAGCGGTTTCCATCCAAAGTCGAAAAGACGCATAACTGCTATTATTTAGACTGAAAGTGCTCTGCCAAGGTGGCCATACATTCTGTATGGGTGTATTCAAAACGGATGGGGGTTACGGTAATATACCCCTTGGTGAGCAGGTCTCTATCAGAGCCTTCTTCCACATTTTCTGTGCGTAAATTGCCGTGCAGCCACCAATAGCGGTTGCCACGGGGGTCTAAACGCTCATCATAAGCATCATCCCACAGGGCAGAGCTTTGAAAACAGGTGCGCACGCCAAGGGCTTGTGCCACAGGGCGAGCAGGATAATTAACATTGACCACGCAGCGTGAGGGAATTGTATCCCATGGCATGGTTTCGGCCAATGTTACCGTATGGCGTGCTTGATCCAAAAGCTGGGTGGGACGATAGTCATCGTAAGATATGGCCATGGCTTTATAGCCGGCAAAAGCTGCTTCACAAGCCGCCGCTATGGTGCCGGAATAACGGATGTCGGCACCGGCATTGGGGCCGGCATTGATGCCGGAAATGACAATGTCCGGTTTTTTGGGGCACAGGGCCTCCAAGGCCAGTTTTACACAGTCGGCAGGGGTTCCGTGCACGCCCATGCCTGTAAAGCCTGCCTCAGAAATTTCTTTGGCTCGTAAGGCTTGAAAGACGGTGATGGAATTGGACACGGCAGATTGTTCTGTCATGGGGGAAACCACATATACCGTATGTCCGGCTTCGGTAAAGGCGGTATATAAGGCCCGCAAGCCCACGGCATAAATGCCGTCATCGTTGGATAATAAAATGTTCAATTGACAAGACCTCCAAAAAAAGGGAAAATCTATCCCCCTTATGCACCATATCTTTGCCCCTTTTTGCGATGTATTTTTTTCTGTATATATGAAAAAAATGGGGCAAAACAATGTAAGCATCCATAAGCATTAGGGCGTATCCGTGTGCATCTGCACGCAGTAGGTTGCAGTAAACGCATGCGGGGCATAGTTTCTACTTTTTCAAAAAATACAAGTAAAAGGGTAAAAATGCAAGAGCACAAAGCAATACAAAATATCCTTCCGCATACTGAAATACAGGGCATATATATTCTTGGCAGCGCCTCCCAACATCAAGCTCGCAATGGGCCTTTTTGGAAAATAGAATTGCGTGATGCCACAGGCTCTGTAGAAGCCAAAATATGGAGCCCTTTAAGTCAAACTTTTGCCGAACTTCCTGCGGGAAATTTTGTGGAAATACGTGGCCGCAGTGATTTGTATCGCGAGAAGGTTCAAATAACTATTGAAAATTTACGCATGCTTAGCCCAGAAGACAGCAAAATGTTGGACCAAAGCTTGTACGTACCTTCAAGCCCCTATGAAGTGGACCAAATGTGGCAAGACTTGGAGACCTTATGTCTTAACGAGTTAACCCATAAACCTTGGCTTGATTTTGTTTTTTCCGTATTTCAAGACGCTAATATTCGTTTTGCTTGGATGGCTTGCCCCGCCGCCAAAAACATACATCATGCCTATAGGGGGGGCCTTCTTGAACATAGCCTTTCCGTAGCCAAGTTGGCCATGGATGTGGTGCGGCATTATCCGGAGTTGGACAAACAAGCCTTATTGGTAGGGGCCATTTTCCATGATTTAGGTAAAATTTGGGAATTTTCCTCGGAGTTAGTCACCGATTATACCACAGAAGGGCGTTTGCTTGGACATATGTATTTGGCCCTTGAGCACTTACAACCGCACTTACTTGCTTCGGGCCTTGAAGAAGCGTATATACAGCATTTTAAGCACCTTATCTTAAGCCATCATGGCACCTATGAATTTGGTTCTGCCCGCCTTCCTCATACTCCTGAAGCCATGCTTTTGCATTATATAGATAATATTGACGCTAAAATGGCCCAATGTCGCCATATTTTTGCTTCTTTTGCACCCTTTGAAGAGGGATGGTCAGAGTATCAGCGCAGTCTGGAAAGATATATGTATCAACCTTTGCGCAGTCCGGTGCATGTAAAGCAAGCATCTGCTGCCCCTTCCTATGCTGTAGATTTTGAAAGTGCTCCCTTGGCGTATAGAGATGATGCTGCTTCACCAAGCGTTGCCGCCATGGCAGAGCAGACCTTCTCCACCGCTGTAGAACGAGCGGAAGATGCTTCATCAGACTTTGCCGATGTGTCAGAGTATATTGCATCAGTACCGACAGTACCGGAAGATTTTGCAGCACTAACGCCGCCCATGGAGCATGATGTATACGTGTCCATGCCTATGGATGAAGAGGCAGATTTTCTGTCACAAGACGATATATTCAGTGCGCATGTCGCAACTGAGGCGCAGGAGCCACGAGACGTTTTACACGAAGAAGCCGTACCGGATAAAAATGCTTTTGCTGTGCCTAGCTCTACGCAAGGCGACGAAGTTACTGAGAATGCTATTTCTTTTAATACGGCAGAACCTCAAGGGGCTACATTTAAGGCATTTGCTTCGGATGCCGTTAGCGAGACTCCCCTTTATGAAACAGAATTGGATGCAACCGCAACTCA
>CAYJDE010000211.1:0-4249 GCA_964368805.1 uncultured Desulfovibrionaceae bacterium
GCGTTTCCCTAATTACTTTGCCGCCAATAATTGTACTGCTGCCAAATGCTCCAATTCTTCAGCCAAGGCTAAAGCCATTACGCCGTCTTTTCCTACACAAGTAAGGCCATGTTGGGCCATCCATACGGCATCATGGTCTTTAGCGCATTGAGCCACAGCTTTTGCTAAATCTTCACTGCCTGGGGCAAAGTTTGGGGCAAATGCCAGAGAATCTTTGAGCATTTGTGCCTCAAATACTGGTATCTTTAAAAAATTTTCCTGAATACTTGGCGCAGAAGTACAAATACCGGAGAGATATATTTCCAAAGCTAAAAGATGGCGTGGATGACAATGTACTATGGCCTGTACATCGGAGCGCATGGCATAAATCTCCACATGCATGGATGCTTCGGAAGAAGGGCGTTGACCAGAGATAAGCTCTCCTGCAAGATTTAACACACAAAAATCGTCAGGTCCTAAAGCGCCTTTGGCAGCACCACTACGGGTAATAAATATTTCATGTCCTTGACGCAAAGAAACATTGCCATTGAAGCCAGAAAGTAATTGCCTTTGCCATGCTCTATAACATATTTTTTTTATTTGCTTTATTTCTTCCATGTCTATCTCCAATTTTTGCTGTTGGTATTATTCAGAATATTTTTGAAATATATGCGTGTAAAATACAAAGATATATAATCATATGCATAAGTGGTTTTTTTGAGGGGGCTGGAGGAGCTTTTTTTTCCTAAAAAAAGCTCCTCCAGAAAAAATTCCCCCAAAGAGTCACTATAACCCATC
This sequence comes from uncultured Desulfovibrionaceae bacterium, assembly GCA_964368805.1. Lineage (GTDB taxonomy): Bacteria > Desulfobacterota > Desulfovibrionia > Desulfovibrionales > Desulfovibrionaceae > CAYJAD01. The sequence goes on from CAYJDE010000211.1 coordinate 778, forward strand.
TTATATATTATATAATATTCTTTACTTGCATATATCTTGAAATACGGATATGTAAATCAAGCTTTCTTGATAAGCATCTTGAGGAGTATATGTCCATAGCACTTACCTATTTTAAAGCTTTAGCCGATGAAACCCGATTGCGTCTGTTGCATGTTTTGTATCATTACGAACTTTCCGTCAATGAATTGGTGGGTATTTTGCAAATGGGCCAATCACGCATTTCTCGGCATTTAAAAATTCTCACAGAAGCGCATTTATTGCAATGGCGGCGTGATGGTTTATGGGTATTTTATTCTGTAACCAAGGGCGGAGAAGCGCACACATTTATAGAAAGCATCATGCCCCATATTGATGCCAGCGCAGCCATGCAGCACGATATCCATCATGCGGCACGCTGTTTGGAAGAAAGGGCTTTAAAAACACGCCAATTTTTCAATGCTATTGCTGAAGATTGGGATATGCTTAATGAAGAAATTTTGGGTGATTTTGCTTTGGCACAGGCCGTGTGCGCAGCAGTACCAAAGGACTGTGCTTTGGCGGTGGACTTAGGTTGCGGCACAGGTTCGGTGCTGGAAAAATTGTTACCCCATGCACAAACTGTGGTGGGCGTAGATGGAAGCCCAAGAATGCTGGAGCTGGCACGTCGTCGCTTTGAAGGGTATGCAGAGCAAGACCATGCCCGTGTCTCTTTACGCATTGGTGAGTTAGATCACCTACCTTTGCGTGATGGCGAGGCACATTTTGCCTGCATTAATTTGGTTTTACATCATCTTTCAAGCCCCGTACATACTTTGAAAGAAGTACAACGGATTTTATGTGAACAAGGTCTTGTTTTTATAGCAGATTTTGATAAGCATGGCAATGAAGCCATGCGTGAAAAATATGGTGATCGTTGGCTTGGCTTTAGCCAACCAACCTTAACCCATTTTATTAATGAAGCGGGCTTAACACTTGTGCATATACAGCGTAAAGCCTTGCAAAATAATCTTGGCCTTTTCTTGGCCTTAGCAAAAAAGGAAATATAAGGAGTTCCCCCATGGCAAATGTACAAGCACTTGATTTAAGCCTGCAATATAAAGTGGCAGACATGTCGCAAGCAGATTTTGGTAAGAAAGAAATGCAACTTTCGGAGCGTGAAATGCCGGGTCTTATGCAATGCATAGCTAAGTACGGTGAAAGTAAACCTCTTAAAGGCTTAAAAATCACCGGTTCGTTGCATATGACCATTCAAACCGCTTTGCTTATTCAAACCCTTCACGCTTTGGGTGCCGACATTCGCTGGGCTTCGTGCAATATTTTTTCTACCCAAGACCATGCTGCTGCTGCCATTGCTGAGCTAGGTTATGCTAAAGTTTTTGCTTGGAAAGGGGAAACTTTAGAAGAATACTGGTGGTGCACTGAAATGGCCTTAACTTGGCCTGATGGCTCTGGCCCAGACCTTATTGTGGATGATGGCGGCGATGTAACCTTATTGGTGCATAAAGGCGTGGAAGCCGAAAAGAATCCGGCTATTTTGGAAAAAAAATACGACAATAAAGAATTTCAAATTATTATGGATCGTATTGCTGCTTCTTATGCCCATGATAAAGAGCGTTTTCAAAAAGTGGCGGCGAAAATTAAAGGCGTTTCTGAAGAAACCACCACTGGCGTGCATCGCTTGTACCAATTGGCTGAAGAAGGCAAATTGCTCTTCCCCGCCATCAATGTTAACGACGCTGTTACCAAGTCTAAATTTGATAATCTTTATGGTTGTCGCGAATCTTTGGCTGATGGCATTAAGCGTGCTACAGACATTATGATTGCTGGTAAAGTAGTGGTTGTGGCTGGCTATGGTGATGTGGGTAAAGGCTGCGCACACTCCATGCGTTCTTATGGGGCTCGGGTGCTTGTTACAGAAATTGACCCCATTTGCGCCCTGCAAGCGGCCATGGAAGGTTTTGAAGTAACCACCATGGAAGAGGCTCTTTGTGAAGGCGATATTTATGTAACTGCCACAGGCAACTACCATGTTATCACCGCTTCTCACATGGAAAGCATGAAGGATGAAGCCATTATTTGTAATATTGGCCATTTTGATAATGAAATTGAAATGAATTATTTGGAGTCCACCACCGGCGTAAGCTGCATTAACATTAAGCCACAAGTGGATAAATGGACCTTAAAAAGCGGTCGTTCCATCATTGTGCTTGCAGAAGGACGGCTTGTAAACCTTGGTTGCGCCACAGGCCACCCTAGCTTTGTTATGTCCAATAGCTTCACCAACCAAGTGCTTGCCCAAATGAGCCTTGCCGCTGGTAATCATCTAGAAAATAAAGTGTACATCTTGCCTAAGAAATTAGACGAAGAAGTGGCCCGCTTACACTTAGAACGTCTTGGGGTAAAATTGACTGTGCTTACCCAAGAACAGGCTGACTATATCGGTGTACAAGTGCATGGCCCTTATAAGGCAGAGCATTACAGATATTAACAGACCATTGGAGACCTTTGCGTGATTTATTGCGTAGGGGGTCTTGAGCCGTTGACGACAGTTAATTGAAGGATAATCTGTTTAAGAAAATACCGATGCAATGCATTGCTTTGGTAAGATGTTTTCTTATACAATTTTTATGCGTCACAATGTTTCCTTCCAAGATAACATGCTAACGCAATTGCATTTTTTGAAAGGAAGAGCTTGAGAGGGGAAACTTTTTTTCTAAGAAGCTTTCCCTCTCAAGAAAAAATTAATCAGCAGTAAAATTGTGCAGAGATTTCCTTTTCAAGAATTTTGTGTTTTTTTAATGAAGAGTAGCGCTTACTTGCAGTAAGCTATTGCTTATAAATTTTAATGAATATTGTGAGAACCTATGTCGACACAAGTACATACTACAGCAAATCCAGCCCCTATTGGTCTTGCGGCTTTTGGCATGACCACTATACTTTTAAACATTCATAATGCCGGTTTTTTTGAGTTAAACGTCATGATTATGGCCATGGGTATTTTTTACGGTGGCCTTAGCCAAATTATCGCAGGCTGTATGGAATGGTCGCGCGGTAATACTTTTGGTAGTACTGCCTTTGTTTCCTATGGTGCTTTTTGGCTCACCCTTGTCTTTATTTGGACAGCTCCGCATCTAGGTTTACCAGCTGCAACACCCACTGCTATGGGGTGGTACCTGACCATGTGGGGTATTTTTACAGCTTTGCTTACCTTTGCTACCCTTGGCGGGAAGCTTATTGGCAAGCTTGTGTTTATTTCTTTGACCATTCTTTTTGCACTGCTTGCAGCGGCAAACTTTACTGGCTCCCATGCAATACATGTTGTTGCCGGTTATGTGGGCATTGTTTGCGGCAGTTTTGCCCTTTATGAGGCAGCTGCATTGGTCATTAATGAAAAATACGGCAAAAATATCTTACCCATGTAAGATGTAGCAAATATTTTTAAATCAACACTTTGTATTATAAAATGCCGGCAAAATACACCCTCTGTATTTTG
>CAYJDE010000212.1:0-4238 GCA_964368805.1 uncultured Desulfovibrionaceae bacterium
TTTTTGAACAGTCGCATAACGCTTGGTCGCATGTCCTATGCGACGCAAGCTTATCGCAAGCGTCGGCAGCGTCGAAAGTAAATTTCGCCTTGCCTTTGGCTTGCTCCCCTGCGGGGCTTGCCACATCCTGTGGCATACTAGACTAGCCACAAGTAACTCTAGCAACTAGCTGGTAGAACGATATTTGCACAACTGAATAAACTTTAACATTTTGCTGATAAAAACACTTTCTTTCTAGCAATGTTTTTTCCACATAACATACTTTATCTTAAGTATAATTTAACTATTTGCTAGAATTCTTTTACTGTAAAAGGCCACGCAATAATGCAACATGAACAACGAAGTATAAGGCAAAATTGCATCATACTTAAAACAAATATTAAAGAGGCCATATGAAGCTGCGTTACATTGAGGTTTTCTTAACTTTGGCTCAAACGCCTAATATGCGTGATGTGGCCCATAAACTCTTTGTCTCGCAAGCCGCCATATCAAGTACCTTACGTGATTTAGAAGATGAAATAGGCATAGAACTATTTGATCGTGTAGGGCGTGGTATTCGCCTTAATGAAAAAGGGCGAATCCTGCAAAAAAGATTAGAGCCCTTATATCACCAACTCAACAATGTTCTTGCCCTCCTTTCCACAGAAGAACTCATGGGGAAACTTTTTATAGGGGCCTCCCTCACCCTAGCCAATTGGGTATTACCACAAATTTTGTACAATATGAAAAAGCAATACCCGCAGGTGGAATTAGACTGCCATACGGACAATACTTTTGAAATTATACGCAAAGTAGAAAATTCTCAATTAGATCTGGGCTTTGTGGAAGGCGATGTAAGCACTATAGACCTTGCCATTACCTATATTGGCAGTGAAGATTTGGTTATTGTTACTTCAGACAAAAAACTAGCTTCCAAACCGCAAAAAATTGAAGACCTTATGCAGCATCTATGGCTTCTTCGTGAAGTAGGTTCAGGAACACGGGAAAATTTTTTGAAAAACATTACGCCCTTGGGGCTGCGCCCTGCACAGCATTTAGAACTTACCCACACTGATGCCATTAAACACGTATTGCAAAATAGCGGCACTTTATCGTGTTTATCCCCTTGTACCATTGAACTGGAGGTAAAACTTGGCATGCTCTTTGTGGTGCCCATAAAAAACATGTGTTTTAAGCGCAGTTTTTACTGCATAGAGCGTAAAGAAAATCCATCTACACCTTTACGCAAAATTTTAATAGAAGCGTTGCAATCTCGCTTAACATACTAACCTAAGGAAAAAATTATGCTAAAAAAAGAAAAAGGAATTCTTAAAAAATATGTACCTCCCTTTCCCCTCATGAAAATGTTCTTTATGTCTTTTTCTACCATTGTATTATCTACATCTTTTTTTATCTCCCACGCTTTTTCGCGTTCTCCTGAAGAGTATTGCCCTGCAGAAAAATATGATTCCGTGACAGTACAAGGAAAATATGTTGGGTGGCAACTGCCTAATACGCCTAAAAAAACCATCACCGTACGCCTTAAAGAAAGCCATGTCCCTTTATACATTATTGCTTCTGAGTTTCGAGCTAAAAGCCTCTTTGGGAATAATTATAATAAAAATGTGGAAGTAACCTATGATTATGTGCAAAATTACTCGAAAAAAGACCGTAAATGCATACAATATTATGTGTTAAAAAACGGTAAGGTTTTAGCAGAATAATCGTAACTGGTAAATACGCATCATTAATCTGCCTTGTAGCGGTTAATATTAACAATTCATTAGTATTAGGATTTTTTTGCGTAATGACATGCGTAAAGATTGCACAATCACGCTATTAATGACAGTTTTTTGTAATTTATTACTTTTTTCGTAATTTTTTTGACCTTTGGAGAAGTTAATGGTAGTACATATTTCAAAAATATCTATACTACGCCTAGGTATTGTTTTAGGCTTACCTCTTTCATTTTTTTTAATCCCCATTACAGAAGCGTATACTTATGAGTTACGCATTTTTTTTGCTATAACACTTTTTTGTATGCTTTGTGTAGCATTAGAATTTTTTGACACCATTATTCCTGCCATTTTACTTCCTACCATGTACTTACTTAGCGGCATCGTCCCACAAGATGTAGCCTTTGGCGCATGGACCAGCAATACCATTTGGATGATGCTTGGAGCTATGATTTTAGCCAATGCTTTGGAAGAGTGCGGCTTACTAGCCAGAATTGCCTATTGGTGCGTACTTAAATGCGGCGCAAGCTATACGGGGGTTATGTACGGTGTATTTATCGCAGGCTCTATCATTAACTTCATAACTTTTTGCCAAGCCTTTATTGTTATGATGGTTTTGGGTTACGGCATCATAGTAGCCATTAAACTAAAACCTTCTAAAGAAAGTGCCTTATTATGCTTTGCCATTATGCTTGGTGGTCAAGGCGCACCTAGCAGTTTTTTATACAATCCCGGATTCTTAGCTTTAGCCGAAGAAGGTGTACGGCAAGTTATTCCAGGCTTTACAGCCGTTTGGTATGAGATGCTTTTTTATAATGGTATCATTTTCTTTCTTTTTTTAGGGCTATTATGGATTTTTTCTCGTCTCTTTAAAGCAAAAGATGTGGTACTTGAAGGCGGTAAGGAATATTTTGAAAAAGCCTACAGCGACTTGGGCCCTCTCTCTTCCAAAGAAAAAATTTCCATCGCTGTTATTGTTGTGCTTATGGCCTACTTATTTACTGTACCTTGGCATGGCTACCCTGCTGCTTATGGTTTTATGACTTTACCTTATCTTCTCTTTTTACCAGCTGTAAAAGTAGGCACCACGCAGGCCATTAACAAAACAAATTTTAGCATTTTTTTCTTCATGGTAAGCTGCCTTGGCATAGGCACCGTAGGAGGAGAACTTGGCTTTGGAAATATTATATCCACTAGCATTACCCCCATACTAAAAGATACTCCTGTTTTGTTCTCCCTTGTTATCATGATGGCTTGCGGTGCTGCCGCAAACTTTTTTATGACGCCGTATGCTATGATGGCTGGGCTCTCATATCCCTTCGCTCAAGTAGGGGTAGACCTTGGCCTTAACCCCATGGCTGCCATTATGACCCTTGTGGCTTCTTGTGACCTTATTCTTTTTCCCTTTCAAGTAGCACCGTATCTGCTTCTCTATGGCTATGGTATGATTTCCATGAAAGAGTTTATAGGCTTTAATATTATTAAAATCATTTGCACCGTGCTCTTTTTCACATGCGTTATGTATCCCATTTGGAATTTCTTTGGCCTACTTTATGCCGCATAATGTATTTCGTGCATAATGAGACCTCTGCGCAATGCATTGCGTAGGGTCTCATGGAGCGTTGACTATACTATAGCCAACGCTCCAAAAAACTGCGCACAATGCATTGTACAAAAATCTTATTTTACCTTTTCATAAGAATTCCCATTGACAAAAGTAAAAGTCGACTTATCTACTAAGAATAAGGAAGTACTTTTTTTTCCTACACTCCCCACTCTCCCCATTCCTTAGCACCGCTATTTTGTTTTTTTTCAATAAGTGCATGATTTCCCTAAAAGTATTGCCATAAATGCAATATAGTTACAGAGATTCTAGTATAGTGTGACATAATACCCCTTTAGCAAATCGTTAAGGGAAAGTTCAGAGAATATAACTTTGGAGGTGTTACATGAAAAAAAACTCACTCACTCCACAATGGGTATCACGAAGTTTGGATTTAACAAAATGGGGCATCACCAAGGAGCAAATTAAAATTTTAGCCCTTGGCCCAGAAGATGTCACCTATTGGAAAGTCTGGGAAGAAGTGCTAACTAAGGCCAAAAAAACCGTTGATGGTGAATATTTTTCCCTCTTCCAATGTGAGCGTGGCGTACTGATAGTAAGCGAAGACTTTGACCCAGAAGCACGCGCATTTTAAACTGCCATTTTTAGCTATTTATCAGTTGTATTAAGCATACAAAAAAGGTATAAGTGCCATCATGACAGATAATCACGAGTAAGCGAAGCCCGCCTTCGTTTACTCGTGATTTTTACTATAGGTTGGTTAACCTTTTGTGGTTCATGCCGTAATAAAAAGCAATCCCCTTCAAACCTGACGAAGTAGATTGTACTTTTTCAACGTTTTCCTACAGGTTATTTAAATGTGTAAGATACGAGAAAGACAAAGTTTTTTGTTATGGCATAGGATTCTTATGGTCCATGCCATAAGCAAAAAACACGTCTGACGAAGTAGATTGTACTTT
>CAYJDE010000213.1:0-4124 GCA_964368805.1 uncultured Desulfovibrionaceae bacterium
ATCAAAAAAAATCTAGATACACAGCACATTAGACATAAGGAAGCGCTGATTAAATAGAATTTTTGTTCTTTAACAAGGAAGACGAATTTTGCTAAGGGTGTATAGTATATAGACATACATACAGTCTTAGTAAGATGAGTCTGACGCAGTTAGTGGGCAAAAAGACATTTAATCAGCGTTTCCATATATACGTTGTGTGCTTTTTCTCTGCCCCGTAGAGTGCACTTTTCCAACAGCCTGCTAGATAATGTCGGCACTATCTAAAGGCCATGCCTTGCCCTCCCCCTTCCCCTTCAAGTTGTTTTTGCATCGTACTCTTTCATCTATAAATAGTTTTATTGCGTTGTTTTTATTGTATAAAAAATAGTAAAATAAATTTTAAATAAGTGCACATGCTAAGCCAATGTATTATTGCATCATTATTTTTCTTTTAATTTTACCCCTTACAAAAAAATTAGAATAAAACAATGCACAAATGCATTACCCCTTCTCTAATACTACACAATACATCTGCACAAAAAAAAGACTTCTCATCGACAAAAAAATCTTAAGGAATTTTTTTCTCTCTCTTGAATACACGCACTTAGAGACACGCTTGTTCAAAAAAGAACAAAAAGACTTAGTGCGTAAGATTTTTTGGTACAACTTTTGCTCAAAGATAACTTAAAGACAAATACAAGCATATAGCATTTGGGTGCATGAAGACGATACAGAAAAATAAAGCTAAGTATTCATGCCCTTAACCGGTAAAACTTTTAGTAGGAGTTGTTTTTAATGAGTACAACACAAAACCCGTCAGGTACTGAAGAAAGAGCGCACTTAAACAAAACCATGTCTCCCTTAGCCACTTGGGCCCTAGCATTCGGGTCCATTATCGGTTGGGGAGCTTTTGTTATGCCAAGTTTGCGCTTTTTACCCCAATCTGGCCCCTTGGCCGCATGTATAGGTTTTGCCATTGGGGGCATCTTGCTTATGTTTGTGGCCATCAGCTATGGAAAAATAGTGGGTAAATACCCCGTGGCCGGCGGCGCATTTGCTTATGCCTATGCCGCTTTTGGTTCTTTAGCATCCTTTGTTTGTGGGTGGGCCATGGTGCTTGGATATCTATCTATCATCGCCTTAAATGCCACAGCATTAGTGCTACTCACCCGCTTTCTGATGCCGCATGTGCTCAATTTCGGACATCTTTATGTCATTGCAGGCTGGGACGTCTTTTTGGGAGAATTACTCTTCCTACAAGGCGTCCTTATTGTTTTTGGCATTCTCAATATGATTGGTGCCGACATTATAAGTAAAATTCAAGTGGCTCTAGCCGTCATGCTGGCTGTGGGCGTAGCAGCGCTTGGTTTTGGTTCTTTTACTGCAGAAACCACCATGCTTTCTAATCTTGACCCTCTCTTTGCCGATGGACGTAGTGCATTAGCAAGCATTGCTGCCGTCATCGCTGTGGCGCCATGGCTGTACGTAGGCTTTGACACTATCCCGCAAGCGGCAGAGGAATTTAACTTTTCCGCAGAAAAAGCCATTAAACTCATGGTGCTTGCCATTACTTGCGGTATTTTTGTGTACGCCCTTGTAACCATTTCTGTAGGTATTGTAATTCCCTATCCCGACCTTCTTAAGTTAGATACGCCTTGGCATACAGGCTATGTGGCTGAATTGGCTTTGGGTTCTTATGGTACAGTATTTCTTGCCATGGCCGTAGTGGCCGGCATTCTTACCGGCATCAATGGCTTTTATGTGGCCAGCTCTCGCCTACTGTTCAGCATGGGCCGTGCGCACATTCTGCCCACATGGTTTGCCAAAATTGATAAGAAACATCAGACCCCCAAAAATGCTCTCCTCTTCACCTTAGTCTTCGTTTTGCTTGCGCCCTTCTTTGGACGTGAAGTACTAGACTGGGTAGTAAGCATGTCCGCCATTGGCACCATCATCGCCTACCTTTTCGCTTCTTGGGCCGCTTACAAAATTCTTTCCCGTGATAAAAACGAAAATCCTTGGATGGTGCGCTGCTCCGTACTGGGATGCATCAGCTCACTTTTCTGCCTTGGCCTGCTTACCCTACCTTTTTCACCTGCATGCATCGGTAAAGAGTCTGCCTATGCGCTTATTGCTTGGGTTGTCCTTGGTGCCATCTTTTACGTCACACGCTGGAATGATATGCGTAACTTCCCAACAAATGACCGTGCCTATCTTATCTTAGGTGATTCTGATTTAACAGAATATGTAAAATATCGTAGTAAGAAATAGTCTGCTTTAAAGTAGCTTTGCACAATTGTGATGTAAAACACTTGTGCAAAACTCTCACTTTGCACAAGGGGGAACTTTTTTTAAAAAGTTCCCCCTAAAATTTTCTACTTTGCCAGCCTTCTACACATCATCATTGACGTTATTCAAGTTAATACAATATTTCTGCGCTTTACGCACTATGGTAGATTGGCTCACCTTAAGGCGTTTTGCCGCTTTATAGGTACTGCCAAGTTCGCGTAAAGCTGTACTAATAAGATTTTTCTCCACATGTTCTACTGCTTCTTTAAGACTGGAAGCATGCGGATATAAAGGGACTTTATCTACAGGTAAGTCTGCCAAAAAATAGCTAGGTAAATCTTCCATTCGGAAAATACTTCCTTCAGTCATGGTATGTAAATATTGCACAATACCACGCAATTCACGAATATTTCCCGGCCAAGTATAGGCCATAAGTGCCGAAATCACCGCAGGGGCAAAACTCCGGTGCTTTTCCTCATCGCCTTCTAAGGTTTGCAAAAAATGATACATAAGTTCGGGAATATCTTCAGGGCGTTGACGTAAAGAAGGAATTTTTACAGAAAGCACTCGCAAACGATAAAATAAGTCTTCCCGAAAAGTCCCTTGCACCACCATATCTTCCAAATCTTTGTTCGTAGCAGCAATAATACGCACATCACTTTTAAGCTCTTTGGAACCACCCACACGACGAAAAGAGCCATCGTCCAGCACATGTAATAAAGTAGCCTGCATAGGAAGAGGCAACTCTGCCACTTCGTCTAAAAAAAGCGTTCCTTCGGCGGCCAATTCAAATACCCCCTTCTTGCCTTCACGCAAAGCCCCCGTAAAGGCACCACGTTCATAACCAAAAAGTTCCGATTCTACCAATTGTGCTGGAATCCCCCCACAATTCAAGGCCACAAAGGGCCCTGCTGCCCCTCGGGTGCTATGTTCGTGAATACGTCTGGCCGTAAGACTTTTTCCTGTGCCGGTATCTCCTAAAATAAGGCATAAAGCATCACTTTTTGCAGCTTTAAGTATATTTTTTCGTAAAGCTGCACTAGCCTCACTGATACCTACAATACCGTGATTATCGAACGATTCCAATTGCGTTTTATAATTCTGATTGGCACGTTCCAAGTCTGAAAGCCGTGCATGCATACTGTCAAGTTCTGTAATATCACGGATAGAAGCGATAACACGCCAGACATTACCCTCAGTATCAAAAATAGGTGTACTGGTATTCAAGCAACGCCGTCCATTGGCATAATCATCAAACATGGTTACTGTGCGCTTCTCTTCTAAAGCTCGTAATGTTACGCAAGCTGTAAATTTCAAATCACGCATGGCCGTAGTCACGTGCTTACCAATGACATCTTCAGACTTGATACCGGCAATACGTTCCATAGCATTGTTAATGCGCAAAGTAATACCTTGGGAATCAATAACCCAAATACCATCATGCATGGAGTCTAAAAGAACTTCTTGTTCCTTTTCGTCCAAGCTTATAGTCATTGCTTTTGTCATACCCACCTCATATAAAACGGTTCGAACGATGCCACACTGCATCGCCAATGCAAATATGCATTAAGCTTATACAGAGAACATCTAAAAAGCAATGCGTTTTTGCAGTATCTATTTTTTTGAAGAGAACGCACAGTTTTTTTAGCCTTCGCCGCCCCCTAAAATAATGTTAACAAATTCACAAGCATAGTTTTTTTTCAATAAAACCATTCTATCTTTCTACTTTGGCACATCCTTTGCTATACAGTATATAGTTGTGACTTTGCATTCAAAGTACTCAATAAAATCATAACCATTTTTAGGAGAATCATCATGATAATAGGTGTACCAAAAGAAATTAAGGCCAATGAAAA
>CAYJDE010000214.1:0-4085 GCA_964368805.1 uncultured Desulfovibrionaceae bacterium
TTAGCCTGCGCAGAAGCGTCTTCTGATTGACCCACAACATCTGACTGTTTGGCTGCAGCTTCAGCATTATCTAGTAAACCATTTTCAGCATCTTGCGCAGCTATTTCTTCTGCTTCTGCGCCGTTTTGTTGCATCTCGGCATATAAATATTTAGCCTCATCTGAAATATTTACCCTGTCCCCCGCCGATTTTTCTTCTTCCTTTTTCGCCGTCTGCAAAGAGCCAAAACTATCAACCCCTTGCACACCACTAGAACCTAAGCTTCCTATTTCCATTTGTGCATACCTCCTAAAAAAGTTAACACTACAACTAAAACGGTATGCAAAAAATATGCCATGTTTTTTAGGAAAAAAGTGCCTACAAACACTTCTCACAAGCAGCTATCCCCTGCCAGCCTATTAGCAACCCGTTGAAAACAGGTTACTAGATAACGCAAGCGTCGCCGACGCATGGAGTAAATCCATGCTTGCCTTTAGCTCGCTCCCCTGCGGGGCTTGCTCACTTTCTGTGGGCTGATAATAGTCACATGAGGCAATAGACTGTCACTCCTAAGTACGCTTCCTATATTTATTCTGTTGAAAACGCTTCATGATATACATGCCTAAGCGCAAAAAAACTATTCCCAGTACCAATTGTAAAAAAGTATTGCTGAGCAAAAGCACGTACTGCTCTTGCTCCATAAAAAAATATATATCATAAATATACGTAGAAAATGTGGTAAAGGACCCTAAAAAAGCCACTAAAATCAAGCGTGCTAAAAATTCTTTATCTTGAGTATACACCCAGCCAGCACCAAAAAAAGCGCATCCCATAACATTTATTATAAAAACACCCCATGTTAATGCAAAGTCTTGCCCTAAGAGCATAAACCCTTCTATGCTTCCAAAGCGTAAAAAAGCCCCAAAAGCACTAAAAAGAATAAAAAATAGTGTATTTTCACAAATCTTCTCACATTTCAAAACCATTTAAAAGAACCCTATGTAATTATTGTATATGGTTAGCGCCTTAACGGCCTGTTAGCACCTGTTACTCAGCAACTGCTGCACAAAATCCGTCTGAGGAGTATGCATAATGGCATGTGGTGTATCAAATTGCTGTACGCTTCCCTTATCCATAATCAGCACTTTTGTGCCAAGCAGCAGTGCTTCAGAGATGTTATGTGTGACAAAAAGTATAGTTACTGCCGTTTTTGCATGTATCTCTTTCAGCTCTTGTTGCAGTTGGGTGCGTGTAATTTCATCAACAGCCCCAAAAGGTTCATCCATAAGTAAAATTTGTGGACTGGCACTTAAAGCCCGTGCAATACCAATGCGTTGCTGCTGTCCCCCTGACAGTTCATCGGGGTAACGGTCTTTACAATTGGCTTCAAGCCCCAACATTTGTAGCCAATGGGCCACAAGGGCCTCATCTTCCTTCTTACTACGCTTTCCCTTTAGGTTCGGCACATACGTAATATTTTGCGCCACAGTCATATGCGGAAACAGTACATTACCCTGAATGGCATAGCCAATATTTCTTCGATGTTCGATGATATTTTTTTCTTTTACATTTTGCCCGTGTACAAAAACATCACCGCTTGTGGGAGAAACCAAACCATTAAGAATTTTTAACAGCGTGGTTTTTCCGCAACCTGAAGAACCAATAATGGTAATAAATTCTCCATGTTCTATGGAAAGTGTAATATCTTTCAATGCAGTATGTGCGTCATACTGCTTTCCTACATGTTCATAGCGTATTATTGTATTCACCTGTCTTACTCCAAAGGCTTTAAAAGGCCCAATTGTTGCAAAAAGGCTTTGGCCACATCTTGTGGGGTTTTGCCAAGGCTTTCCACTTGATAGTTAATAGAGGTTATGTCTTTATCGGAAATACGCCCGGCAAGTAAATCAAAAACCTTAGTAAGTTCCGGATACTTTTTAAGTACATCCATGCGTATTATAATGCCACACAAATAAGAAGGATACATGTGCTTATCATCTTCTAGCACCACCACATCCGAGACACTTAACTGTCCATCTGTGGTGAAAATATTCATTACATCAATTTTCCCCTGATTTATGGCTTGATATTTCAATCCAATATCCATATCCATGGTGTCAGCAAAAGTAAGTTCATATCGCTTGCGTAACATGTCAAAGCCATCTTCACGGCCAAAAAAATCGTACTCTGCGCCAAAAACAAGTTTATTTCCTATGGCTTGTAAATCTGAATAGGTTTTTACATTATATTTTTGAGCTATGCCACTACGCACCGCAATACCAAAAGTATTATTAAATCCAAACATACCAACCCATTGCATGGCATAATTTTGCATATAGTTTTGTTGTAATTCCGAAAACAAATTTTCTGAATAGAGATTTGTTCTTTTTAAAATCATGTTCCAGCCGGTGCCCGTATATTCGATATACATATCAAACTCGCCTTGCTCCATGGCCGGATGAATATTAGCTGTACCACCGCCCACGCCCTGAGTAAGCTTTACCTGCAAGTCTGTTTCTTGCTCTATGAGTAAAGCGAGCATTTCTGATAAAACATACTGCTCTGTCATGGGTTTAGTAGCAATATGTACCATTTTTGCTGTATTTAAAAAGAAAAGATTGGCACAAAAGATCACAGCCACTACAGTTAGGCCAACCGCCGCTACAGTACCACTTCTTTTTATAAAAAAACTGTTTTTTTGTTCAGACTTTGGCCTTTTTGCAAATATTTTTTCAAGTATGCCTAAAATATAATCCATAACAAGGGCTAGTAGGGCAATAAGTAAGCTTCCTGCCATGGTCAGCGCAGCATTATTGGTTGTAATACCACGATAAATAGCCACCCCAAGGCCACCGGCCCCTATGAAAGAGGCAATACCGCCCAAGGCAATGGTCATGGTTACCATGCTACGAATGCCGGAAAAAATAATGGGAAAAGCCAAAGGTAGCTTAATTTTATACAGCAATTGCAATCTAGTACTTCCCATGCCTTCAGCAGCCTCTATAATGGCGCCATCCAGTTGCGTAATACCTGTATACGTATTGCGTACCATGGGTAATAAAGCATAAATAGTTAATGTTATTATAGCAGTAGCATTACCAATACCTGAAAAAGGAATAAGAAAACCCAGCATAGAGATGGAGGGAATAGTATAAAGAAAATTGACTGTCCCTAAAGTGGCTTGAGAGGCTTTTTTATATTCACTGATAAGAATGCCACACAAGCCTCCAAAAATACTGGCAATAAGCACAGCACTTAAAGATATTTGCAAGTGTTCAATAAATAACTGCACAAAAAATTGTTTTTCTTTTACTAAAATATCTAAAACATCACCAAACATATAGTACCAGCCTGTTGCAAGTCTGCTTTAAAAGTTTTTTGACAAAAAGTCTTTTTCTTATCTGTTACAACCTTTTAATAGCATTTTCTGGACAGTTTTCTGCGCACAAGCCACAATGCAAACATTGACCTTGCGTGATTACATACTGCGTTTCCGATGGCAATATACATTTTTGCGGACATATTTCTGCACATTGCCCACAAAAAATACAAGCACTACTGATCAAAAAACCTTTCGTGAGCACTTTTGCCGTACCAAGCACATCATAGCTGCGTGATAAAGGCAAAGCGGATAAATCGAAAAACTCAATACTGGCATCTTTAACACAAAAAACATCAAGTATATAGCGCGATTCATGGGGATACACTTCTTGCATAGCCGGATTATCGGTAAAAATAGCTTCCAGCAAATCCTTATCAGGCCCTAAATGGAGTACTTCTCCTGTAATACGTATAGTTTGATAATCTTTGGTCATGCCTACTATAGCAACACGATGTGTGGCACGCAATTCTTTATAAAAATCTTTGCCCCGTGCTGTACAAAAATAAAGCGCATTGTCCCTTACTAACATCACATCAATAATGCGAACTTGCGGCATACCATGGGCATCGACTGTGGCCATGGCTGTGCTTTTCACTTGGCGTAACATACTCAGATAACGATTATTCATAAATCCTCCTGATTTTAGAACATAACAGTCCAATAAAAAGGCCTGCGTATAAAAATCATTAAGTAAACCCAGATGAATTCTTTTTCCTGAGAGGGG
>CAYJDE010000215.1:0-4065 GCA_964368805.1 uncultured Desulfovibrionaceae bacterium
TGACGCAGTAGACTACCCTTTTTGAACAGCCTGTTAGTTAATAATTTTTACACCACCCATATACGGCACCAACACATCCGGCAGTACCACAGAGCCATCAGCTTGCTGTCCATTTTCCAAAAGAGCCACCAAAGTACGGCCCACAGCAAGGCCAGAGCCATTTAATGTATGAGCAAATTGCGGCTTTCCACCAGCTTTGGGGCGAAAGCGTATATCAGCACGACGAGCTTGAAAATCTCCACAATTGGAGCACGAAGAAATTTCACGATAGGCATTTTGTCCGGGTAACCACACTTCCAAATCGTAAGTTTTAGTGGAACCAAAGCCCATATCGCCTGTACATAATACAATAGTACGGTAGGCAAGACCCAGCTTTTCAAGCAAGCTTTGAGCATGATTTCGCATTAATTCCAATTGATTGTAGGAATCTTCGGGGTGGGCAAAGCGCACCATCTCTACCTTATAAAATTGGTGCTGGCGAATAAGTCCCTTGGTATCCTTACCATAGGAACCTGCTTCGGAGCGAAAACAAGGGGTTTGTGCACAATAGCCACGAGGAAGCATATCTTCATCAAGTACTTCACCGGCATGCAAATTGGTTAATGGTACTTCAGCCGTGGGAATAAGATAATATTCCCAGTCTTGAAGGCGAAATAAATCTTCTTCAAATTTAGGCAATTGTCCGGTGCCGGTCATGGTTTGTTTATTCACCATAAGAGGCGGTGCCACTTCAATATAGTTATTTTTAGCGTGCTCATCTAAAAAGAAGGCAATAAGGGCCCTTTCCAACCGGGCGGCCCAACCAAGAGACACCACAAAACGAGAACCAGCCAGCTTACTGCCACGCTCAAAATCTAAACCACCAAGAGCCGTGCCAAGCTCCCAATGTTCTTTGGGGCTAAAGTCAAACTGAGGCGGCGTACCAAAACGGTGTACTTCAGGATTGTCATTTTCATCCTTACCTACAGGCACACTTTCATGGGGAAGGTTTGGAACCCCCATCAACCATGCATTGACCTTTTCTACCGCCGCTTCTGTATCCACATCAAGCCCCTTAATGCGCTTGGAAAGCTCCCCAAGAGAAGCCATAACATCGCTGGCATCCTCTCCGGCTTTTTTGCGTTTGCCCACCTCAGCAGAAGCGGCATTAAGCTGACTTTTCAATTGCTCCACTTCTTGCAAAAGACGGCGACGCTCTGCGTCAAGAGCTAAGAATTCATCTACATTTAGCGTAGAATTTCTAGCAGCTAAAGCGGTGCGCAAGATATCTGGATTTTTCTGTATGGCTTTTAAATCAAGCATGGAATATTCTCCTTAAGGGCATAATATGTTCCGCATAATATACGCAAGCGTTGTTAGCGTCCAGAAACTTTTCCCAGAAAGTTTTTGTAACATGCCACTTCATAAAAAAACGCTAAAGAAATGCTAATTCAATACTCTGTTTTATGTAACATATTTTTTTTAGACCATAGCTGATGCGCCACAGCATTTCTTTATTAGAGGCAAAAGGCTGACGCAACATGTTTTTTTTGAAGGGAAGAGTCTGAGAGGGGAAGCTTTTTTTGCCTAAAAAAAGCTTCCCTTCAGGAAAAGAGGTAATCAATATTTCCTCAACAAAAGTAAGGTAATGTATTTTATATGTATAATATAGTATTGCCAATGGCAAAAATTCTGTATATAGTTTAGAAATTCTTTAGAAAGTTTCTAACAAGATTTTCCCTATCGCAAAAAACACAAATATTGTGCATATATAAGCATGAAGAATTGGAGGTATTTCATGAAATTTTTGACCCTGAGCAAATTGTTTGCCCTTGCGCTTCTCGCTACACTTTGCGTCGCCTGCGGCCCTAGTGGCATGGTGCCGCTTACTTACCCCACTAAAGACGCAGCAGTATTACCTGCCCCAAGTGCGCCTCGTGTGGCCGTAGTAATTTTTGCAGATAAGCGTTCTACACAAAGCCTTGGCGTGCGCAGTAAAGGCACCTTTGAGAGTAATGTTGCTGTGCCTGAATGGATAAGCCGTTCCTTTGCCGATGCGCTGAACCGCCGCGGAGCGCAAGCCTCCATTGCTACTTCAGTAGATCAAGCCCGTGCTGCCGGCATTTCCTACATTGTTACCGGTACGGTAAGTGAAGCCAGTTTAACCGAAGTTTCTTTGGCAGAACTGCGTGCTACCATCATCACTTCTGTGCGCTTAAGCGGCCCCCAAGGCGTCTTGCTTAATGAAACCCTTTCTGCCAGCCAAAGCGAAACCGGCATTATTTCCAACGGCACTACCGCCCAACTTATGCAGGAAACTGCCCAACAGCTTATTCGCCCAGGTGCCGATAAAATGGCTAAAATCATGGGCATGAAGCGTTAACTCATCATGAGCAAATGGATTTTCGTGGGGAAAGAAGGATTTTCTTGTACTACTTCCTTCTTTCCCCAACAAAAAAGGCTTGGTAAAAAAATACGTTCTTTTACCAAGCCTTTTTTTTCTCCCTGCACCTTTTCTCACGCTTCTTTTTTTTCATCCCACATCCTTTACAATACTTCTTTTTTTCCGTTAAAGCATATTTTGAGGCATTTTTTTTGTTTTCCTCTAAAAAAATGTTCTCTTATATTGTATATAGTATGCCTTCTGTGCACCATGCCTTTATGTCAAGCCGTTAAAGCACAAGAAAATGCTACCAATACCCTCCACTTTCAGTATTTTGCATCCCTCAAGACTAAAGACGTATTAACCATAGCCAAAGCCCAAGTCTACCTTATGGCTTTGCAAAAAGCTCATGCAACTTTACTTACGCACAAGGCGTTACGCTTTGGCATTAAAGAGCCTCTACGTCAGCAAGCTCTGGTATCGGCACTCTCAAAGCCCATATTCACAGAAAAAAAACTTAATACTCCTGAGGCAAGCAGTATTACTGTTATTCTTGTGCCACACAGCAAAGGCGTAGTAGAAAAAGAAATTTCCATCTATCTTAAGCAAGAAAGTTTACTAGATTTACGGCAAGAATGGCTACATCTTTTCCAAAAAAATACTCAAGAAGCGACAAAGCTATTAACAATACTGAGCACACAACGACCGCATTCCAAGGACAAAGAAGTCACAACTTCGGCTCCCTTTCATGGAGAAGTGCGGCATAAGGTCAAGGCAGAACATATAACTGAGCATATTCAAACAAAGCTCCACCCCATTGTCAAACGCCTTGAAGCTTTATTTTCTTTGCACACAGCTCTCCATTTTTTTCAGGAGCGTTGGCAAGAACCGCATAAAGCCTTAACATTTTTACAAGACGCCGTGCAAAAAGATGCCCATATGACCATGGCTTGGGCCTGTCTAGCAGAAGTCTACTTGCAGTTGGACCACATGAATGAAGCCTTACACAGTGTCAATACGACTCTTACCCTAGAAAATAATCGTGCAAGAACCCTCTATATTCGTGGGCTTATCCATTTACGCTTGCACCAACCATCCACGGCAATCCTTGATTTTAACACCGCTTTAGCTTTGCAACCGCACAATGCTTCATGGCTACGTGCTCGAGGGGCTGCACATATGGTGCTTGAAAATGAACAAGCCATGTGTAACGATTTTGCTAAAGCCTGCACCTTGGGTGATTGCCAAGGGCTCATAATATCACGAGAAAAAGGGCAATGTTTACGCCCACAATAACAATATGGCACAAGAAATATTAATAAAACTCTATGGGCACATCTGGCCCGTTAGTGCAGAAATAGTGCAAGATCTTCTGCCCGTCTTTCCAACATCCGACCATCTTGAAATTACAGAAATGCTGGATTTTGAAAAAGATATGTTACGACTGTGTTTTGAAGGTATCTATTTTGATATGGACGCCCTTCTGCCCTTGGTGCAAGCGCACCTTACAGCACACAGCCAAGGCAAAATTGACTATATTGATTTAGAAGCATGGACATTGACACGCCACATCATTGCAGGAAAAGAAATACAAATACGTACAATGCCATTAAACAACGTCATGGACTATTCCGGCCATTGATTTTTATGTCTTTATCGCTGTACATATAAGGAAACGCTGATTCGTTTTTTCCTGAGAGGGG
>CAYJDE010000216.1:0-4059 GCA_964368805.1 uncultured Desulfovibrionaceae bacterium
ATGATTCTTTATATGATTCATTATGCAGAAGACATGATGCTTTGAGGCTGGTTTCAAGGTGTAAGATGCGGACACAATGGGTTTTTTTGAAGGGGAGGGTTTGGGAGGGGAAACTTTTTTTTCCTAAAAAAAGTTTCCCCTCCCAAAAAATATACTTAGAAAGACAAGCGATTAAAGTTTATTCTGCAGTCTTATTTTTTTCTGGTAAGAAGGATGCGCCAATGCCAAGGGCCAGCAAACCGCCCACCACGCCAAGGCTGACCATGGCAGGTAAGTGCACAGCGCCGGTCACCATGAGCATCATTTTAATGCCAATGAATACAAGGATGGCGATGACGCTTTTTTCCAAGTGGCGCAGGTAGCGTTTGGCCGCTGCCAAGAGAAAATACATGGAACGCAAGCCTAGGATAGCAAAGATGTTGGATGTATATACGATGAAGGGGTCGGTGGTAATGGCAATGATGGCTGGTACTGAGTCAAAGGCAAAGAGCACGTCGGAAATTTCCACTACAATAAGGCAGAGGAAGAGGGGGGTAGCTTTAAGGGCACCGTTGTCTTTATGGACAACACCGTTTTCATCCACACGTACAAAGAAGTTATGCCCTTCAATGCGGGTATGTACGGGCATGAAGCGTCTTGTCATGCGCACGGCCCAGTGCTGGGAGAAATCTTCAATTTCTTTATTTTCTGCGCCCATATGCTGCCACATTTTGAAGGCAGTCCACAGAATGAAAATACCAAATACGCCAAGGGCATAGACGCCAAAATACTCCACTAGTGACGTGCCTGCCACAATGAAGATAAAGCGCATGACCAAGGCCCCTAAAATACCATAATATAAGACACGGTGCTGGTATTCATCTTTTACCCCAAAGGAGGTGAAAATAGCCATGATAACAAAGAGGTTATCCACCGCTAGAGACAATTCTAGGAGGTAACCGGCCAAGAAGAATTGGGCTGATTCCATGCGCTTAGCCGGGTCAATATGCTCTAAACCAAAAGCTATGTAGGCGGCAAACATAAGTGAAAGACTGACCCAAAGGCTGGTCCAGAGGAGGGAGTTTTTGGCTGTAATGGGCTTGTCGTCATTGTGGCTATGCAGGTCAAACCACAAAAAGAAGAGCACAAGGGCCATGAAAACAACAATTTTCCATGTTTCGATGGATGCCAAGATAGATTCGGTCATGAGTATATATTTCCTTGTTTTTCCTTGTGTTTAGACAAGGGGGTAGGGTTTTTGAGAAAAAAGACAGATTCAAACAGTCTGTTGAAGCAGGATACTGCAAAAGATTTTTTAACAGGTTGTTAACAGCCTGTTAGAGCTTTAAAACACGATGTAAGGTCATACAAAGGAAAAAAAACCTTGTCAAGTATACTTCTATGTAATGTGCATGGGAACTCAGCTAAGTAGATGGGAATGCCTGGGAAGGTACTCAAAGCAGGGTGCGAAGTGTATGAAGACATGTATGAGCAGTGTGTATTGGTTATTTAACACAGTAGATGCTATTTTTTAACATTCTACACGTGAATATCAATACCGCCGGCCCATACGCCCATAGGTATCAAGGCCGTGGCACGGGCAGCACGTTGAGCTTCTATGTTATAGGCAGAGGAAGCGGCTTGCGGGCTTATGGTCGTTGCAGATGTGGAACGAGATACGGAAAAAAGCGGACTGTGCCCACTGCTATCTTGCCCAGCAGAGCTTGCTTGGGTTTGTGCCACAGAACTGGAGCTTAAAAAAGGTTGGTTTTGGATTTCTTCTAGATGGGCTGCAAATCCCACATTGCGGGCATATAAAGCCGCAACGCTAGCCATATCTGGTTGATTACCATGGGGAATGCGCCGTACTTCTTCTTGTGTGGGGGCAGGGTCGCTGCTAAAGGCACGGCCTTGCTCTTCGTATTCCTCTTGGGATTTTTGGCTTTGTGCCTCAGCTTCCATGCTGGCAGCGGCGGCGGCTACGCTATGGTCTTGAGCAGAAGGCGTGCTTGGGGCCAAAGCCGCACTACGCACAGCACGAGCCTTTTCTATAGTGGCTTCAGCATCGCCAGCTATTGGGCTTGTGTCTATGGAAACAGTACCGCCGGTGGCATATTGTTTTTTATCAGGGCCGGTGGTGTAGCTATATTGTACTCCCCCTTGCACATGCCCACCACCGCTAGCCACATGGGCTTGCTCATGCATACGCACTTCTGCGTCACGCTGTTGCAGCTCCCGCACCCTTTGCTGGGCTTCTGGGCTGAGCGTAATGGTGTCTTGTGGCTCCAGAGAAAAAGCCGAACTTTGCGTGTTTTTACTTTGTTTGTTTTTGTTATCCTGCGAGGACACATCAACATTGATGGAAAAACCGCTTAAGTTAGGCATGGTCTCCATGGGGCTTATACTACTAGCCATGGTAATCCTTTTTTGTAAAAATTCCTGTTCTTATAGTATAAGGCTTCAAAAACAGAATGTCCAGTCTCGTGATGTCATTCTTGAGACCTCTGCGCAATTGATTGCGTAGGGGCTCATGGAGCATTGACGACAGTCAATGCGACCAAAAATCAAGAATAGGCGCAGCTTTGCTTCGCCGTTAAGTAATTGATTTTTGTGCCTTTACCTCTGCACACGTTATTTTACATTTCAAACAAATTTTCAAGTTTTAAACCAAAAGCTATATTTGAAAACAATTGTGCAGAGGTCTCATTCTTATGGAAACAGTATTGCCAAGGTTTACGGCTTTTTTTCCCTTTTCATTATGGAAAACTTGCCGTATACTGTGGCGGATTTTGTTTAGACCTCTCTTTTTTTAAAGAGGAGACATTTTACGTAACAAACTATCTATAGAAATATTTTTGTATACTCTCAACAGAAAAGGATTTTCTTGTGCAACAACGTTCTGACGATCCCTTAATTATGCTCTGGCCCTTGTTAGCTTCCATACTGGGGCTGACTTTTTGTGCTTGGACAGCTTATGGAAATGCTATAGATATTTGTATTTCCGCAGGATGCACCGTCAGTAAAGAATTGTCCATAGGTGGCATTTCTTTATGGTGGTTTGGCTGTGCGGCTTTTGCCATTTTAGTGGTACTTTCTTTTAGCGGTCGTCCTCTTTTGGGGGCGGTGGTGGCCGGTACCTGCCTTGTGGCCGATGTAGGCTTTTTACTGCTTATGCTCGTAACCGCCTCTTGCCTCTCTTGCCTTATTGTGGCCATATTTTTTGCTTTAGCCTATACAGCCTTTCGCCATACAGGCCGTAAACCCGATGAGATTGTGAGTCGTTCCTGGCTTATTGTCGTGTGGATATTGCTGATGATTGCAAACATTGGCGGTATGTTACGTGAAAATATGATGCCGTGGGCAGTAAAGAGCCCCGAAAAGACATCGGTACATGTATACTTTTCCCCCACCTGCCCATCATGCCTTGATGCAGTTGCGGCCTTAAGCCCTATAGAGACAGCCGCCTTCTTCCCCATTTCTAAGGGAGAAGATGATATCATTTATCTTGCCCGTATGCAGTCTTTCCTTGATCAAGGCAGCAATCCCGCCGATGCCCTTGCTTTAGCCCGTGAAAGTGAAATAGCACCGGAAGATTTTGGCATCTTTTCAGAACTTCTCTTACGCTTCAGATTGCTTGTTAATGGTGCTTATTTAGCCAGAAATGGCATAGATGTGGTGCCCGTCATTGAATATAAAGGCCTCCCCGGCTTTTTATCTGGCGCAGCAGGGGTAAAGTCTGCACAAAAAGCCCAAGAAGCCAATGGGCAAGGTGCCATAGCTGATACTGAGGCAAAAGTTACTACTGCCGATGTGCCTCGAGTCATAGGGCGTTTAGCCCCAGGTACTGTGGTAGTACCTAGAGGTAAAGAACCAGAACTCTTCTTGGGCAATGGCGCTTTTACCTATATAGGCCAAGAAAACGAAAAGAACAAAGCCGTGCCGCCCCTTGGTTCAAGCACCATTGTTTCGGGTGGATCTGGTGCTGGAGCTAGTCTTCCTATAAATATGGGCGTAAGCGGTGCCTGTGGCGGGGGCAATGCCCCCCCTTGCCCAGAATAAGAGCACTTTTTTTTCGTGGGG
>CAYJDE010000217.1:0-4057 GCA_964368805.1 uncultured Desulfovibrionaceae bacterium
CTTTTTTTCTAAAAAAAGTTCCCCCTCTCAGGAAAAAGAGTGTATCAGCGTTTTCACAAGACTACGCTTTGTGCTCTAATTATCAGTCGTTTTTGCGGCCTACGCAGAAGTAGGCAAAACCGTGTCCGGCCATGGATTTGGGGTTATACAAATTACGTCCGTCAAAAAGCAGCGGTGCTGAAAGTAGGCTTTTAATGCGAGTAAAGTCGGGGTTGCGGAATTGGTTCCATTCAGTAATAACCATGAGGGCATCGGCGTTTTGGCACGCTGCATATTGGTCAGAAACAATTTCCACTTGTGCATTGTCTTTGAAAATTTTCTTGGCGTTATCGGCGGCCACAGGGTCAAAAGCACGAATTTTCATGCCTGCAGCGGTGAGTTCTTTCACAATGGTCAGCGCAGCAGATTCGCGCATGTCATCGGTATTGGCTTTAAAGGCTAGTCCCCACAGGGCTAGGGTTTTGCCTGCAACGCCGCCTTGGGGGGCAAAATATTCGCTAAGGCGACGGGCCATATTTTTCTTTTGACGAGCATTAACCCCTTCCACAGCGTTTAAAAGCTCTGGAGTAACCGAGGCTTGGGTGGCGGTGTGAATAAGGGCTTTGACATCTTTGGGGAAGCAAGAGCCACCGTAGCCAACACCGGGGTAGATGAATTGATAACCAATGCGTGAGTCTGAGCCAATGCCAGTACGTACATCACGCACATCGGCGCCTACGTGTTCGCAGATGGTGGCAATTTCGTTGATAAAAGAAATTTTTGTGGCCAGCATGCAATTGGCGGCGTACTTGGTCATTTCTGCCGAGCGCACACCCATGACGATAATTTTACCATGATTGCGCGTAAAGGGGGCATACAATTCACGCATAACGTCAGCGGCCTTTTCAGACGAAGTACCAATAACCACACGGTCTGGTTTCATAAAGTCTAAAATGGCGTCGCCTTCTTTTAAAAATTCGGGATTGGATACCACTTCAAAGGGAATGCTGGTTTGGCGGGTTACAAGAGATTGCTCGATGAGGGCACGCACACGGTCGGCGGTACCCACAGGCACGGTGGATTTATCCACCACAATAAGCTCTTTTTCCATGTACTTACCAATATCACTTGCCACTTGCTCCACATAGCTTAAATCGCACGAACCGTCTTCGTCAGAAGGGGTGCCTACGCAAATAAAGGCAAGGTCTGCATTTTTTAACGCATCTTGCAAAGAAGTGGTAAAGGTCAAACGGCCGTCGGCGGTACTGCGTTGCACCATGGCTTCAAGGCCTGGCTCAAAAATATGTACAGCGCCGCCTTGTAATTTCTTTACCAATTCGGGGCTTACATCTACGCATGTCACACTGTTGCCCATTTCTGCAAAGCAGGCAGCAGAAACAAGGCCCACATAGCCTGTTCCAACGATACAAAGTTTCATATTTTCCTCGTATTTTTTTTCGCTTTAACGCAAAGCGTGTTATTTTCTATGATGTATGAGGCCAAGATTGTCTTTAGGTAAGAAGACCGTGGCAGTTTGCGGTTTATGCTTCACCGCACTTGACGTCATGTAAAATGCTTGTTTAGTATAAGTCTTAGGAACAATCAAGGTCTGATATACACAAAAAAGAGACTTCTGCACAATTATTTTCAAATATAGCTTTGTGTATAAAATTTGAAGATTTGTTCGAAATTCAAAATAAAATGCAGAGGTAAAGGCTCAAAAATCAACTACTTAACGGCGAAGCAAAGCTCCGCCTCTTCTTGATTTTTGGTCGCATTAACTATGGTCAACGCTCTATGAGACCCTACGCAATGAATTGCGCAGAGGCCTCAAAAAAGCTTTATGCGGAAAGTATTCCCTGACATAAGGATATAATTCATGATGCATCTTTCGTCTCTTCCTTTGCCCACAGCAGAAGAAATGCGTCGCTGGGACAGCGAAACTGTGGCTCTTGGCATTCCAGAATGTTTACTTATGGAAAATGCCGCCCGTGAGGCTTTACATGTGCTACAGCAGCTGCAAGTGGTGGAGGGAAAACGTATTTTGCTTTTCATGGGGCCGGGCAATAATGGCGGTGATGCCGCTTGCTTGGCACGTCATTTGTTAGACCTTGGTGCTTTGCCCTTGGTGCTGCATACACGGGCTTTAGATACCTATGCAGGTGTTACGCAAGAGCATATAACCATGGCTACGGCCTGTGGGGTATCCTTTATTTTTATTGGACAAGAAGGTTGGCAAGAGACTATTCCCAAAGAGTGGCATTTTCCGCACATCATTGTAGATGGCCTTTTGGGAACGGGCTTTGAAGGGGATCTGCGTCCGACTTTTGCAGAATATATTACATATATAAATGGGCAAAAAGAGCAGGGCGAAGGGCAGGGGGGAGCTTTCATTTTTGCTTTAGATATTCCCAGCGGCTGTCATGCTTTGCAGATATGCGCTGATGCAGTAGCTGTCCAAGCCCATGCCACCGTATGTTTTGCCGCCGCTAAACCCAGTTTGGTTTTGCCAGAGGCTAAGCCTTATACAGGGCAGCTCTTTGTGCGAGCCATAGGTATTCCACAAAAAATACAGAAAACATTTGCCCCCAGTTATGGTTTAGTGTGCGAAAAGTCCTTGGGTACGGTATTTCATAAGCAAAAGCCGCAAAGCCACAAAGGTTCTTGGGGGCATACGCTGATTTTGGCAGGCTCTGAGGGGCTTACGGGGGCGGCGCATTTAACAGCCTTAGCCGCCTTACGCACGGGGGCAGGGCTGGTGACCGTGGGCGCACCGCAAGGGGTATGTGCCGAAATAAAAGGAAATAATCCTAATATCATGACTTTGCCTCTGCGTACTAAAATACCGCAGCGTGTGCAAGGTGATGAAAACAATTTATGGTGGCCGCAAATATTACCCACAGCCTTATGTGAAAAACTTACTCAAGTAGATGCTTTAGCCGTGGGGCCGGGCATGGGTACCGGTGAAAGTGCACTAGCTTTTCTTTTTGCTTTGCTTAAATTTAAACAACGTCCACCGACAATTTTTGATGCTGATGCTTTAACTTTACTGGCCCGTCATAAAGAACTACTTGCGCATGTGCGGGCCCAAGATATATGTACTCCCCATCCTGGGGAGGCGGCCCGTTTTTTGGAAAGCACAGCGGCGGCGGTGCAATGGAATCGATTTGACGCCATAAGGTGTTTAAGTCAGCTGGCCCCTTGTGTATGGTTACTTAAGGGCGCAGGGACGCTGATAAAACAGGAGCAAAGTCAGCAAGGAAAAGGACAAGAGTATAGCCAAAATTCAGGGCCTATATATATTTTAGGTCAGGATATTCCCGCCTTGGCTGTGGCCGGTTCCGGCGATGTACTTACTGGATGCATGGTCTCATGCAGGGCACGCTTTCCTGAGCACGATGGTCTGACGCTTACCGCTTTGGCGGCCAGTGTGCATGCCACGGCGGGAAAAATGCTTCAAGAGCAATATCCGCAACGTGGGCACACGGCTTCAGATATAGCGCATATATTGCCTGCGGCTATGCAGCGCATGAGCTGCCAATAAAAAATATGTAGGGAAAAATCATTGAAAGTATACACCAGCACTCTTTCGGATGTAACCAGTACAGAAGCAAGTGCCAAGGCTTTAGCCAAAGCCTATACTTCTTTTTCTCAAGGGCTTGCATTTCCGTCACTTTTTTTTCAGGGCGATTTGGGTGCCGGTAAAACCACCTTTACCCGTTGTTTGGTACAAGCCTTACCTGAAGGACATAAGGCTGAAGTGTCTAGCCCTTCTTTTACTTTGTGCAATAGTTACGATACCGTACCAAAAATTGTGCATTGCGATTTGTATCGTTGTGCGTATGCCATGCCTGAAGACGTGTGGGATGCCCTTGATGATGGGCAAGTGTTAACCATTATTGAATGGGCAGAATACCTTCCTGCCGACGCTTTCCCCAAGGATTATCTGGACATTTCTCTAAAAATATGCGAAGAGGGCAGGCTCTTGGAAGTCACTTCCCATGGTAATCATGCAGATATACTTTTGGAAAACTGGAAACATTTCTTGTCTACGTGGACTAAAGGCGTGGACTAAAGG
>CAYJDE010000218.1:0-4038 GCA_964368805.1 uncultured Desulfovibrionaceae bacterium
TTAAAATGAAGACAATAGAAATTTCGCAAATGGAAGTGCTTGATGTGCGCCTTCCCTTTGTGCGCTTTCGTGTAGAATGCAGTTCTGGCACCTATATACGCTCCCTGGCCCACAGCTTGGGGATGCGCCTTGGTTGCGGAGCCGTGCTCACAGAACTCACACGAGAGTACAGCCACCCCTTCAGTCTGGCCCAAGCACATACATTGGATGCCATCGTGGCACAGCCGCACCGCTTGCAAGAGTGGGTCATGCCTATTACTCAAGCTTTGCCTCATTGGCCTGTTCTGACTCTTACAGACCATGAAGAAGCAAAGTTGAAAAATGGCACCCCCCTTGCCCATGGTAGTGGGACTGTGACAGCTTTGCCCCAAGAGGGAATCGGGAACCTCACTCTTGATGGGCATTTACCTGCGCAAGAAGGCACTCGGGCCATCTTGCTTTCCCAAAACGGCATACCATTGGCATTGGCAGAGATGAAAATGATGCAAAGCGCATCCAAGAAGGAACATCCAAAGCCCATGTGGACAGTACTGAGGGGATTGTGGACCCTGGACTAAGGGTAAACCTTAGTCCTTAACATTAAAAATTCTATGGAGAATTGCTGTGGCTATGAATGCAGAACAAAAAAAGGTTGTTATTGACGTACACGCTAAACATGAAGGCGATACTGGATCTCCAGAAGTGCAAGTTGCTCTTCTTACCTCTCGCATTGAAAGTCTTACCGGACACTTCAAAGCACATAAGAAGGACTTTCACTCTCGCACAGGCCTTTTAAAAATGGTAGGTCAGCGTCGTAAGTTACTCAAGTACTTGCGTAACAAAGACGTACAACGGTACCGTGCACTCATCGAAAAATTAGGCTTGCGTAAGTAAGTTTTCCACAAAACGGGCTTGAGTTTTTAACTTAAGCCCGTTTTGCTTATACAAGCTATAAAAAAGTGCTCATGGTTTTTATAGCTTGTATAAGCAAAATTACCTGTTGAAAGCAGTCTGCCTTTAAGAAAATTATTACTAAAATATCTTTTTTTATCACTTTCCTATGAGCCGTCCAAATAATAAGACCTCTGCACAATTACTTTCAAATACAGCTTTGTGTCTAAAGTTTGAAAATTCTTCGAAATGTCAAATATAGTGTGCAGAGGTAAAGGCACAAAAATCAATCGTTTTACGGCGAAGCAAAGCTACGCCTATTCTTGATTTTTGTATCGCATTGACTGTCCGTCAACGCTCCAAGAGACCCTACGCAATGAATTGCGCAGAGATCTCAACATGTCGTTTTTTATTTCCTAGCAATCGACTAAAAAAAATTGTTTCAAAAAACTTTCTGATAAGATGTTATTTTCATTATTTTCCTGCAGACTGTTACTTTATATTGTCTATCAGTCATCGCTTGACAAATTACCCTAAACACACTAAGCCTAGCCTTGTAAAATTTACAAGAGAGTATGTATTTACTTTTTTTGTAATGCGTCCTCACCTTTTTGGACGTATCCAAAAAGAAGGCCTGCGTTGCCTTCAAACACATTTAACGCACAGTAGAAAGGGGGGGCCGAGAATGCCAGCGTAGCATAGGCATATGCAACTATCGCACATTCTGTCCCTCACACCATCTCGACCTCGCCAGCTTCGTTGTCACCCTCGGATTCCCCTTTTAGTTTGTGAAAGGAAAGCATTATGCAAGATATTTTTAACCCAACGCGGCTAAGCGCCCTTATCGGCGGTAAAGAAGTTATTTTTGAAGTAGGCCGCCTTGCTAATCAAGCCCATGGTGCCGTATGGATTCAATGCGGCGGCACCGTAGTGCTGGTTACCGCTTGCTCTCAAACCTTAGAGCAAGATAAAGGCTTTTTCCCCCTTACCGTGGAATACACCGAAAAAATGTACGCTGCAGGGCGCATTCCCGGTAACTTCTTTCGCCGAGAAATCGGACGCCCTTCTGAAAGAGAAACCCTTGTTTCTAGACTTATTGACCGTCCCATTCGTCCTCTTTTTCCCAAAGGTTTAAAGCAAGATGTCCAAGTTTTAGCCAATGTCATTTCTGCTGACCAAGAAAATGAATCTGATATTTTGGCTTTAACCGCTGCTTCTGCCGCAGTACTCATCTCTCCCCTGCCTTTTAATGGCCCCGTGGCCGGTGGACGCATTGGACGTGTGGATGGTAAATTCGTCTTAAACCCCACCTTTGCTCAACAAGAACAAAGCGATTTAGATATAGTTTTTGCTGCTTCCAAAGACGCTATCACCATGGTGGAAGGCGAAGCCAGATTCTTGCCCGAAAGCATCATCATTGAAGCTCTTGAATGGGGTCACAAAGAAATCCAACCTCTCATTGACGTGCAAATTAAATTGGCTGAAATGGTAGGTAAAGCAAAATTAGCTTATGAGCCACACAAAGAAGATGCAATGCTTGTGGAAAAAGTGCACGCCCTTGCCAAAGAAAATGGCATTGAAGCGGCCTTGCAAGTGGCTGAAAAAATGGCTCGCAAAGAAGCTCGTTCTGGCATTAAAAGTGCCGTTATGGAAGCCCTTTTGGCTGACGCAACCTTTGCCGAACATCCTGAACTTAAAAGCGTAGGCGATATCATTGCCGACCTTGAAAAAACCATTGTGCGCCAACGCATTGTTAACGAAGGTAAACGCATTGATGGGCGTGACACCAAAACTGTGCGCCCCATCCAAGTGCAAACGTCCTTGCTTCCTCGTGCTCATGGCTCTGCCCTTTTTGCCCGTGGTGAAACAAAATCCATGGTGGTGGCCACCCTTGGTGCCTCTACTGATGAACAACGTGTCGATTCCCTTACTGGCGATAAGACTAACCGTTTTATGCTTCACTACAACTTTGCCCCCTACTCTGTGGGCGAAGTAAAGCCTGTGCGAGTATCTCGTCGTGAAATTGGCCACGGAGCCTTAGCTGAAAAGGCCCTGCGTTATATTCTACCTCAAGGCGATTCCTTCCCCTTCACCATTCGCGTGGTGTCAGAAACGTTAGAATCCAACGGCTCTTCCTCCATGGCTGCCGTGTGCGGTGGCTCTTTATCCCTTATGGATGCAGGTGTCCCTGTCAAAGCTCCTGTGGCTGGTGTAGCCATGGGCCTTATTCACGAAAACAATCAATTTGTAGTACTTACCGACATCTTAGGTGACGAAGATGCCCTTGGCGATATGGACTTTAAAATCGCCGGTACTGCCGATGGTGTAACTGCGGTACAAATGGACATTAAAATCACCGGTATCACCACCGAAGTTATGGCCCATGCCATGGAACAAGCCCGTGAAGCCCGTGTACACATTCTTAGCGAAATGAGCAAAGCTCTTGAGGCTCCACGTCAAGAGCTCTCTCGTTATGCCCCGCAACACGCTGAAATTTTTGTAAACCCAGACATTATTCGCTTGATTATCGGCCCTGGTGGCAAAAATATTAAAGCCATCACCGCCGCTACTGGCGCATCCATTGATATTGACGACAGCGGTCGCATCTCAGTCTTTGCCCCCACGGCTGACGCCATGGCCATGGCTAAAGAAATGGTGCAATACTATGATCAACGTCCTGATATCGGTAAAAACTACACAGGTAAGGTACGTAAAGTTTTAGAAATTGGGGCCATTGTGGAAATCCTTCCCAATGTAGAAGCACTCGTACACGTTTCCCAATTGGACACAAACCGTGTGGAACAGCCCGGCGATATAGCCCGACTTGGCGAAGATATGGTGGTAAAAGTTATTGAAATTAATGGCGACCGTATTCGTGCCAGCCGTAAAGCTGTACTTTTAGAAGAACAAGGTATTGAGTGGACCCCTGAAAGTACTGCTCGCCCGCCTCGTGAAAGAAGTGATCGAGGCGATCGGGGCGACAGAGGTGATCGTGGTGACAGAGGCGGACGTGGCGATCGTGGACGTGGTGACAGAAACCGCCGCTAGTTAAAGTAAGCGAAAAGCAATAATTGTATTGCCTGAAAAAAATAGCGAAGTACCTATAATGGTATTTTTCAACGACCTGTTAAGCCCCCTGCATACCAACATTTTGCGGGGGGCTCTAAT
>CAYJDE010000219.1:0-1068 GCA_964368805.1 uncultured Desulfovibrionaceae bacterium
TAATAAGAAGCCCCGTAAAGAAAATTTGCCTTTATAAATAAATTCTGTTACCTTGCAAAAGATAATAGAGTTTTTTATAGAAAAAAAATGAAAAATTCTGGGGGCATATATGAAATTTGATTTAGATCAGAACAATAGTTCCAACGATTCCGATGATGATATCATCGACCTTACAGAAGTTATTGAGAAAGGCAACCCTACTGCCAGCACTGCAGAGTCAACCATTAATGCCGCATTGAGCGACCTTGGCAACAGTCCTGCCATAGCCCCAGATTTATCAGCCATGGGCGATGTGGACCTTGATGCTTTGCTAGCGCAAATGGACAGCGATGGTGGATTTTCTCATTTAGAAAATGATATGCCAGCCCCTGTCCCCCAAGAAGAATTTAGGGCCCTTGGTAACCCTAGTGATCCCGATGAGCAAGGTGCTGACACGCCAGACTTATCTGATGTGGATGCTTTACTTGCTGAAATGGACATGCCACCGCAACCGGAAACTGCGCCATCTTCCACGCCTACTGCCGCTCAAAATACCGCTCAGGCCCATGATGACATTGACGCCATGCTTGATGGCATTTTAGACGGTCCTAGTGCATCTGGCGCGCCTAGCGCACCAGTTACGGCGCCGCCAAAAGCCCCCTCCATTGAATCACCCGTTGCTGCGCAAGAACCAAATGATACAGCTTCGGACGATTTAGACGCCCTTTTCGAGAGCATACTTGACGATGCACCCTTGGCACCGCCTGCGCCTAAAATGCAAGCGCCAACGGCTGGCAATGCCAAGGATATGGACGACCTTGATGATATGGACGCCCTATTAAATGACGTGCTTGGCGAAGAAAATTTCTCTGCCGCCGATGTGGCAGCAAGTCTTGTGCCGGGTCCAGCAAAAAATAATGACCTTTCTTTTGAAGCTGTGGCCCAAGCCGTGGTTACTCCTCAAGCAATCGAAAATACTGTAAAACCGGCACAAACCCCAGACTTTGACTCCTTAGAGCAAGACCTTGACGCCATATTGAATGATAATGCCCCTAGCAAAACGCCTAGCCTTGATGACGAGTTAGACGC
>CAYJDE010000219.1:1168-4011 GCA_964368805.1 uncultured Desulfovibrionaceae bacterium
TTAGACGCTATTCTTGGGGCCAGCGAACAAGAAATATTTACAGCCACGACACCTGAAATGGATATGCCGGAAATGGGCGCCTTTGACCAAAGCTCGCAAGACAATGTACGGGCCATGGCAGCTGATATTGTAGCTCAAGCCGAGCATGCTGAACTGGACGAACTGGCCGAGCTAGCAGGGCAAACAAAGCAGACAACACAAGTGCAGTCCCACGGGGCAAACGAACAAGACGATTTGTTAGACCTTGACGCCCTTATGGATACTTTAACTGCTGAACCACAAAAACCTGCGGCCCCTTCTGCAGCTCAGCCTACTTCTTTTGATGCAGCTTTAAATGACGCTACCAACATAGCCACAGATGTGCTTACAGCTGGCGCAGCCGCCGCTGCAACCGTACCTGTTGCCTCTGCAGACGTAGACACACAGCATGGCGCACGTTTCAAAAATATGGAAGCGCGTTTACATATGCTGGAAGAAAATACCGCTTTGCGTCTGCAAGATTTGGAAAAGCAAATTTCCCTTGCCGCCACCGGTGATGACAATACATTGCAAGACATGCAAGCAAGCCTTGCAAGTCAAGAGCAAAAAATAATTGCTCTAGAAACGCAAAGTCAGCAGTCTGCCGCCACGGAAGATACATCTGCGACGCTTCAAGCTGTGCAATCTACCTTAAATACACACAGCAGTAGCCTTGAACATTGCCAAAAAACTTTGCAAGCTGTGGCAGAAAAAATGGCCGCATACGAAACATCTTTGGCCAGTACGCAAGAACAGTTACCTGCAGAACCGCATACTTTAAGTGACGAAGCGCAAGCACTGTTACAACACTTACAAACAAGTTTTACGGCTCAAGAAGAAAAAATTACCCAACTTGAAGCCCAAAATCTTGCACTTAGCCAAGACGCTCAGGATGCACAAGATAATCAAAAAACTTTACGTGCTTTGTTTGATGAACAGCAAGCAAAATTCACACAATTTGAGCAAAAAACCGCCGAATTAGAAAAGTCTTTCTTGGAAAATTCCCTTAAAGGCGCAAGTGCGGCAAGTACGGCAGAAGAAGGCAAGACAGAAGAACTTAAGCCAAGCATAGACCCAGCCCTTTTTGAAGCCATGGTAGAAAAAATGCATCTTTTGGAAAGGGCCGCTGAAGAAGCCAGCGAAAGAGAAAATACCATGAAAGAAATCATTGCCGCACAAGTGACCAAGTTGGAAAGCTCGGTGCAAACAGCAATACAATCTTTCACAGAGCAAAGTTCCGCTGCAAAATTAGAACAAGACACTGCTCAATGGCAAAGCCAGATGAATGCCACTCTTGAGCAAGAAAAAGCCGCTGCCAAGGAACGTGAAAATATTCTACAAGCAAAACTTGAAACCTTAGAAAGCAGTAAGCAAGAACAAGCAAATATTATAGAACATTTACAAACATCACTACAAAGCTTAGACCAGCGCTTACAAGCATTGGAAGAACATCTGCACACCAACTTAGAAAAAATGACCGCCACAGCAGCGGCCAAAGTTTTACGCGAAGAAATTCTTGTTTTACTTAATGAAGGGTAAAAATTGTCATTTTTTTGCTGTTTTCTGTACATATAAACAGCAAATGTATTAAAGGATGGGGCGGGGGTTTGTACTTTCGTTTCATCTCCCGCCCGGTACAGCCCATTGGGGGCCAAGGCCATTCCCCTATGGGCGGGTTTTTTTTACTGTTTTCATCCTTGGTTATACAGTTTTTTTGTCAAGAACACCGGCTAAAAGACATTATCAAAACTGTAAAAAATGCATTTCAGTCGCAGGCAAAGCTACTGCAAAAAAGAGATCCCATGGAAAAATTGCAAAAAGAAGCATTACAAGTGGCCAAAGAATTGGTAGCCAAGTTCATTGAAACACGTACCATTTCTCCCGGAAATTTTGCCGAAACCTTTCCTGCCGTCTATAAAGTGGTGCTGGAAACCATTACTCAAGAAACTACAAAAGAATAGAGCGTGTCCTTGGAAGCAAATACCCAAAAAGAACAAGAAAAAGCCCATGAAAAAGCCGTGTCCTCCATGTTTGGACGCATTGTTTCGTGGTATGATGTATTAAACACGCTGCTTTCCTGTGGCATTGATAAACTGTGGCGGCGCAGGCTTGTGCGTGAAGTGCGCCTTGGCCCCACGGGACGCGTGCTGGATTTAGCCGCTGGAACCCTTGACGTTTCTTTAGCCATTCGCAAGCGTTACCCCCAAGCTCATGTACCAGCTCTGGATTTTTGCCCGCCTATGCTTTTACAAGGACGCAAAAAGTTACGGGGAGAAAACATCCAATGCATCTGGCCCGTCGCTGCCGATGCCAAGCGTTTACCCTTACCAGACAACAGCGTTGATTGCGTCACCATTGCCTTTGGCATACGCAATGTCTTGCCTCGCCACCAAGCCTTGGCTGAAATGCATCGAGTACTTGTGCCGGGCGGACGTGTATGTATTCTAGAATTTGGTTCAGGCAAAAATAAAATTTGGGGCGGTCTGTACAATTTTTATTTACGCAGCTTCTTACCACGCATTGGTAAAATTTTCTCTAAAGACGCCAAAGCCTATGCCTACCTTGCCGACACCATTACTGCCTTTCCCTCTGCCTTGGAGTTGGAAGAAGAAATGCGCCAAGCCGGCTTTCAATGCGCTTGGCATATTCCCTTGACATCAGGCATTGTATGCTTACATGTGGGGGAAAAGGCACGGGCATTACAAACCGTTGAAAAAGGATAAGCTGATTTGGCAGTTTTTTGTTCAGTCAGGCAGTCCCAATTGCATTTACTACGCAAAAGACGCCAGTTATAACGTATTTTAATAAAAATGCTGAATATTTTT
>CAYJDE010000220.1:0-3975 GCA_964368805.1 uncultured Desulfovibrionaceae bacterium
CTATATTATTCACTGCGCAGGCATTGCCGGCATCAATACAGTAGTGAAACACCCCACACAGACCCTTAGCGTTAATATGATAGGCTCCTATGTAGCCCTTGAGGCGGCTAAAAAACTGCCAAATCTTAAACGTATGGTCTGCTTTTCTACATCAGAAGTTTTTGGAAGTCGCGCTTTTTCCTCTGGAGAAGATGATAATGCCGTCATTGGTGCTGCCGGCGAAGCACGCTGGACCTATGCCGTATCTAAATTGGCAGAAGAACACATGGCGTTGGCATACCACAAAGAATTTGGCATGCCGGTAACGGTAGTGCGCCCTTTCAATGTGTATGGCTCTGCCCAAGTGGGTGAAGGCGCCTTGAAAATTTTTGTAGAAAAAGCTTTAGCCAACGAAGACGTGACCATTTTTGGTGATGGTACGCAAATTCGTGCTTGGTGCTATGTGGATGATATGGTGGAAGGGGTTTTATGCTGCCTTACGCAAGAAAAAGCCATTGGAGAATCTTTTAACATTGGCAATGCACGAAGTGTGCAAACCATTTATGGCCTTGCCAATGCAGTCATTCGCATTCTTAACTCTACATCAAATATTGTTTTTGCTCCTGCTATTTCTGCTGACATAGAGTTACGCATACCCTGTGTGGAAAAAGCAAAAAGGATTTTAGGTTTTGAAGCAAAAGTAGATTTGGAGCAAGGTATTTTGTATACAGCAAGACGCCTTTAACAGCTTGCTACCAAGAAACATTACGCAAAAGCAAGAGAGCAGCCCCTGAACACGTAATACAGGCACCTACAATGGAGCCCAAAGAAGGCATGCGTCTTTCCATGATGCCGCTGATAATGGTGCATGCTATGGGTTGTAAACCAATCAGCGTCGCCACAATGGCCGCCGGCGCATATAAAAGAGCCACTGACGAAAGCCAGGTGCCCCCCACAGGCCCAAAAAGACAGCCCAAAAAGAAAAATTTAATGAGCTCCGGATGCTTTTTTAGGTTTACCCAAGAGCTTTTAAGATTGCGGGCAAAGGCTGCCACAATCCAAATAACAAGACAGCCGCTCATGGTACGCCATAGGCCCAAATACAAAGGAGACATGCCTTCGTTTAACGCCATCTTACTGGTAATGAAGCCCAGAGCCAAAGCAAAAGCACCAACTAAAGCCAAAGTAATGCCAATGATTTCTTGTTTAAGGGTGGGCTTTGGTCTGTTTTCCGCTCCTGACAATAGTGTTGTAGGCACCTGTATTGTAGAAGTCTGCGCTACGGTAGATTGTGCCCCACTAGGTTTTGCTGCAGAAGTTTGCGTTGCAGTGGCTTGCGCTGTAGCAGCTTGGCTATGTTCGCTAAAAATAACAATCATCACCCCCACAGTAGCCATAATAATGCCTAAAATACCTTGCCCATTAATATATTCATCCAGAAAAAAAAAGCTCAACAGAGCCGTAAAACACGAAGATAAAGAAGCACAAACCAAAGCCGTACGCACTCCCACAAGTAACACACTTTCAAAAACGCAATAATCCACCAGTGCCGCCCCCACAATGCCGGAAAAAGCAGCTATCAAGAGGGTAGTCCCGCTTACTACATCAAATTGTTGCGTCAATGCACACAAGATTACAAGGCAAAGACCAGCCAGCGGTTGGCGAATAACCATGCAAGCATGCACTCCCAAGGTGCGAGAAATATGCGGATGAATGATGCTGGAAGCAGCCCAAGAAAATGCCGTAAGAATGCTTAAAAATGCGCCCACTAAAGCCATGCTCTTTATCCTTTTAAAGCCTTTACCAGCTTGTTGAAAACGTTGCTTTTAAAAAACATTACCCAAAATATAATTTTATTAGTTGCCTTTAGACTATGACTGTGGTTTTTGACCGCTTTCCACATAGTGTATAAATTGCGCATAGCTTATGCCACTAAGCCCAAGATTTTCAAAAGTTCGTGCCGGGGGAAATTTTTCTGGCGGTAAAAGCAGCATCGCCAAATTTACAATAACCTCCATATGCGGTGTCTTTACGCCTGCCAATGTACCAAGTTCTATCATGGGAATAAGGCCCATGGGAATGCCTTCGGTGACATAGCGTGTATCAAGGCGCTTTTGCCCCATAAGGCCTGCATAAGAAGGATTATTGGCCATGGCTTCAGAGAGGCTTTGTGCCTCTACCCCATATACCGATGCACACCACGCAATAATATTCTCCATATCAATGGCAAAAGCCTTACATAGTGCCATGCGTTCTTGGTCAAGACGTTCCATAAATGCCCCAATGGAGGGGGTAAAGCCTTGTTTATAAAACTCCCAATCGTTACCGGATTCGATGAGAGCAGTGCACAGCAACGAAGTTCCGGGATGCAAAATGGCATTGGTATTGGCGAGGCTAGATTCTATAACGTTTTTGGCGGGCAGAATTTGCGCAAAAAGCTCTTGAACAAGTTCGATGGCCTTGTCTCTCTTTATGGCCGGAAGCGTACCCATAAGCAATTGCGCTTTTATGCCAAAAATATGTACCCTCCCTATTTCTTTAGCGCGACATGCGTAAATAAGGCTATTAGTTTCAGAAATAGTTACATCTGCCGTACAACCTTCTTTATCAAGTACACTTTTAAATTCGATGGCCCCAAAATGACTACCTGGATGCAAAATAATGTGCTGCCCATCTTTTACCAAGGCGGCACAACGCTTCGCTAAGGAGGCATGGGCCACAGCGGCAGTGGTTACCATAATATGGTCTGCCCCTTCCAAGACAGTTTCAAGGCATGAGGAAACATGCTCTACTTTGCCAAAGCCTTCCACAGCCCCCTGAAGGTATACGCCGCCCTGCTCTTTTATGCCTTGCACCGTTGCTTCAGCACTAGAATAAAGACGTGTGGTAAAGCCCATAAGGGAAAGGTGCCCTGCCAAGGCTTGCCCCCCATTGCCGCCACCAAGAATGGCCCAACATTTCTTCTTTTTTGAAGCGTGAATATGCATTAAAAAATCCTTTTCCCAAGGCGATAATAACTTGCAAAATTACTCTAAACGGGCTTGATATAGTACCGTTTTCATCATTTTTCGGCATTAGTTAACAAAAAGTTGTCAAACCGTCACGCAAAAACGAGATATGCGCAAGTATCATACCGTAAAAAAAGAACTTTTACAAGATGTTTTCCTAATATTATTTTCCATAAAAAAAGGTACCCTTTACAAAAAAAGTATACGCCAAAGCTATTTTGAGACCTCTGTGCAATTCATTGCGCAGAGGCCTCACAATAATTACGCAGGGATTTTAATATAGCTTATCGAATCAACTTTTTCATAACTTTAAAAAAAGAGATAAAAATCCACATAGAAATCTACATTTTTTCTATGTAAAATTGAGAGGTTGTATAAATTTTATTTTTTTGTTGACAAAGAAAGAAAAATTAATTAGTAATCATTCTCGTTAAGAAAAAACTTTAGGAGAAAAACTATGTCTAAAACACACGATAATTTAATGGCCGCTTTCGCCGGTGAATCTCAAGCCAACCGTAAATACACTGCCTTTGCTGAAGCTGCAGAAAAAGAAGGTTTACCTGCCGTAGGAAAACTTTTCCGTGCCGCAGCTGCCGCCGAAACCATTCACGCTTTGGCACATTTTCGTCTTGCCGGGCATGTGGGTACTACCGAAGAAAATTTAAAAGCTGCCATTGAAGGTGAAAGCTACGAATTTACCAAAATGTATCCTGAAATGATTGCTGACGCAGAAGCTGAAGGCAAAACCGCCATTGCCAAGCACTTGGCCCAAGTTAATGCTGTGGAAGAAGTGCATGCTAACTTGTATAAAAAAGCCCTTGCTAACCCAGCAGATTATGCTGACGTAGACTTCTACCTTTGCAAAGTGTGTGGTTACACCCATGAAGGCGAATGTGATTCCTGTCCCGTCTGTAAGGCTGGAAAAGCGGCTTTCTTCAATGCTAGCGCTAGCTGTTGCAGCAAATAAGACTCTCGTTTTATAATACAT
>CAYJDE010000221.1:0-3966 GCA_964368805.1 uncultured Desulfovibrionaceae bacterium
CCTACCGCTTAGGAGGCGGTCGCTCTATCCAACTGAGCTACGGGAGCACACGGTAAACATGTCATAAAGAATTATAGCTTAAGGTGCAAGTAAAAATACATCCTTTCCTCTATTGACTATCGTCAACGCTCCATGAGACCTTTGCGCAATGAATTGCGCAAAGGTCTCCTATAACAAGCTATGAAAAAGCATAGTCCGTATTAAAAAAAGTACTAACCAAAGAGAATCCTTCTTTTTTCTTCCCATTGCCATGCGGTGTGCAAAATAGTACTGAGCTCAGCAAATTTTGGCTTCCACCCCAGTTCATATTGTGCCTTTTGAGCATCCCCCACTAATGCGGGCGGGTCCCCTGCTCGGCGCGCCGCTTCAATCACCTTGATGGG
Organism: uncultured Desulfovibrionaceae bacterium; assembly: GCA_964368805.1. Taxonomy (GTDB): domain Bacteria; phylum Desulfobacterota; class Desulfovibrionia; order Desulfovibrionales; family Desulfovibrionaceae; genus CAYJAD01. The sequence goes on from CAYJDE010000221.1 coordinate 384, forward strand.
ACGGTTGCATACCTCTTGCGCCGTGGCAATAATTTCACGTACAGAGTAGCCTTGACCATTGCCTAAATTAAAAGCTGTACTTTTTTCTCCGGCCCAGAGACGCTCTAAAGCTAGCACATGGGCTTTGGCCAAATCGCAAACATGAATATAGTCACGAATGCACGTACCATCGGGGGTGGGATAATCAGTACCAAAAATATGAATACTCTTTTGCGCATCTTGTGCAGCTTGCAATACCAAGGGGATTAAATGCGTCTCTGGCTCGTGCCATTCACCTATGGAGATATTTTGTTCACTTGGTAAAGCACCGGCCGCATTAAAATAGCGTAGCGAAGTATAAGGCATGGCATACGCCCGTGCAAAATCTTCCAGCATCCATTCAATCATTAATTTCGTACGCCCATATGGGTTAATGGGATGCTGTGCATTATCTTCTTTAATGGGCAAGCTTTGCGGTTCGCCATAGGTGGCACAGGTGGAAGAAAAAATAATATTTTTTACAGCGTACTTTTTTGCTGTTTGTAGCAAAATAAAGGTCTTAGCCACGTTATTTTCATAATATTTAAGCGGATGCTCGACGGATTCTCCCACATAGGCAAAAGCGGCAAAGTGCATAATACCATCAATGTGTTGTTTTTCAAAAATTTGTGCCAGCACATGCGCATCGCCCAAATCGCCAATAACATGCTCTCCAAAATGCAAAAATTCTTTATGCCCTGTGGACAGGTCATCTAACACTATAGGATGATAGCCTTTTTGTTCTAATAATAAAGCAGTATGACTACCAATATAGCCAGCACCACCCACAATGAGAATATTTTTTTTCATATTTTTAGGTACTCGTTATTTTTTAAAATAAAATCACTACATGGAACAGGGTAAAATTAAAAGTACTATTAACAAGCTGTTCAAAAAGAATGAAGTACAAAGAAAAACAGGACACGCCGTATGTACAGACAGACATACGTGGTCTGTTTTGTGTTTTAAGGCAGTAGACAATTCTTTTTCAAACACCTGTTTAAAGCAGTCTGTTAGCACAGTAAATATGCCATAATCGCAGAAATATATATCACATAAAGTAAAAAGTCTAGAATAACACTGGGGATAAAAGTTCATATATCTACAAAGAACTTGCAGAGCGTACTTTTTTTTTGTACTGTCGCCTTGCCGTCATGGCGATTTCTCAACCTCATCTGCGCAATGTACAGCCCTACTCCATGACAAAGCAATGCTGACGAAGAAACTTTAAGGATTACTATGGATACAACACAACACGCTTCATTACCCCGCACGCTCTATGTAGCCTTATGGTTTCCCCTTGCCTCAGAAACCTTTGTTTTTTATGAAGTAGAAAAGTTTTTTCAACAAAACATGCCTGTTTCTGTCATTACACTGTATGGTAAAAAGCATAAAAATCTTGCCGAGCACATTCGTAATACGGCTATTCCCATAGAAAATTTTGGCATACCTGCCATGGGGCATATTGTAGCGGCCATATGGCGTCGTTTCCGTAAAGAACCCAAAAAAACCGCCCATGTGTTACGAACACTTTTATTTCGCCGTTGGCGTGATGTTGAAATGCGCCTTGAAGGTGCCTGGGCCTGTTTTAGCGGATTTTATCTGGCAGAGCGTTGCAAAGCCATGGGCATTGAACATATTCACACCCCATGGGCCAATGGCCCTGCCACAGCAGCATGGGTAGTTAACTACTTAGACGGCATACCTTTTTCTTTCACAGCCCGAGCTGGTGATGTACGCCCTCCCGACGGTTTTTTACAAGAAAAGTTAGAAGCTTGCGCCTTTGCACGTTCTGAATCATCCTATCAAATACCACTCATGGCGTCCTTTTTACCCAAAGAAGCGCAAGATAAATTGTATATTACGTACAATGTGCGTACCCTTTCTGCCGACGGGCAAGCCAAAGTAGCCATGCAAGCCCCTTGTAAAATATTAGCTATTGGTCGACTTGTGGAAACAAAAGGTTTTCAATACCTTATTGAAGCCGTGGCCCTGCTTATTGAATCAGGCGTGCAAGTGCATCTTACCATTGCTGGTTCCGGTGCATGGATGAACAAGCTTAAGCAATGTATTGCCACGCATAAAATGGAAGAACATGTTACTATGCTGGGTTTTGTAACACACGACAATATTTTACAACATATTTTAGCTAGTGATATTTTTTCTATGCCAAGTGTGGTAAAAAGACATGTGGAAGATTGTGACGGTTTGCCTAATGTGGTCATCGAGGCCATGAGCTATGGCCTGCCTGTGGTTGCCACCGACGTAGCAGGTATGCGAGATGTACTCAAAGATGGTGAAACCGGCTACCTTGTGCCGCAACGAGATGCCAAGGCGCTAGCCGAAGCATTACGCAAAATGGTAGCAGACCCAGACGATGCTCGACGTATGGCGCAAAATGCCAAAAACCTTATGAACACCATGTTTGATAGTAAAGCCAACTTGGAGCGGGTACGTCAGCTTTTTTGCCAATATACACCCAAAAAATAGCTTTAACCCTACCAATTTATGCTCAGAAAAGACCCGTTATACGTCAGTATTGTTGTAGACACCGAAGAAGAAGGTCTATTTTGCGGGCGTTTTCCTCGTAAAGTTACGGTGGAAAACGTGGCTGGTCTCCCCAGTCTTGCCCCGCTCACCGAAGAATGCGGTATTCCACTAACCTTAGTCTGTGCCCATCCTGTTTTTGCTGATGCCACTTGTCGCCGTATACTTGACCAGATGCGTACCCAATACGGTGCAGAAATCGGTGCGCACTTACATTATTGGAGCACGCCTCCCTACACCAAAGAAGAGCAAGCAAGCGATGTTATGCTGTCTTATGTAGAAGCAAAAAATCTCCCTCGGCATGAGCTAGCACAAAAATTCCAAGCCCTTTTTTCCATTGCCGCAGATTTTTGTGGACATCCCGTCACCACCTTTCGCATGGGGCGTTGGGATATGGCCAAGGAGCTTTGGCCCTTATTAGCAGAAAGTGGTATCACCGTAGATTCTTCCATTCGCCCATGGCAATATCCTAAAAACTGGCGTGACCACTTTCTGGCCCCCACGCAGCCTTATGCTGTGGAAGTAGGCCAAAAAACCATCATTGAAATTCCAGACACGTCAGTGCCCTTACTTCCCATAACCCCTTTTATTGCTAATGCATTATATAAAGCACCGCCCTTTTTAAAGCATAGCTGGCATCAAAGTGTAGTAATGCTACCAAGCCCGATACATCACAACCTTGCCTATATGAAGGCGGCTGCATTAGTTATGTTGGCACGCGGTGATAAAGTGCTTAACTTAACATGGCATTCTACAGAAATTGTCGCCGGAGCCACTCCCCATGTACCTGATCAAGCAGCTGTAGATACAGTTATTTCACGGGCACGTAAATTTTTGCTATGGCTGAAAAAACTCGTACCGGTACAGGGCGTCACTTTAGGGCAACTTGCCAAGGAAAAAGATTTACATATTCCAAAATTAGATGCCAAAGCGTATACCCTACCCGGCGATTGGCACCCCTAACAGGCTGTTAAAAATACGCTGATTTATTCTTTTCCTGAGAGGGGAAGCTTTTTTT
>CAYJDE010000222.1:0-3884 GCA_964368805.1 uncultured Desulfovibrionaceae bacterium
ACGTAGATTATTCTTTTTCAGCAGGCTACTAGGGACGAATAACTTTAGATGCCAACTGCAGAGAAGTAACAATATCCAACATATTGGACGTATCCCCCACAGCTTTTTGCTCTAACAAGCCATAATGGGCAAGGCAAGTACCACATACAAGTACACCAATGCCGCTTTGCTCTAATGCTTGTAAATGGGTTAGCGCCGGCCCTTCATGAGCTGCCAACTTTACTCCACCATTGAGCAGTACCACACGCCATAGGCTTTTATCCATTTCAGGCAAAGTGCCTAAAAAAGTGCCCATGAGCTTTTCTCCAAGCGCATCATCGCCAAGGCCCAAAAATTCTGAGGTGATGAAAACAAGGATTTTCTCCTCCCCTTCTTCTGCGGCACCAGACGTTACAGCGGTGGTGGCAACAACTGCAGCCTCACCGCTTCTTTGCGCCGTTAGGACAAAGTCTTTGCCTTGAGCTACGCTTTGTACTTGAAAACCTTGCTGTTCTAAATAGCGACTAACATTTTCCACAGCTGGTTCATTATCCACCATAATTTGCAGGTTTTGCACGGCATTTTCTTGTAAATATTTACGACATTGCACCACAGGTTGTGGGCAAGGCAAAGATCTAAAATCTAGCATGATAGTCTTCCAGTTTTGCAGGCTATGAGGGTTATTGACGTAGTAAACAATAGAGTTGCGCTGCCAATTGCTCTAGCACTCTGGCAGGGTTTACATTGTAATGTAAGGCTTCTTGAGAAGTATGTAGAAGATGGCTTACAGTTAAACGCTTGGACGCTGAAAGTTTGCTAAAGCATGTTGTTAGAGGCCCAGTCTGCCCAGAATTCTGCCCAGAGCCCTGTGCAGTAAACATATCTTGATCCAAAGAAGTAATAAGGCGTTTTTGACACAGCACAAGAACATTGGTGGCTATTTCTGCAGTAACAGCTCCCTTAGTACTCGTCATCTGCCACCAGCCCTGCCCTCTTTGTAAAAACGTTGCCAAAGCTTCTTCCCAAGGACGCATACTGGCATCTACATGATGCGGCGAAGGCCAAGGCAAAGTGGCCACCCACGAACGTGAAACCAGCGTAGGCAAAATTTGCTCTCGTTGCGCTGTAAGTAAAACAAAAATCGTGGTGGGGGACGGTTCTTCCAGCACTTTAAGCAAAGCATTGGCAGCAGCGTTGCGTGTGGTATCTATACCACCAATAATAACCACACGTTTAGCACCGCTGCGTGTAGTATCCCCTAATTTTCCTTTCAGAGTCAAAGCATTTTCTTTATTAAGGGCCCGCACCGGACCAGGATTTTCAGCATCAACGGTGTTAGAAATACGCCCGTCATAAGCAAGCACATCCGGATGAATACGTACGCCAATATGCAAACAGGCTGGACATTGTCCACAAGGTTCGCCATGCTGTATCGCAGCAGTATTTAGAGCATTTTGCGCAGGATTAGGAGTAACTTCTGTGTCAGAAGCACCAGAAGCAGGAGATAAGGCAGTATCATGCCCCGTATGACGCTGTTGTTGGCAATGCTGTAAACAGGCCCACCACAGGGCCATGGATTGCCGTTCTTCTTCCACACCACCTTCCAGTAAAAGTACTTGAGGAGGCATAGCAGCAAGTCGGGCTAAGGTTGTACGCAGCGCACCAAGCGAAGGGGCATAAGCAGCACGAAGGGCTTTACGTGCATCATCAACGCAAAGCCCCAAATCTGTTTCTTTTATATTACGAGCCATAGCAACAATTAAGCTATAACGATAGTTTGATCTCTTTCAGGGCCCACCGACACGTAACTAATTTTCACCTGGCACAATTCTTCAATGCGTTGCACATAATTTTTCACCGTGGTAGGCAAGCTATCCCAAGTAGTGCAGCCGGAAATATCTTCACTAAAGCCAGGCATGGTTTCGTAAATGGGCTCCACATCACCAAGGGCGCACTCTTCTTGCGGAGGCACAGTGATGGTTTGACCTTTATATTTGTAAGCTGTACAAATTTTAATGGTATCAAGCCCTTTAAGTACATCAAGCTTGGTAAGAGCAATATCAGTCAAGCCATTTAGGCGAATACTTTCACGTAAAATGGCTATATCAAGCCAGCCACAACGACGAGCCCTGCCGGTAGTTGCGCCAAATTCATGCCCTTGAGCACGCAAAAATTCTCCGGTGCTGTCTTCCAATTCCGTAGGAAAGGGGCCAGCCCCCACACGGGTAGTATAGGCCTTAACAATACCAATAATGGTATCAAGGCGACGTGGGCTCACGCCACTGCCAGAAGCAGCGGTGGAAGCTACTGTATTGGACGAAGTCACAAAAGGATAAGTGCCATGGTCAATATCTAAATGAATACCTTGCGCACCTTCAAAAAGCACCTTTTTACCAGCATTCCAAGCGTCCTCAATGACCGTGGAAATATCTGCCAAATACGGCACAAGCCTTGGAGCAATACGCATAATTTCTTGAAAAACAGCCTCAGAATCCACGGTGGGGGCGTTATACAAATTTTTCAAAAGAACATTCTTCTCTTCAAGGGCGGTGACAATTTTGGCACGCAGCAAGTCAGGGTCAGCTAAGTCCGCAGCCCGTATGCCCGTACGTGACATTTTATCTTCATAGCAAGGGCCTATACCACGGCCTGTGGTGCCGATTTTTTTGTCAGAAGATTTATGGTTTTCTCTGGCCACATCAAGAGCCTTATGGTAAGGCAAAATCAAGTGCATTTTTTTGCTAAGCTTCAAACGCTCAGGGCTCACATCAATGCCTTTAGCTGTCAGGCCATCAATTTCTTTTTCCAACAAAACAAAGGGGTCGCAAACAACACCATTGCCAATGCAACATATTTTACCTTCATGCAAAATACCGGAAGGAATAAGATGTAAAATGGTTTGTTCGTCACCAACTTTAATGGTATGTCCAGCATTGTTGCCGCCTTGAAAACGGACCACAACATCCAATTGGCGACTGAGTAAGTCTACTATTTTTCCCTTACCTTCATCGCCCCACTGAGCCCCGATTATGACTATATTTGACATGGATTTACCCCTTCATCTGTGCGTGCACTTTGCAAAAATCACCTAAGCTTCACACCGGTAACATTTTTATGAGTATGACGTAAGCCACTCTCCAACACACAAGGTTTTTAGTTATGTATTTTTAGGTACTTTAGGTACAAAATTCAATTGCGTAGCCTTGGTAGGTTCCGGTGCTTTTTGCGGAGCCATGTCTCTTTCTAAAGAAAAATTTGAAAGCTGCATGGACTCCAAGGTATCCGGACGCATTTGCTGCGACCAATGATGATTAAAAAGCTGATTTTTCCAGCGTTTTGCTTGAATAAAGGAAAACACAAGTGCCGCTTCTTCCCAGCGTTTGGTGGGCTCAAAGCGACGTACTTTTTCAGCATAGCTATCCCAAAGTGCCATGAGTGAGGCTTCATCAAGGGCATCTAATTGACGTGCCAGCCTAAGTAAAAGTTGTTCCATTATATGCTCCACAATACAAAACAGAATAAAATTGAAAGCTTGCCTAATGCAATCCTTACAGCAAGAGTGCTACTTCAAGAGGCAAAAAAATCAAAAGAATACGTATACAAGCGAAAGAAAAACGATTTTTTTGTTCTAGCACACCATTTTTCTTAAGTATTAGCCTAGAAAAAGTAAAATTTCCGCATAAAGCAAAAGCTAGACGAAAGCCCACAACAAAGCATTATAACAAAAAAAAAACTGAAAGCCAAGACTTTAAAGGGGGGCATTTTGTAAAGTTTTTTTACACTGCATTTTATCCTCTTGTAACCTGAGACCTGTGCATAGAGACCTCTGTACAGTTACTTTCAAATAGAGTTTGTGTCTAAAATTTGAAAATTCGTTCGAAATGTCAAATAAAGTGTGCAGAGGT
>CAYJDE010000223.1:0-3857 GCA_964368805.1 uncultured Desulfovibrionaceae bacterium
AGAGAGGGGAGGGTTTGGGAGGGGAGAGGGAAACTTTTTGGCGTTAGCAAAAGGTTCCCTCTCCCCTCCCAAAAAAATGTATACAACAGTAAAAATTATGTATTATCAAGTAGTCCTTCTTTCTCCGCCTTATGGAGTGTATACCTATGCTTTACCTTGGTGGTGGCCCAAGGCGCATGCCCAATTTTTTTGTTCGGGCATGCGTGTGGCTGTGCCTTTGGGTAAGGGCTTGCGTGTGGGGATAATTTTACAGGCAGGGCAGGAAGAGAGCGGCCTTGATGCAAGTATTGAAGTAAAGGAAATGGCGGCTCCATTGGAGCTACAGCCTCTTTTGCGGCCTAGCTATCTAACTATGATAGAACAGTTGGCGGTGCGTCAATGTCGTAGCTTGGGGGATATTTTAGGCCATATGCTTCCGGCGGGTTTACGTTCTACCCAAGGTAAAATTCGTTCATTTGTGCAGGGTAAAGCCCATATCTACACAGTAAAAAGCCTTACGGCGCCCAGTGAGAGCTTTGGTGAGGCGCAGGGTGGCGAGCTTGCTTTGCAGCTTATGGCAGGGACAGCGCAAATTCTTCCTCCAAAAACCGATAGTGCTCAGTCAGAAATGTGTGTGTTGCAGGTGGACCCGCCTTGGCCAGTACGACCTATGGCTACTAAGCAAGTGGCCATTTTGGAATATCTTTTGGAAAAGGGGAGTACGAATCGGCGACATTTGTTGCGTCAATTGGGGCAAGGGGCTGCGCCGGCTTTACAAAGCTTACTGCGTCATGAGCATGTGCGCCTTGAAGCTTCGGAAGACGATGCGCAAACTGCAGTGCTTTTAGCTTTGCTGCCACCACCGGAAAATGCGTTTACGTTAAGTGCGGCGCAACAATCGGCACTTACTGCCTTTAGTGAGGCTCTTACTTTGGCAAAGGAAGAGGGAAAGGTGCAGGGGCATGTGCTGTATGGGGTAACGGGTAGTGGCAAGACGGCGGTATATTTGGAGCTTGTCAAGGAATGTTATGCCCGTGGTTTGTCCATATTGTTATTGGCGCCAGAGGTGGCTTTGGCTTTAAAACTGAAGCGTGATGTGGCTTTGGCTTTACCGCATATTCCTCAGTACTTGTACCATGGCTATCAAAGCCCCCATGCGCGTGAGAATATTTTTCGTGAGTTGGCAGGATGCACACAGCCCTGTGTGGTGGTGGGTACACGATCGGCCTTGTTTTTACCTTTGGAAAATTTAGGGGCTGTGGTGCTGGATGAAGAGCATGATGCCTCGTATAAGCAAGATGAAAAATTAGTTTATCAGGCTAAGGAAGTGGCTTGGTTTCGTATGGCTCAATGTAAGGGGCTGGTAGTGCTGGGTTCTGCTACGCCAGATGTGAAAACATTTTATGCTGCCAAGCAGGGGAAGCTGCATTTGCAAAGCTTGCCTCATCGTGTGGGCGGCGGCACACTTCCTGAAATTCGCTTAATTAGTATAGAAGGGCAAAAGGCCACTCAAGCTACTTTAGCTGCAGAAAGTGAGCTGGCTTTGAAAGAAACTTTGGCCCGAGGGGAGCAGGCAGTCATTTTGCTCAATAGACGTGGCTATGCGCCCTTGGTGTATTGTCTTGATTGTCAGAAAGTGGCTCGCTGTCCCCATTGTGAAATTGGCTTGACTTATCATAAAAAGCGGGAAAGGCTTATCTGTCACTATTGTGGCTATGCGGTGCCTTTTCCCAGCCTTTGCGTACATTGTAAGGGCATGCATTTCTTGCCCATGGGTGAAGGCACAGAAAAGCTTACAGAGTATCTTTCGGCGTTAACGGGCGGTAGTGTTTTGCAATTGGATAGGGACAGCACTCGCCGTGAAGGGCGCATGGAAGAAATTTTAGAAGCGTTTCGTCGCCAAGAGGCACAAGTGTTGGTGGGTACGCAAATGCTGTCTAAGGGGCATCATTTCCCTGAGGTAACGCTGGCCATTGTGGCCGATGGCGACCTTGGTCTAAATACTCCTGATTATCGTGCTGCTGAGCGTACTTTTCAATTACTGATTCAATCAGCCGGACGGGCTGGGCGAGGGCATAAAGCCGGTAATGTGCTTATTCAAACCAGAGATGTGCACCATTATTGTTGGAAGTATATTCTGCATGCCGACTTTGAGGGCTTTTATGCCGATGAAATGCAGCGTAGAGAAAAACGTCGTTATCCGCCCTTTGTGCATCTTGGACTTATTCGTATTTCTTTTGCCATGGATTTTGCGGAAGGGAATGATTTATTACGGCAATGCGGAACACAGTTACGCAATATTGGTAAGGAAAAAAGTGTTACCGTGCTTGGGCCTACACCGGCACCGCTAGCTATTTTGCGTGGGCAACGCCGTTTTCATTGCCTTCTCAAAAGTGATAATTGGCAAGCCATACGTCATTTGTATACTTTTGCCCAATCTCTTTTTCCTTCAAAAAATGTAAAGCTTTCTCTTGACCTTGACCCACTTAATATGTATTAGGTCGTAGCTTATTGATTACACTCGTTTTTTTTATAGTGAGTACACGCTTTTTATATTTTGCTTTTGGAGGTCTTATGTCAAAATTACGTTGTATTTTTGCTTCGTTGCTTCTTTCTCTATGCTTTGGCGGCACAGCCCTTGCTGAAGGTTTTGCCATGAGTGAATGGTCTGCAAGGGGTCTTGCACTGGCTGGCGGTATGGTGGGGCGTGCCGATGATGTTTCTGCCCTTGCATATAACGCTGCGGGTATTACACAATTGCAGGGCGTACATTTTATGGCTGGTATGTCCTTTGTGGCCCCTTATGGGAGTATTAAGGTTAATACCGGCACAGAAAGCCACACTACTGCCACCAAGACCAATGTGTGGATGCCAGGGCATGGGTATCTTTCTTACCAAGTGAATGATAATGTATGGTTAGGCCTTGGGGTATATTCGCGCTTTGGCCTTGGTAATACCTATGATGATAACTGGATTGGCCGGGGAAATGTATATGGTATTAGTTTAACAACCTTTTCTGCCGTGCCCACCGTTGCTTTTAAGATCAACGATATATTTTCTGCATCCTTGGGTGTGGAAATCATGCATATGAGCATGTTTTTGGGCAATAGACTAGAGCCAAACTTTTTTGGTGCGGGCAATGATTTAACCAGCTTGCAATTGGAAGCTTCTTCAGTAGGCGTGGGGTTGCACGCCGGTATACACGCCAAATTCAATGAGCAATGGTCTGCAGGGCTTACCTATAAGAGTAAAGTAGTGCACAGTGTTAAGGGGCAAGCTTATTTTGGAGAACAAAACCCCTTGGGAAAATTTGGTTCGTCAGCAACAAGCAATATGATAGACACCAATGTGGAAGGCATGATTGTTCTGCCAGATTCCATTGCCTTTGGTATTTCTTATAAGCCTTTAGAAAACTTAAGCTTTGAAGTGGGTACCGTATATACCCGTTGGTCTACCTTTAGTGATTTGGATATTTATTTTGACAGCGGATTTGGCCCCAGCAAAAATCCAAAAAATTGGAAAGATGGCTGGAATTTTAATGCCAGCGTAGAGTACAGCCCTCTTGATTGGCTTACCTTGCGTGCGGGGTATTGGCATGAAACCGCCGTTACTGACGAGCAATATACCGATTATATGATACCTTCTTCAGGGCGTGATGTTTTGTCCTTGGGTGTGGGCTTTGAGTACGAAGATTGGACGGTGGATTTGGCCTATACGCATATGTGGGTGTATGACACCAATTATAATAAAAGTGCTGCCCATGGTGTGAACCCTGGACATTCCTTTAATGTAGGGGCAGATTTATATACCTTCTCTGTGGGCTATAAATTTTAATATGATTTACTGGGGAGGGGAACTTTTTTTAGGAAAAAAAAGTT
>CAYJDE010000224.1:0-3835 GCA_964368805.1 uncultured Desulfovibrionaceae bacterium
GAGAGGGGAAGCTTTTTTTTCCTAAAAAAAGCTTCCCCTCTCAGGAAAAAGAATTCGCCAGCGTTTTCATATACTCCTTGGCATAGGTCATGCCTTCATATATAGCTAATATACTCTTATGGAAATAGAACAAAGGTATTGCATGCATTCTCTCCCATTATGTATCATAGGACTTACAGTCTATAACGATGCTTCGCATATTGCCGAGGCTATGCATTCTATTTTTGCACAAAGCTATAAGCACTTTATTTTTTGCATAGTCAATGATGGATCTACTGACAACACGGCAACCATTATAGACAGCTTTGCCGATCCACGTTTGCACGTAATTCATTTACCCCAAAATAAGGGGCGTCCTTATGCCCGCAATATGGCTTTAGACTTTGCTTTACGCCTACATATTGAGCAAAAGGCGCAATATTTTTTTTGGATGGATGGCGATGATATTGCCGTACCTGACCGTGTGGAAAAGCAAGTGGCCCACATGGAAAAACATCCACATATTGATATCTTGGGCACTGCCGTTACTTATTTTGATGAAGCTAAAGGCAAGATGAAAAAACCTTCAAGCCATGAAGCCATCTTGGCGCAAAGCATTTGGGGAGCGTCTTTATTTAACCCTACATCTTGTTTCCGTTTACAAAGATTGGCCCAAAGTGGCCTGCGTTATGACGCACAATTACTTCGGGCAGAAGATTATGGCTTTTGGCTTGATGCGCTGTTTACCACCTCTTTACGTTTAGCCAACATGCCAGAAGCGCTGCTTTACTATAGGTATCAACATCGCCCCACCAACAATGCCTATCACGCCTTGGCAGCAGAAAGGCTTTTACGGTATTTGGGCTTGCCCCATCATGCGCACAACTGTCAAAAACATACTGCGCTTTCGTGTTCTGATTTTATGCATGTAAACTATGCTGAACAAATAATTCAAGAAAAAAGTTCGGAAGAAGAAGCAAAAGAGATATATGAAAAGATCTCAGAAAAAGGGGCAGAAGTTACGCAAGAAAAAACACAAAAACACTTACAGCCCACAGAAATACTATCATGGGCCAACGAAGTTTATGAGGCCGTCCTTGCCCATAAAACCATTCATCAAGGCCATTTTTTGCGTATTACTCATTATAAAATGGAACAATTCTTTGCATGGTCCGGCTTTGATGCAATGCAAAAAAAAGCTTTGCTTAAAGCCTATGCCTTTTTGCCCCTGGGCAAAACTCACGATTTACGTCCCTTATTTCGCCAGAGAGCAGACACATAAAATCTATTTTCGCACTACGGAAAAAACAATGCCAAACTACCGCCAAGATTTCATAAAATTGCACACAATATACTGCACATAGCTCTCAACGCTTATCAGTTTGTTATTTGCCTTTCATAATTTTCCACGTGGTCTTAATAACGGTGGCAATATCATTCAGTTTGGGGGAAAACATTTCGACTGCCACATCTTCTTCAAAAAGGGGCTGTAAAGCTACTGCTTCACCTTTTTTATTTTTTTCCCCTTTGCTTATTCCCTTGCTGTCCTCTTTTTTCTTCTTGGACAAAGACTCTGCACCAGCTGAGGCTGCACCGTGGGCATACTCCCCTGTCTTTTTTTTAGAGGATGTCCATTCTTCATCTTCTAGTAAGAGGCCATCATCTTCTAACAAGGAAACTTCCTCCAGAGCAAGAGAGCCTATACCTTTTTTAGAGGTATTTTTCCGCCCGGAAGGGGTATTTTCTGCGGTGAATGCCATGGCTACCGGCATGGCACGGGCTTTTTCACGTAGGGCAGCACGCTCTTCACGGCGTTGTTGCAAACGTTTTTCGTGCTCCTCTGTCACTTGGACTAAAGCCGCCGGCAAATCTTGGACAATACCTTGTAATACTGGGGCTGTGAAGGCCTTTTGGAGATGTTCCACCGTTTCTTGGGGATTATCATTATAATAACAAGCCCGAGCCAACCGCTGCGCAGCATCTTTTGCATTGCCAAGGGGTAAACCCAAAACTAAGAGCCCCGCCGCATCACGGTATTTTTGCGCCCGCACAAGATTTTCAGCCACAGCCACAAAGGGATTTATGGCCGCCGGCATAACCTTAAGCAATTGCGTATACGCCATGCGGGCCTTGGCCCACTTTTGACTACGCACAAGGCTAAGACAGGCTTCGCTTAAGTAATAACAATGCTTTTCTACATTTTTTTTACCTTGCCAAGCCACAGCCAGTCCATATTCTGCTTCGCCGCGCATGTCTTGATTATACAGGGCCTTACTTAAGATTGTAATGGCTTTATCCCACTCTTGCGCTTTAAGCCAGTGTAAACCATCTTGTACAAAGCTTTCAGCCCTGCCGCCTTCGCTTTGAAAACTTTCTAGACGTTTCATGGCTTTGGCAAAGGCGGTATCATCTTTCTTTACTTGTTCCCAAGGGGCATGGGCACCTTGACGTTGCCATTGCGACTGCGCCCCTAGCACAGCCTCTTGCATACTGTATAAGATACGTCGCAAATCGTCCTGAGAATACGGGCGCACTACAATATCAGTAAAGCCGCCGCCAAAAGCCCGCAAAAGCTTTGCCGTATCATTGCTGCCAGCAATGCCAAGCACAGGAAGTCGTTTTAATAAAGGATGCAAGCGAATGAGCTCTATCCACTGCAAAGCAGACATATCGCCCAAATGCGGATGGCAAATAATAATATCAATATGCTTTGCGTCAATTTCTTTGGCATACATGGATAAAAAACGCGCACCCAAAAGGCCGGAAGTTAATACCTGTATTTTACCTATGCCTGCTTCACGCAAGGCGTTTTTGTCCATACGGGCATTGCCTTCGTCATCTACAAGTAAAAGGGCAGAAGTAAAAAAATGCTCAGGAACTTGTGCCATGGTTTCCTTTGTGCGCACAACAGTTTTGGGTACTGCTTGTACAGGTTTACGCTCTGCTGAAAAATTTTCGTTACGGGCCGTTGCGAATACTTCAGCATACCCTGCACCGGGATATTGCGCAAGAGGAGAAAATAAACCGCCCAGCGGCTTATTTTGCGTGCTGGGCGTATTTGCAATATCTGCGCCCCCATGCGGCGGACGCACTTTTTTCACTGACAAAATAATCTCCTTATACCCACTAGCTCAACACAAAAGAGAGGAAAACCTCCCTCATAAAATTCTGCCACAAACAGAATAACGCAGTAGGCAATAAAACTACTACCCTCTTTTTGAAGGAGTAGCAAGAGGTGGCTGTAGGGGCCGGATAAAAGGAATGCGCTTGGCCACAGGCAGCGGACAAGGCGCATTGGAAGCATCACCCACAGCGGTATCATGCACTATATGATTTCCGTACGCATAGGCTGCGCCGCAATGCTGGCAGAAAAAAGCATTTTCTTGGCGATGCAAGCGAAAAAGCATAGCATCACCCTCATAGCAATGGGGGCAAAATGGGCCTTGTACTTCTTGGCCGGTACGTATCCAATAAAAAGCATTTTCAAAATATAACGCATTGGAACGTAAAAGAATATTTTCAAATTCTTCAATACGTGTTTGCAAAACTTCAATGGTATCTTGAAGTGTAATATGCTGCGCTTGAATTTGCATAAGCAAGTGCAAAGCGCGACAGTTTTGCCCCTGTATGAAAAATTCATGAATTTTTTGGAATTGCTCGTAATCTAGCATACTACTACCCCTTGCTGTTTCTTTTCTTATCGACACCACTCTTTTTTACTTTAGAGGTCGATATGTACGTTTATGAACACAGCTTAGGGTATTATATTAAAATAGTACTCTTTTTTTTCTAGAAATTTTCTTAACAAAAATTGTTCATGGAATGAACACACTCTACGAAGTCTTTAAATAGAAGC
>CAYJDE010000225.1:0-3768 GCA_964368805.1 uncultured Desulfovibrionaceae bacterium
CAGATTTCGAGTCGCATAATATAAAGGGCTCTATTTGTACTTGGCAAAAATAAAAAGTCCACGTATATTGTTGCACTTTATTTGAAGCCTCGGCATATTTTTCTCATCAAGGTTTTTATATCATTTCAAAACCTTGTTTTAGATAAAGTTCACCTTAAGGTAAAAAATGCTGGGCTTACTATTTTTTCCTGTATATAAGGAGCCTTAGCATGGATATACGCTTTCAAGCAGGCGGCCCTACCCTTTGGAAAGGGGCTGTTATGCTTACTTTTGCCCATAAAGATCAAGACCCGTCAACCCTTTGCCCTGAAATAGAAGCCATAAGCCCTTGGTTTTGCATTGCTCCCGGTCGGCGTGACTTTGTCGGGAAATCCGGAGAATTGGCCCTTTTTCACGGCCACCCCGAACAAGCAGTACCCCGTGTTTTAGCCGTTGGTCTGGGGGAAAAGGAAAAATTCACCCTCGATATTTTTCGTAAAGCTGTAGCTGGCGCCGTGGCTCGTTGCCAAAGCATTGGCGCCGAGTCCCTGCTTGTGCCCATGCCTGTATTGGCCGCCTTACCTGCCGATGTCTTGCGCTTGGTGGAAGAAACTATTTGCGCCGCACAGCTTGGACTTTACGCCTTTACCAGCCTAAAAAAAGAAAATCCTGAACAAAAAGCCGATCCCCTCTGGCTGGCTTTGGGCTTTAATGAAGAACATGTGCCCGATGCCGAACACGCTGCCGCCCGCCGTGGTGAATACGCAGCCCTTGGCATCAGCCTTGCTCGCAATTTAGCCAACACGCCGCCCAACATTATGACCCCCGATGCCTTAGCTGAAGCGGCACAAAAAATGTGCACCGCCCAAGGAATCACATTTACCAAAATCAACGAGCAAGCCTTACAAGACATGGGCGCCAATACCCTTTTGGCTGTGGGCCAAGGCTCACGTCAAGAAAGTTGCATGGTGGTTATGGAATACGCCCCTGCCGGCCATGAAAATGACAATCCCATCATCTTCGTAGGCAAAGGACTTACCTTTGACTCCGGCGGCTTAAGTTTAAAGCCTGCTGCCAACATGCATTTGATGAAAAGCGATATGTCCGGCGCCGCCGCCGTGGTGGGAGCCATGCAAGCCATTGCCCAAAGCGATTTGCCAAAGCGTGTCATCGGCCTTTTAGCTGTGGCTGAAAATATGCCCGGTGGCAATGCCATGCGCCCCGGCGATGTGGTACGTTCCCTCTCAGGAAAAACCGTAGAAATTATCAATACCGATGCCGAAGGCCGCCTTGCCTTATGCGATGCCCTCACCTATGCCCAAAAACAATGGACACCGGCCTATATGGTGGACATTGCCACCCTTACCGGAGCCTGCGCCGTGGCCTTAGGCACCCAAGTCGCCGGTGTTTTTAGTGACGACCGTAACCTCAATGACGAAATTTGCGCCATTGGCAGTCTGGTGGGAGATCATTTTTGGCCTTTACCCTTATGGGAAGCCTATGAAGAAGGCCTCAAAAGCGAAGTGGCCGATATTTCCCACATGGGCGCACGAGAAGGCGGTGCCATTAATGCCGCCCTGTACTTAAAAAGCTTTGTAGAAAAAGATGTGCGCTGGGCACATTTAGACATAGCCGGCACCGATTGGGCCTTTAAGAAAACACCCCTTTCCCCCATAGGTGCCGTGGGCTTTGGCGTACGCACCCTCTTGGAACTTGCACGAGGTACTGTATAATGAAAGTATATCTTATTGGCGCCGGCCCAGGCGACATGGGCCTACTCACCCTTAAGGGTAAAAGTATTTTAGAAAAAGCCGACGTGGTGGTCTATGATGCCTTGGCCAATGCTGCCATGCTCAACTTTGCACGCCCCGATGCAGAGCGCATCTACGTGGGTAAACGTGCCAACAAGCATGCCTTACCCCAAGACGGTATCAATGCCCTGATTGTAGAAAAAGCCAAAGAAGGCAAAATTGTGGCCCGTCTTAAAGGCGGCGACCCCTATATTTTTGGACGAGGCGGCGAAGAAGCCGAAGAATTGCTTGCCGCCGGTGTGCCCTTTGAAGAAGTGCCCGGCATTTCCAGCACCATAGCCGGCCCTGCCTATGCCGGCATCCCCTTAACCCACCGATCTTTTGCCTCGTCAGTAACCCTTATTACCGGTCACGAAGATCCCACAAAACCAGGTTCAGTACATAATTGGCAAGCCCTTGCTAGCTCTGCCTCCACCTTGGTTTTTGTCATGGGTATGAAAAATTTACCGGATATAGCCAAAAACCTCATGGCGGCCGGCCTTGCCCCAGACACGCCAGCTGCACTAGTACATTGGGGAACCACAGCCCACCATCGTTCCTTGGTGGCCACCTTAGCTACCCTTGAAGCTGAAAGCAAAAGCCAAGGCTTTACCAACCCTTCCGTCATTGTGGTAGGACATGTGGTCAGCTTGCGTGACAAGCTCAACTGGTTTGAACAAAAGCCCTTACTTGGTAAAGGCATTGTGGTGACCCGAGCTCGTGAACAGGCCAGCGGACTAGCACAATCTTTGGCAGAGCTGGGTGCCCATGTCATTCAATTCCCCACCATCGAAATTTACGATTTAGCTGATTATACTGACGTTGATGCTCACATAGCAGACTTGGCCTCCTACCACTGGCTTGTCTTTACTTCCGTCAATGGCGTAAAACATTTTTGGAAAAGACTGGCTAAACACGGCCTTGATACCCGTGCTTTGCATGGCAAAAAGGTGGCTGCCATAGGCCCCGCCACAGCAGATATTTTACGAGAACGAGGCCTTGAACCTGACTTCATTCCTGAACGCTATGTGGCGGAAGGAGTGGTAGAAGGCATGCTGGCCTTAGGAATGCAAGGGCAGAAAATTCTTTTGCCAAGAGCCTTGGAAGCCCGTGAAGTGCTACCCGAAGCCCTGCGCAAAGCTGGCGCAGAAGTGCACGTTTTGCCTATCTACGAAACCAAACCTGCCGGCGCCCGCCAAGAAGAAGTGCTGGAAGAACTGGCCAACGGACGTATCCATTGCATTACCTTTGGCTCCTCTTCCACCGTGGATAACTTCCTTGCCTTGGTAGACATCAATACCTTAAAGCAATATCCACAAGTACAATTGGCTGCCATTGGCCCCATCACCGCAAAAACCTTAGAAAAACATGGCCTTCCCTGCCATATCCAACCACAAGAATACACCATTCCGGCCTTGGTAGATACGTTGGTGCAGTATTTTGCCCAAGAAAAAAATTAAGATACTTTAATATATATTCTTTTTGGGAGGGGGAACTTTTTTTCGGAAAAAAAAGTTCCCCCTCCCCCTCAAAAAAACCCATTACGTCAACATCTTGCCTTTTAAAAATCAAATTGTGGCGCATAAAATATTGTTTAAAAAAATATATCATATAAAACGACGCCTTAAATCAACATTTCCTTAAGAGAAACCTCTGCACAATTGCGTATTCTAACTACACACTAGCTCTGGGGCTATCGCAAAAATGCTGGTGTCAATTTCATCGACACCAATTGCATTTTGCAATAGCCCCAGAGCTAGCTTGGTTAGGTGCACAATACGAAACTTCTACCAACATAAATATGAAAAAAGTCTTGCACAGCTATTTTTTGAGGCCTCTGCACAATTATTTTCAGATATAGCTTTGTGCCTAAAATTTGAAATTTGTTCGAAATGTATAATAACGTGTACAGAGGTAAAGGCGCAAAAGACTCCGCACAATGGATTACGCAATAGCCTTTGAATATACACAAACCTAACTCCACGAGACCGCTACGCAA
>CAYJDE010000226.1:0-3757 GCA_964368805.1 uncultured Desulfovibrionaceae bacterium
TATATTTGAAAATAATTGTGCAGAAATTTCTATATAGAGACCTCTGCGCAATTCATGGCGTAGGGGCTCATGGAGCGTTGACGACAGTCAATGCGACCAAAAATCAAGAATAGGCGTAGCTTTGCTTCGCCGTTAAGTGATTGATTTTTGTGCCTTTACCTCTGCACACTTTATTTGACCTTTTGAACGAATTTTCAAATTTTAAACAAAAAACTATATTTAAAAATAATTATGCAGAGGTCTCATATATGAAGTCAAATACTAATCTTGTTCTTCTACTTTCGCTTTTTTCGCTTTACGGGCTTCTTGCGCCTTCATGACATTACTTTTCATGCGTGCAAGATGTCTTTCAGACATAAGCGGTTGGTCTGCATCATACCCACAAAGTTTTCTATAGCCTTCACGGGTAAGGCCATTGTGTTTTGTTAGGTGACGCTCTGTTAACGTTTTGCCTTCTTTGCCGCAAATGCAACAGTAGATAACATCTCGTTGAATGGCTTCATCGGGTTTTATTTTAAGTTTACGTTTTGTATAGCCACAAGTAAGGGAAGTTTTGATTTGTTTTTCTTCCACAGTATCTTCTGGGGCGCATTCTTGGTTGTCTTCACAACTTATTGGGGCAGATGTAAAGCTTTCTCCATGAATAGTGGTGAGACCTTTTAAAAATGCAGTGTATTGCTCAAGAATGAAAGCAGGTGTTTGACCAGGATTGCTTTGCATAATCATACGTAAGAGTTCAGTTTGGCTAATCATAGTAGTTACTCCTTTTAAACGAATTGGAAGCCATTTAAATATCTTTAACAACCTTGCCAATAGCTATTGCAAGTAAATTAAGAATAGTCAAGATATTTTCTATTTTAAGTAGTCTAGAAAAGGATAAAAAAATTTTCTAATATTTTTTTTATTAAATTTTTGTTAAATTGTTTGTAAAAAAAATCTCCATTTTCCGTAAAGAATATTTTTTAAAAGACAATTTTTTCTCTTAAAAGAATTTTAAAAAAAATATTATAATGTAAGTAGGTTAGGTGTGGTGTTCTGTTGTAGGAATATGGTTTATAAATAGGGGCTGATGAAGTCTTATTTTTATTCTATCTATGGCATGGAAAGGGCCTAAAATTATTTATGAAATTTTTTTTTTTTAGAAAAATGTATTTTTTTTGCCTTTCCCCCCTTTTCAAGTGGGCATACGGTATTATAATACATCCTGTCGCTTCGGCGAAAATACATAAAACCATCCACATACTGTGGTCATAGTTTTGGCCACAGTATGCTATTTTTTGTAACTGGATGAATAATTTAATTTTGTTTTGGAGGAAAGGAAATTATGACTTTAAAGCCCCTCAATGATCGCGTGCTTGTTAAGCGTCTTGAAAGCGAAGAAAAAACTGCTGGTGGTCTTTATATCCCCGACACAGCTAAAGAAAAGCCTTCTAAGGGTGAAATTATTGCTGTTGGTCCCGGTAAGGCTGCTGAAAATGGTCAACGTGTGGCCATGGAAGTTAAAGCGGGTGATGCTGTGCTCTTTAACAAATATGCTGGCACCGAAGTAAAAATTGATGGCACCGAATATCTTGTGATGCGTGAAGACGACATCCTCGCCGTTATTGCTTAGTTTTAAATATATTCCATTTGTGAGGAGAGTAGAACATGTCTGCTAAAGAAATTTTATTTGATGTTAAAGCCCGTGAAAAATTATCCCGTGGCGTTGATAAACTTGCTAATGCTGTAAAAGTAACCCTTGGCCCTAAAGGTCGTAACGTTGTTATTGAAAAAAGCTTTGGTGCGCCTGTAATCACCAAAGACGGTGTAACTGTTGCTAAAGAAATCGAACTTGAAGATAGATTCGAAAACATGGGCGCACAAATGGTTAAGGAAGTGGCTTCTAAAACTTCCGACGTAGCTGGTGACGGCACCACTACTGCCACCATTTTGGCTCAAGCCATCTATCGTGAAGGCGTAAAACTTGTGGCTGCTGGTCGTAACCCCATGGCCATCAAACGTGGCATTGATAAAGCTGTGGACGCTCTTGTGGGCGAACTTGCCAATCTTGCTAAGCCTACCCGCGATCAAAAAGAAATCGCTCAAGTAGGTACTATTTCTGCTAACTCTGACGCCACCATCGGTAACATCATTGCCGAAGCCATGGACAGAGTGGGCAAAGAAGGCGTTATCACTGTTGAAGAAGCCAAAGGCCTTGAAACCACCATGGACGTGGTTGAAGGTATGCGTTTTGACCGTGGTTACCTTTCCCCTTACTTCGTAACCAACGCCGAAAAAATGATTTGCGAAATGGATAATCCTTATATCCTTTGCACCGAAAAGAAAATCTCCAATATGAAGGACATGCTTCCTGTATTGGAACAGGTTGCTAAAGTAAATCGTCCTCTCGTTATCATTGCTGAAGACGTAGAAGGCGAAGCCCTTGCTACCCTCGTGGTAAACCGCCTTCGTGGTGCTTTGCAAGTGGTGGCTGTTAAGGCCCCTGGCTTTGGCGATCGTCGTAAAGCCATGTTGCAAGATATTGCCATTCTTACCGGCGGCCAAGTAGCTTCTGATGACATTGGCGTACAACTTGAAAACTTGACTTTGAATGAACTTGGTACTGCCAAGCGCATCGTTATCGACAAAGATAACACCACTATCGTGGACGGCGCCGGTAAAGGCGAAGACATTAAGGCTCGTGTAAAGCAAATTCGTGCTCAAATCGAAGAGTCTAGCTCCGATTATGACCGTGAAAAGCTGCAAGAACGTCTTGCTAAGCTTGTGGGCGGCGTTGCCGTTGTACATGTGGGTGCAGCTACTGAAATTGAAATGAAAGAAAAGAAAGACCGTGTAGAAGACGCTCTTAACGCAACTCGCGCCGCTGTTGAAGAAGGCATCGTGCCTGGCGGCGGTACTGCCCTTATTCGTGTATCTAAAGTGCTTGGCGATATCAAGCCTGTGGATGATGACGAACTTGCTGGCATCAACATCATTCGTCGTGCCATCGAAGAGCCCCTTCGTCAAATCGCTCACAATGCCGGTTTTGAAGGTTCCATCATCGTTGAAAAAGTACGTGAAGGTAAAGACGGTTTTGGCT
Organism: uncultured Desulfovibrionaceae bacterium; assembly: GCA_964368805.1. Taxonomy (GTDB): domain Bacteria; phylum Desulfobacterota; class Desulfovibrionia; order Desulfovibrionales; family Desulfovibrionaceae; genus CAYJAD01. The sequence goes on from CAYJDE010000226.1 coordinate 3,080, forward strand.
TTAACGCAGCTACTGGTGAGTTCGAAGACCTCATCAAAGCCGGTGTTATCGATCCTAAGAAAGTTTCCCGTACAGCTTTACAAAACGCAGCTTCTGTGGCTTCCTTGCTCTTAACAACAGAGTGCGCCATTGCTGATAAGCCTGAGCCTAAGAAAGATATGCCTGCTATGCCTGATATGGGCGGCATGGGTGGTATGGGCGGCATGGGCGGCATGTACTAAAAATTTGCCCAAAAAGCGCGATATACTGCGCCCTAGCTATATAGGCCGAGCAATCCAAACTGCTTGTGTATGTCTAAATACACGGCGCATCTTGGATTGCTCGGCTTCCTTGTCTCTCACGCTTTTTGAGCAAATTTTGCCAGCCCAAAGTACGATATACTATGGCAATCTGTTGCATAAAGTTGCTACGTAACAAATTTCTTATGAAAATAGTATTTTATGGAAACGCTGATTTAATAAATTATTTTTCTAATGTATTTTTTCGAACCATATTGTATGCGCCACAATTTTTCTTTTCAAAGATAAGATGCGGGCGCAATGGGTTTTTTTGAAGGGGAGAGTCTGAGAGGGGAAACTTTTTTTTCCTAAAAAAAGTTTCCCCTCTCAGGAATAAGCATTAATTAATATTTTTAGAGACATACATGACTGAAGCAAAACGACGAGTCTGACGCAGTAG
>CAYJDE010000227.1:0-3715 GCA_964368805.1 uncultured Desulfovibrionaceae bacterium
TTTGAAAGGGTGGGGGTTTGGGGGAGGGAAAGCTTTTTTTTCCTAAAAAAAGTTTTCCCTCCCCCAAAAAAAATAACATCTCAAAACATATTAACAATATCTCTCTTCCTCAATACTTCGTACTATGGCAGCGCACAATGTTTTTATATCTTGTGTGCTAGCAATATAGGGAGGCATCACGTAGATGAGCTTCCCAAAAGGACGAATCCACACCTCTTGTTCAACAAAAAAGGCTTGGAGTGCGGCCATGTTTACGGTTTCGTGCATTTCCACCACACCAATGGCTCCCAGAATGCGTACATCTTTAACGCCATTAAAGGCTTTGCATGGCGCAAGACTGGTACGTAAAGCTGCGGCGATGTGTTGTACACGGGCTTGCCATGGACTTTGTGCAAGTACCTCTAAAGCGGCAGAGGCCACTGCACAAGCCAGCGGGTTTGCCATGAAGGTAGGACCATGCATAAACACCTCCCCCTCTTGGCAAATACCTTGAGCCACGTTTTCTGTGCACAAAGTGGCAGCTAGCGTCATAAATCCACCAGTCAATGCCTTACCCAGACAAAGAATATCCGGTGTCACCTTGGCCCATTCACAGGCAAAAAGCTTACCTGTGCGTCCAAAGCCTGTGGCAATTTCATCACAAATAAGTAACACACCGTGGTCATGGCACAACTGTCGCAGCCTCTGTATGTAACGTGGATGATAAAAATGCATCCCCCCGGCCCCTTGCACTATGGGCTCTATAATGCAGGCGGCAAGATGTTTTCCCTGTGTGGCAAAAACGGCTTCTAGTTCTTGTAAACAATGTGGATCAAAGGGGCAGTCTTCTGTGCCATCAAAGGAGCATGCCGGACGCTCTATAAAAATATGTTGTGGTAACACATGGTTAAAAAGAGAGTGCATGCCGTTGACAGGATCACATACAGCCATGGCTCCCAAGGTATCCCCATAGTATCCCCCACGGGGGCTCAGTATTTTTGTACGTTGTTGCTGTCCTTTACCTTGTTGATATTGCAAAGCCATCTTTAAGGCCACTTCTACAGCTACCGAACCGGAATCGGCCCAAAAAAGGCGTTGTAAAGGCTGTAATAGTTCGGGAAGCATGGCAAAAAGTTTTTGTGCCGCTTCTACTGCAGGCGGGTGCGTTAAGCCGCCAAACATCACATGAGCCATGGTTTGTGCTTGCTGTTGACAGGCACGTATTAGGGTTTCATTTCCATAACCATGGATGGCACACCACCACGAAGACATGCCATCTAGCAAAGCCCTGCCGTCTTGTAAATAGATATGCATACCCTTAGCATGACTTACTGCATAGACGGGAAGCGGATGTGTGGTTGAGGTATAGGGGTGCCACAAATGATCTTTATCCCACTCTAGCAAGGGGCAAGAGTCGTGTTGCTTCTCCTGTGGCGCCTGTGTTTTATCCCATGCAATTTCTTTGCTATTTACTGCATTCTCTTGAGATTTTTTTACCCATAACGCACAGATTTTCTGTGCTAAAGGCAGTAAAGGCGTGGCAACACAGTCCCATACAGCAGCAGTATTTTCTGCTAAGTTTGATACAAAGGGTATTTCCAAAACGCAGATGTCTGGTAATTTTTCACGTAAATAGCGTACATTTTCCACACCAATGCATGCTTCTTGTGTAGAGTGACCGTGGGTATGTACACAAATAAGTGCCAATACGGACAAATTTCTGTGCCGAAGAGCTTCTAAAGAAAGTAAGGTATGATTAAGGGCCCCTAAGGTGTTTTGCATAACCAATACCACCGGAAAAGTCAGGGCTTGCATAACATCCAAAAAAGTTTCTGTACCGTTGAGCGGCACATGCAGGCCGCCGGCCCCCTCCACAAGTACAGGCATTTCCATGGCTATATTCTGTAGTTTTTCCACAATGTCTGAACCTTGTAAAATACAGCCTGCCTCCCATTCTTGAGCTGCAGCCAAATGCGGTGAAACTGGCAAGGTGAAAGAAAAGAGTGTGCGCCCTTGTGGTAAGGTAGAAGAAGGGCAAGAAGTGGTGGGGAATCCTTCGGCTAAAGTCACGCCCACATGGGCCGCCGTGTACAAACTTGCATCGGCATCTTGTGGTACAGTAACTCCTGTTTGCACTGGCTTTACGGGAATATGACCGCCCTGCCCCGCCATATAAAGAGCACGGCTTAAGGCTGCTGTGACTACAGATTTACCTACATCGGTGCCGGTACCGGCTATGAAAACGCCATGAAGTTTTGTCATTTATACTCTAATCTCCAATCCCAACGCTTCTATCATACGACAATCGTCCTCAATGCCTTTTCCCTTGGTGGTGAGATAGTCACCGGTCATAAGGGCATTGGCTCCGGCGGCAAAGATATGGGATTGACGCTCTCCCAAAGTGCCGGGTCTTCCGCCACAAATACGCAAAGTGGCCGTGGGCAAAACATGCCGAAAGAGAGCAATAATACGCAAGGCTTCGGCGGTAGACAAAGGCGGCCTATGGGCCAGCGGCGTTCCTGCATGAGCATGTAAAAAATTAATAGGTACATGTTCAATACCAAGGTCTCGTAAGGCAAAGGCAAAGTCTATGCGATCTTCCCAGCTTTCACCTAAGCCAAAAAGCCCGCCCACACAACATTGTAGGCCGGCAGTTTGAGCACGCATTACAGTGGCACAACGTTCTTGCCAAGTTTGTGTGGTACAAATGTGCGGATAGAACGCTTCGCTGCTTTCCAAATTATGATGATAGCGGGTAAGACCGGCTTTAGCCAATTGTGTCAAAGCTAAGGCCGGTAAACGACCTAATGAACCACATAAACGCCCTTGCCAGTGTTTTGGCATGCGCTCCAAAGTAGTCATAAGGCTTTGCACATCTTCTGCATGAAGGGCACCGCCACTAGTCACAATGCCTACACGGCGTAAAGGATAATCACTAAGTATGTCTAAACGCTCTTGCAAAGCCGCTGTGGAAAGTAAAGGGAAGGTAGGCACCGCCTGCACTTGGTGATGTTTGCTTTGCGAACAAAAGGCACAATCCATGGTACATTGCCCACTACGGGCATTAATAATGGCGCAAAGCTCTACGCCATTACCAAAGGCCTTTTGTCGCAAGGCAGTAGCAGAAGAAAAAAGAGCCTCATCAGAGAGGGTAAGCAATTCTAATATTTGAATTTTTTCTGAAAAAACTGAAGAAGATAAAGAGGGCATATTTTACATAAACCTTTGAAATACAAAATACATTCACAAATGTAGCGGCATACTACGTTTTAGAATAGCTCTTGTCAAGAAATCTGACCATACCCTGCATTAACAAGGGGTTATTAAAATGCAAATTACAATATATAAGAAAAAAGGATTGCCAAAATAACAGCATAGGTATAAAAGAGCAAAAGAAGTTGCATAAAAAGCAAAGGAAAAAGCATAAAAAGCGTACTCAGCAAAAGGGTCCACAAAAAAGTTTTTTCAGTTTAGTCTTTAATTTTGAAGACTTAAAAAAAATCAAAAACTTTTTTTAAAAAAAATGCATTTTTTACTTGCCAAGCATGCAACTTTTGCGTAGAAACCTTTCTTGCCGCTGGCGTAGCTCAATTGGTAGAGCAGCTGATTTGTAATCAGCAGGTTGCGGGTTCAAGTCCCATCGCCAGCTCCATATGTTTATCGGTCAATCCGAGTTTTCATAGTGGTGGGGTTCCCGAGTGGCCAAAGGGAACAGACTGTAAATCTGTCGTCGTAC
>CAYJDE010000228.1:0-3687 GCA_964368805.1 uncultured Desulfovibrionaceae bacterium
CTCTCAGGAATAAGAGTGCATCGGCGTCTCCATAAACAAAAGTCATGCACAATTATTTTTTATAGATGTACCAGCACAAGATAAAAAGCTTAAAAGTCAATAAACAAGCCTGATGCAACAGATTGCCCTGTTTCGCCCATCTGCCATAAAGCAAGCTGTCTCAAAAAGGGGGAATGCTAGCCGTTAAGCAACATCTGCATGGCTTGCATGGACTGCTCTACTGTTTGCGGGTCGCTGACATCTTGCTGCAAAAAACTATTAATATGCGGTATTTTAGCAATGGATAAATCAATTTCAGCATTGGAACCCTGCACATAAGCACCAATATTAATCATATCTTCCACTTTACGATAGGTGCTCATAAGACTGGTTATTTTACGTCCGGCCAACACGTCGGGCTTTTGACATATATCAGAGCGTAGACGGCTAATGGAGCGCAGCACATCAATGGCCGGAAAGTGCCCTTGGTCAGCAAGGTCACGAGTCAGCACAATATGCCCATCTAAAATAGAGCGCACGGCATCGGCAATGGGTTCATTAAAGTCATCCCCGTCCACAAGTACGGTATAAATACCGGTGATAGTACCCTTATCGGAACGTCCTGCCCTTTCGAGCAATTTAGGCAACTGCGCAAATACCGTAGGCGTATAGCCCTTGGTGGTGGGCGGCTCTCCGATGGCAAGGCCCACTTCACGGGCGGCCATGGCAAAACGGGTCACCGAGTCCATCATCAGCAGCACATCCTTGCCCTTATCCCGAAAATACTCAGCCACAGCAGTAGCAGCATACGCAGCACGCATACGCACCAGCGGCGATTGGTCAGAAGTGGCAATAACCAGCACCGACCGTGCCATGCCTTCGGGGCCAAGGTCACGCTCCATAAATTCCAATACTTCGCGGCCACGTTCACCTATAAGCGCAATAACGTTGACATCAGCCTTAGTATAACGAGCCATCATCCCCATAAGTGTTGACTTACCCACACCCGATCCAGCCATAATACCTACACGCTGCCCCTTACCAAGGGTCAGCAAGGAATTAATACTGCGTACACCCACATCAAGAATATCTGTAATTCTTGGACGTTGTAAAGGACTGGGAGGATCGGTATAAATGGGGGCCATGGCTTGAGACCATGCATTTAAAGCCTGCGGAAGCCATGCTGGCATAAATTGCTTTTGTTCTGCCATCTTTTGGGTAAAATGCTGTAAATTCTCCGGCCCTTGCTGTCCTGCGCCGCTGATAATTTCTGTACTCACCGCAGGGCCACCATCCAGTGGCAAACCAAAAGCGTCTAAAGTGCGCCCTAAAATATGCGCACCTACGGGAAAATAAGGGGGTAAAGAAGAATTGCGAATGCGATTGCCTGGACGAATACCACGCATGTCACCATAGGGCATAAACAATAAATTGCCCTCACGAAAGCCCACCACCTCAGCGGCAATGCCTTGTTCATTTTGCGGGGTAAGTTCAGTAGGGTCAGGTAACATATGGCACACGGCCCCCAAGGGAGAACGCAAGCCCGACCCTTCTGCCACAAGGCCCACCACCTTATGCACTTTGCCAAAAATTTGAAGGGGATTGGCATGTTCTAAAAGTTGATGACAGGTCTTTGGGTCTAATTTCATCATTTCCCCTTTTCAAGGTCATCAAAATTAAGCGTACCATCACCGGCATTGTCCAGCGAATCAAAGTCAAAATTGTCTAAACTTGGTGCCTCACCTTCAGCAAAGTCATCAAGGCTCAACCCGCCTCCATCAGCGGCAAAGTCATCTAAGCTGGGGCCACCATCGGCGGCAAAATCATCTAAGCTAGGCGCATGGGCCTCACCACCAGCAAAGTCATCAAGGCTAGGGGCATTGTCCCCTTGGGCAAAGTCATCTAAAGAAGGTGGTAAAGCGGCCACTTCATCATCGCCCAACAATTCATCTTCCAATTCTTCCATGGAAGGCTCCGCAAAGCCATCTGCGCCTTTACGGCCACCTTTACCTTTTTTTTGCTGTTCGGCATGCTCTGCTTCATGCACAATATCTTCTAAGGCCGCAGCTTCCGTCATGGGCTTTGTGACACCTTGCACCATGGCATCTACAAATTCTTCGTCGGAAAGCATATCCAAATCTTCCCGAACACGAGCACGAGGTTTACGGTCAACAGCATCAAGCGCATCAGAAGGTTCTTCCCCCTCTTCACCCTGAACATATGCCGCATCGCCTGCCGTCGCTTGCTCTGGCATATCTTGCAACGTAGGTACACTTTCTGCCTTTTGCAAACGCATTTGGAAAGCCATTTGTTCCGGTGTCATGGGTGCAGCCAGTTCTTCGGGTTGTGGCTCTTCTTGCGGCAAAGGCTCTTCCATAACTTCCGGTAAGGGTTCTTCTACGGGCAATTCTTCCACAGGCTCTTCAGGCAAGACCTCTTCTTCATTTACCGGTGGCGGTGTCAAAGCAGCCACTCGTGCCAGCTCTTCTTCCAAAGTACGCTGCACAAGCTCAAAAAATTGTATATCATCTTCCGTTTCCGGCAAGCTTAAATGCTGGATAATATTTTCCACCATTTCACGGAAAAGGTCTAAACGGCTATCCACAGTACCGGTAGAACTTTCAGCAATAATATCCCCAGGTTGTAAAGTAAGGTCTGAGCTTACATCCCATTGGCCAAGTTCAGGATTGCTTTCCTTAGCCGCAGCAATAAGGTCGGTAACTACAGGCTCATCTTCAGGGTTAACCCGCAGTACCACAGATCGGCGTTGGTCTAAATTACGCACCGCCTTAAGCATCATACCTTCAAGAACACTTTTACGCTCTTCATTAAGTACAATGCTCGTGCCCTTTTCTACACAAACCCTAAGTAAATCTACCAATTCAGCCCGCCATGCGCAAAAAAGATGCAAGGTTTGGCCTTCAATAACACGCAAAACGCCAGCCACCGATGAACCCATGGCAGCACGAAAATTTTGTAATTCCTCTTGCGCTTGAGCTAAACCTGCCTGAAAGCCTTCCTCATGGGCACCCTCTTTAATATGCTGAGCATCATCCAACTCCACCTGCACAGCATGACGCAACTCTTGGCTTTGATTACGAATTTCCTCAGCTGCCTGTTGCGCAGCCCTCGCCTCTTGGCGAATACGTTCAGCCTCATGCTCAGCCTCAGCCAAAATATTTTGCCTTTCCGTATAGGCTTCGCCAAGAATTTCCTTAGCCCGATCAATAGCCTTTTGACGGACTTTTTCTAAGTAATCCTGTTGAGTTTTCTTATTCCACTGCTCCTGACGTGAGGCCGCCTGCATAGCATCAATCCTGCTTAAGCTAGACTCTCGTGTGGCATCTAAAAAAATAGTGCCCCAATTTTTTTTATCGTCAGAACTCATAGGAACTTCCAAATTTTTATGTTTTTTTGTGTGTGTTTTATGTGTTTTTAGGTGATTTATGTATATGGAGATTTTTTGAGGGGGGAAACTTTTTTTAGGAAAAAAAAGCTTCCCCCCTCAAACTCCCCCCTTCAAAAAAACCACATCTTCTTTGTGTTATAAAAATTTGCTTTTCTATTTTTATTGTAAAAAACAATAACTAAGCACGCCGTGTATACAAACTTTTCTTATAGGGTGTTCAAAAAGTACAAGATACGAGAAAGAGGCGGTTTATTACACTTTTTCAACAGCCTACCAATTTTCGCTTCAAAAAGCTTGTT
>CAYJDE010000229.1:0-3676 GCA_964368805.1 uncultured Desulfovibrionaceae bacterium
ATTGCGTAGGAGTGTTTATTCGTATCTGGTATTTTTTGTACAACCTGTCTCAAATTGACTTTTACAACAGGCTGCTATACCTTTTCCCCATGAACACATTAACACGCTGCGATATTATTGTTGAGGAAGAACAAGTGGAAATTATGTGGGGCCTGCTGGCCTTACATATTTCTTTTGGCTGGGAAGAAGAAAGCTTGCCCACAGGGGAAACCTGTTTTCGGATTCATTGCGAAAGCCGTGATTTCATAGAAAACCTTGTCAAAGAAATTCGTACTAGCCTGCCCTTTGCTAATATTGACATCCACCAAGTGCCCAATGAAGATTGGACCAAGGCTTGGAGAGAATTTTTCACGCCCATCGCTTGTGGTAATCGTTTTCTTGTCTTGCCGCCATGGTTGCAAGAGAGTACTGACATGCAAGGGCGCACAGGCATTATTATTGAGCCCAAATCCGCCTTTGGCACAGGCCATCACAGCACGACAGCTTTGTGCCTTGGGGTTATTTCCGACCTACTTGATGCCAAACGCCTTACTGCCGGCATGGAATTTTTAGACCTTGGCACCGGTTCTGGCATTTTAGGCATCGGCTGTTGCCTCTTTGGCCTTTATGGCGTAGGTACAGACATCGACACCTTAGCCGTAGATAATGCCTTAGAAAATAGAGAACTTAACAAGATCCCCCCTTACGATGTTGCCAAAAAAGAAGGTTTTGATGTTTTGTTAGGCTCTGTGGATGCTGTACAAGGACGCACCTTTGATGTGGTGGTTGCCAATATTTTAGCTAAGCCTTTAAAAGAGCTTGCGCCACACATCGTGCGTACATGTAAAGAAGGCGGTTGTCTCATTTTATCCGGCTTACTCATCATGCAGGCTGACGCCGTACAAGCGGCGTATACGGCAGAAGGTTTAGCCCCTGCACGTATGGTCACGGAAGGTGAGTGGGCAGCACTTGTTTGGGAATAAAAGCAGTCGCTAAAAAGGGGTATGGTTACGTTGTTTTGACAAAGCTACATACCCTTTATAAAATTTTACCCGCATATTTTATAGAAAGGATTTATCTTCATGGCTTTACCTAAGGGTTTTCGTGTTGGCACCGCCAATGCACAATTTCGGCGTGCGCAACGTGATGACGTAGCAATTCTTCTTTCTGATGTGCCTTGCTCTGTGGCTGGCATTTTTACCACCAATAGCTTTAAAGCGGCCCCTGTTTTGGAATGCCAGCGAATTTTGGCCGACCCCAATGCCGATATACGAGCCGTTATGGTCAACTCCGGTCAAGCCAATGCCTGTACAGGCGATGAAGGGTTAGCCAATTGCAAAAAAACCCTAGAGCTTATGGGGCAACAATTAGGCATTCAGGCCGATAGCATACTGCCCATGTCCACAGGCGTCATTGGTAATCAACTTATCATGGACCTCTGGCCCGATGCCGTGCGCATGCTTAAAGAAAGTCTTGGCAATAAAGATGAAGAACATTTTACCAAAGCCATGATGACCACCGACGCTTTTCCCAAATTTGGCGAAAAAGAAGTGCAACTTTCCGGCGGTACCGTGCATTTAACAGGTATGACCAAGGGCGCCGGCATGATTTGCCCCAATATGGCGACTATGCTGGCTGTAGTGGCTTGCGATGCAGCGGTAACTTCAGAGCTTTGGCAAAAAATCTTTGTCCATGCCGTCAACGTCACCTTCAATCGAGTGACGGTGGACGGTGACACCTCTACCAATGATACGGTGCTAGGTTTTGCCAATGGAGCCTCTGGAGTAACGCTAACACCGGAAAATACCCAAGACATGCAGGCTTTCCAAACCGCCTTGGAAGAAATTTTGGGCTCATTGGCCTATATGTTGGTGCAAGATGGCGAAGGCTCCACCAAGGTTATCCGCATTGAAGTGGAAGGTGCCAAAAATGAAGAAGATGCCGAAAAAGTGGCCCGTACCGTGGGACACTCTCAACTGGTCAAAACAGCCATGTATGGGCGTGATGCCAACTGGGGGCGCATCATTGCCGCCGTGGGCCGTAGCGGGGCCGAATTTGACCCTAGCCAAGTGCGCATGTCTTTGTGCGGTGTAGAATTATTTACCGCAGGCCAACCTACCACCGGCAACCATGATGCGGCTTTGGAAGAACCCCTGCGTGGCACCGATGTCACCATCAACATTGGCCTTGGTCGAGGGTCTGGAAAATATGTGCTTCTGGCTTCCGACCTTTCACACGATTATGTCACCTGCAATGCCGACTACAGAACCTAATGGCATCGGCGGGTTCTTTTCAGCCTATTGTAAAAAGACAAGCTCTTTCAAAGCAGACAATATGGAGCTTGGGCGCATGTCCTGTGCAACACAAGTTATCGCAAACGTCGGCGACGTATGGAGTAAATCCATGCGTGCCTTTAGCTCGCTCCCCTGCGAGGCTTGCCCGCCTCCTCCCGCCTCCTGCGGACTGGCAGTAAAAACATAAGGCAGTAAGCAGTTCTTTTCAGACATCTGTTAAAAGAGACCTCTGCACAGTTATTTTTTAGAGTTGTCTTTGTACTGCTACTAAATTTTCGATTTTTTAAAAATGTATCCGCGCAGGACAAAAGGCACGGAAAGCAGTCGACTAAGGTAAACGCCCCGTCCCCTGAGGACCAAAGCGAGTATCAAGACTATGGTTATCACCTGGCTGTGAAAAATAGCCATCTTCAACAACTTCAGGGGTACCCATGGTAAGCAATTTTCCCACGCTTACAAATTCATAACCGGCCTGACGCAAAAGCTTTACCAAACGAGGCACCAAAACTTCAGTATTCTTGGGCACAGTATTACCGTGAAATAATAAAATAGAACCGGGGCGCACTTTTTCAAAAAGTGTTTCTGCCGCATGCGGCACAGCATTATCTGCAAATATCTCACCCACCACATCCCATTGAATGGGGGTAATACCCTTTTCTTGAAGAAAACGTAAAGCTTGCGGTGAAGAGCGTCCATAAGGAAAACGAAACAAAGAAAGGTGCTGTGGTTGAAAATCTTCTCCCGCACTTGTATGATTTTCTGCAGCCAATGCTTCATATTGCGCTTGCATCCATTGCACTTGCTGCTCCATGCTTTTGCCATCAATTATAGCAAAATTCGCATGCGACCACGCATGATTGGCTATTTCAAAAAGAGGCCAAGCCAAAAGTTCCTGCCCCCGCCGTGCATGGGTGCGTAACCATTTCCCACCAATAAACAACGTAGCTGGAATTTTATTGCGCTGTAAAAAACGTACCAACGGCGCATTATACCCTGTGGAAGATGTAGCTAATTCACAAAAATCAAAGGTTAAGGCCACCACTTTTTGCTCACCTACGTCCACACGACGCACCAAACCATAGGTAGTGGTTGGGGCACTTGCCTTGGCCATGGCCTGCCAATCTTGCGGCATAGCTGACATATGTTGCCCTGCCGTAGTGCTGGAACGGCGCACGTCCCCCTCATACACAGAACAAATAAAATCCCCGTAGGCAAAGGCAAGAAAAAGCCCTATACCTGTCAACAAAGCATATAAACTACGCATATATATTCTCTTTATCGTCTTTTACGTTAAAAGTACTTATATCATCGTAAAAGACTCGCATAACCCTTTGTAAAATACTATGTATACCTAACAGCCTGTTGCAAAAGTCAACTTTGTACGTACTATTCAAAAAGAACAG
>CAYJDE010000230.1:0-3621 GCA_964368805.1 uncultured Desulfovibrionaceae bacterium
CCCCCCATGCAGATTAAAGAAATGCTCATGTAAGACAATAACCACATTGGAAAATAATTGTGTAAAGGTCTCGTATGACGAATTGTTTTCGTAAGGCGGCAAAAGGGCTTGCCTAGTGAGGCATGTGGCGTTATTATTCTTTTTTAGAAAATTTTTAGTTTAGAGTACAAAGCACAGGGCATGTATGCTACTTTTTGCTTATACAACATGATGGATTATAATGAAAAACCTAAAAGATTCTCAAGAGACGTCTACAGCAGCAACGTCTGCACAAGCACAGCAAAAGACCGATGCAGACTCTGCGACTCATGAAACTGCCAAAGCTACAGCGTCAAAAAAAGCCAGTATGGCTGACATCTTACATGATAAACAGCATAAAGAACTGGTGTTTTATCTTTCCGTAGCCATTTTCTTTGTAGAACTTATCGTGGGCGGCGTGGCCTTTTTTTATGGCATTATTCATGCTGAACCGGGCCCCCATGGCGGGCCACCGCAATTTCAATTTCCTTGGCTAGCCTATGGCATAGCTGCTGTGGTGGCACCGGCGGCCTTATTGCTCATTGTTCACATGGCCGGCGTTGGCTTATTTCGCTCCATACAAAAAAAGACGCCGGAAGAAGAAGAGGCATGGCGTCAGAACTTACCACGACGCTTACAAAAAGTGTATGCTATCATTCAAGGTGCCCCTACCATTGTGCTCTTTTTAGGGGTCATGTTCATGGGGGTGGCCCTTTTTTATGTAGATGGGGCCATTACTTTGGTCATGCGTTTTGGCGAGGCACTCTTGCCCTTTTGGCCATGGATTATTGGCGGACTTTTGGGGGCCATTTGCATTATGTCTTTAGGGAAAGGCTATTTTACCTATCGCACTCGTCGTATGGAGCATGAATACGCCTTTCGCCGTGAAATCTTTGAACGCACAGGGCATATTTTAGTGGATAAAGGCGTTACACCATTGTCTTTAAGTGCCGGTGCCTATGATGCAGACGCTGGCCCAACGCAAGCCATGATAAGCGGCAAGATACATGATACTGAGGCTTTACCTTCGCCATCTCCATCATCTTCAGACGTTACCGTTGTTACCAGTACCAACCATGATGCAGAGCAAAAAAATGAACAAAACTCCGAGCATAAACAAAATACAGGCGATGTAAAGAATATGCAAGATAGTGCAGAGTATGTAGAACAGAAAGAAACTGTACAACCTACAGAAAGGTAAACTACGCTTTTGCATGCGCAGGAATAATCATGGCTAAATTCATTGATTTACATATACATACCCTTGCTTCTGACGGGCGAGACAGTCCGGCAGAGGTGGTGCGAAAAGGTGCAGCGCTCGGGCTTTGCGCCATGGCTATTACCGATCATGATACCCTTAAAGGGCTTGATGAAGCGGAAGAAGAAGGCAAAAAACTTGGCGTTGAAATTATTCGCGGTTGTGAACTTTCCATTACTTCTGAGCGTGGTGAGGTGCATATTTTGGCCTTGTGGATTCCACAAGAGGTTAAAGCTTTAGAAAAAGCCTTGGAGCAATTGCGCCAAAATAGAGCTAAACGCAATGAAATTATTGTGGAAAAACTTCAAGGCATGGGAATTACTATTGATTATCAAGATGTTTTACGAGCCAGCCGTAGCCCCGATAATGCCACAGAAAAAAATGTAAAACGTGCACAAAGTTCAGCAAAAGCCAAGGAATCGCAGGCTCCCAACTCTCCCAATGCCGTTGGCAGACCGCACATTGCCACAGTACTTTTGGAAAAAGGCTATGTATCTAGCATTCGTGAAGCATTTTCTAAATACCTTGGGCCTAAATGCCCTGCCTTTGAGCCCAAAAAGCTTTTAGATGTGGAAGAAATCATGCAATTGTTGGTAGATGCTAAAGCCACCATCTCTTTGGCTCATGCGGGGCTTATTCCTTGCGACCACGCATGGCTTGAAAACTATATCCAACACTTACAGTCTTTTGGCTTAAACGCCTTGGAAGTGTACCATAGCGAACACGACAAAGCCACCACCGAATTTTTGCTTAGCCTAGCACACAAATACGATTTGGGCATTACCGGTGGCAGTGATTATCACGGCGCAGTAAAGCCGCATATTTCTTTGGGGTGCGGCCGAGGTAATTTACGCATGGGGGTAGATATTTTGGAAGCATTGAAAGAAAGGCGGCGAAAGCAACATTTATCCGAGTAAATTTCCTTGACCGCCTCTTTTGTTTAAACGTACACTTACCCCATGCAAGACCTTACTCCATCTCATCATCCGTCTGACGTTTCAGAAAATATTATGATTAAAGATTCTGCCCCAACACAAGCCGCACCAAAGGCCACCGAGCTTCTTGCCCCTGTGGGAAATATGGACCAATTGGAAGCGGCCATCCTTTACGGTGCCAATGCCGTCTATTTAGGTGGCTCTGCCTCTTTACGGGCTGGACGCCCTTTTTCTGCCGAAAGTTTGACTTTGGCCCGCAAAAAAACCCGTGATGCCCACGTAAACCTCTTTTTTTGCTGCAATGCCTTTCCCCGACAACATCAAATGTCGGCGGCCTTGGAAAATTTGGCCTTGGGCGCACAAGCGGAAGTAGACGCCTTCATCATAGCCGATGCTGGCGTGTTTTCCTTGGCTAAACAGCACTTTCCACATATTCCCATCCATCTTTCTACACAAGCTAATACCTGCAATGCTCATTCGGCGCAGTTTTGGTATGAGCAAGGGGCAGAACGGGTGAATTTGGCCAGAGAATTACGCTTTTCGGAAATTCGAGCCATCCGTAAAGCCTGCCCAGATTTAGAACTGGAATGCTTTGTCCATGGTGCGCAATGTCTCGCCATTTCAGGGCAATGCCTTTTGTCAGCCTGGTTAAATGATAGACCTGCCAATGCAGGGCAATGTACTCAACCTTGCCGTTTTGAATATCGTGCCCTGCCAGATCAACGCTTGCGGGTAGAAGAAGCTTTACGCAGCGGTGAAGAATTATGGGAAATTACCCAAGGGCAGGAAGGCTTTTCCGCTTTTTGGGCACCGGAAGATTTGTGCTTACTTCCCTTTGTACCTTGGTTTGTACGCCAAAATATTCAAGCCTTAAAAATTGAAGGGCGTATGCGTACAGGAGCCTATGTGGCCCATGCAGTCAATGCATATCGCCGTGCCCTTGACTTTTGTCTTGCACAAAACCTCAATGTGACTTCTCTTCAAGAGCAAAGCGTTATTTCAGGTCAAGAACAAAGTATTTTACATACATGCACTACCACTTCAGGGCAAGCGCAACGCCAAGCTTGGAAGGCTTTGTTGGCAACGCTTATGCAAGATTTGGCGCAATGGTCTAGCCGCAACCTTGGCACCGGCTTTTTTGTGCCAAAGCATATACATTTAGCCAAGGCGCATGAACGAGAGCGTGGCGGTCTTTCACCCCTTTTGGCCCGCCTTGAAGAAGAGATACGTCCGGGAATGTGGCGCATTAGTGTACGCTCCCAATGGGAAGTGGGTCGCCCTGCCTATGTTTTCATGCCCGGCGGCGCACGGCCGCAGCTTGAAAGTCAGGCCTATTCCTTAGAAAATCATCGTGGTGTGGCGGTGGAAAAAGTACATCCCGGTATGGACGCTTTTTTACATTGCGAATTG
>CAYJDE010000231.1:0-3581 GCA_964368805.1 uncultured Desulfovibrionaceae bacterium
AAAGGATGAGCTACAAGGAAGACAAAGGTTTCTCTTGAGGCATAGGACTCTTTTGGTCCATGCCGAAAGAAAAAGCAAGTCTGACGATGTAGATTACCTTTTTCAGCACACGACACTTTGCCAGTCTTTAAGGACGGCCTGATACCCATGACTCGCTAGTGCCTCTGTCATCTGCGCCACGCTACGCTCGTCGGCAATGTCAAACTGGCCTGTTTCCCCGCTGTCTGTGGCTCGTCCGCCCACCATGGTGGACACGCCGGCTGAAACACGGGTGACCCCAAGCGATACCACATGGTCGCGCATAAAGGCATTTTCACGGCTAGATACGGTAATGCCTACTCGTGGCAGGAAGCAGCGCACGGCGGTGATATATTGGACAAAACGCCTATCATCTAGGGCGTGGGGCACAGCAAAATTTCCTTCATGGGGGCACATGCGAGGTACTGAAAGGCCTACTTCTACCCCTTGGTGTTGCCTTTGCAACCACCATGCGTGTAAGCCGGTACAAAATCCATCATTTTCTAAAGTATTTAAGCCGAGCAATGCCCCCACATTAACACTGTACATGCCACCTTGCACTGCACGAGTGGGTGCTTCTAGGCGATAAGCATAGTCACGCTTGGGGCCGGCGGGGTGTAGCCATGCATAAAGTTCGGGGTCATAGGTTTCTTGAAACAAGGTCATGCTATCTACACCATGGGCCACCAACAGGGCGTATTCTTCTACAGAAAGCGCATACACCTCTATGCCTACCGAGGCAAAATGGGGTTTAATACGCTGCGCCACTTGGGCGATATATTGTGGAGAAGCAATTTTTCTAGCATCGCCTGTGAGCAGAAGCACATGCCCAAGACCGGAAGCGGCTATAACACGAGCTTCGGCTTCGGCTTCATCTAGGGAAAGGTGACGGCGTTCTTGTGTATTTTTAGCATTAAAACCACAATATCGACATTGATTTGTGCAATGGTCCGACAGATACAAAGGGGAAAATAAATGTACAGCCCGTCCAAAGTGTTTGCGGGTTTCAGCTTGGGCACGCCGTGCCATATTTTCTAAAAAGGGCAAGGCTTCGGGAGTAAGAAGAAGAAGAAAATCTTCTAATGTTAAACGCTCACGCCCAAGAATGCTAGCAATTTTCTCTGACGTAGCTCCGGCTATAACTTTTTCCCTACGTTCAGCAGGCCATTGTGCTAATATTTCTGTAAAATTTTGCATAAGAGTCTTATTTTATACGAGTAAAAGCGTTTACCAATGTTATCCATTCAAAAAGCCTGTCAAAGGCGATGAGGCTACGGCTTCGCCACTGTAGCTGGTGGCCCCAAGGCCGGCACAATAGGCTTCACGCCCGGCACGTACGGCAGCAGCAAAAGCACGAGCCATAGCTTGTGGGTCATTGGCCGAAGCGATGGCCGTATTTACCAAGCAAGCGGCGGCGCCCATTTCCATGGCTTCGCACGCTTCAGAAGGTTTTCCAATGCCAGCATCCACAATGATGGGCAGTTCCATCTCTTCGATGAGAATACCAATCATTTCCTTAGTGCGCAAACCTCTGTTGGTACCAATGGGCGCACCAAGTGGCATAATAGCGGCAGCACCTGCATCGGCAAGAGAGCGTGCCACGTATAAATCGGGGTTCATATAAGGTAGCACCACAAAATCTTCTTTAGCTAAAATTTCCGTAGCTTTAGCAGTTTCATAACCATCGGGCAAAAGATAGCGTGTATCGCTGATAACTTCAATTTTTATCCAATGTCCACATCCGGCTGCCTTAGCCAAACGGGCCAAACGCACAGCTTCTTCTGCAGTACGTGCGCCGGAAGTGTTGGGTAACAGTTTCATATGTTGAGGTATATGATGTAAAATTCCCTCTGTAGGGGCATTTTCAAAAGTGCTTTGCCCATTTTCAGCCTTGGATTTTACAGGAGAGGTTACCCGGCGCAAGGCCACCGTAATAACATTGGCAGCCGAAGCCTCACAGACGCTGGGAATAAGAGCATCAGCCCCGTATTTTCCCGTACCAATAAAAAGACGACTACGTAAACGTTCACCGCCCAGTGTCCAGTCATGTATATCCATTAACCGCCCCCTACAAAGTGCAGCACTTCCAAAATATCGTCTTCTTGTAAAATTGTCTCGGCATACTTGCCACTTAAAACGATATTCATATTCAATTCGACAACCACTCTAGACGAGTCAAGAGATTGTAATTCCAAACATTGCAAAACGGAGATACC
Organism: uncultured Desulfovibrionaceae bacterium; assembly: GCA_964368805.1. Taxonomy (GTDB): domain Bacteria; phylum Desulfobacterota; class Desulfovibrionia; order Desulfovibrionales; family Desulfovibrionaceae; genus CAYJAD01. The sequence continues at coordinate 2,235 of CAYJDE010000231.1, forward strand.
ATCAGCTACTGCTAACTCTTCTCCATTAAATTTAATACGCATTACTTTGTCCTTGCCGGTAAAATCGGTTTTAACACGAGCAATATCACATTGATTGTCATTGAAAATCAATACAGATTTTATGACATGAAGAACATAAAGGTCGCACATTGCACCTTAAAGTAAGAGCCATATAAGACCGACACATCAACCTGTGACAAGGGCTGTGATAAGGGCAAGAACATAGCCCACTTAGAACGAAAAAGCAAGGGAAAGGATGACCGAAAACAGTACGTAAAAAATGACAAAAAAAGACAATCTGGGCATATTTTTTTAAAAAAATATATGGTTTTCTACAAGCTAATCACAAAAAATACTTCACTGTTGACACTGACCACAATATACCGTGGTGCGCCCAGCGACCTTGGCCGTTATAAGCGCGTGCCCACACGCCTTACACGATTCACCACTACGCCCATACACCGAGAAAGTATTTTGAAAAGAGCCAGCATCGCCATGGGCATTACGATAATCTCGAATAGAAGAGCCGCATTGCTCTATGGAAAGGCGCAAAACCTCTTGCACAGCCTGCATAAGCTTAGTAAGCGCAACTAAAGACAATGAATCAGCCTTACGCTGCGGAGCAATACCAGCCCGAAACAAGGCTTCATCTGCATAAATATTGCCAATGCCCACCACCAAGGATTGATTGAGTAATAAAGATTTTATCCCAGCCTTCTTCCCTCTATACTCTTGCGCCAAGTACTCAGGAGCATATTCTAATGGCTCAAGGCCAAGCCCCTGCCAGAAAGGCCATGTAGGCAAAGATGCAGGCGATACCAAACGTACATAACCAAACGTGCGGGCATCATCAAAAAAAAGCTGCTTTTGCCTGGCCTTGGACAGATTTTGCACATTCTCTTTACTTTGCGCCTCTTGCATTTCCAGTCGAGTAAGGTCCAGCACAAGACGTGTGTGCTTCTGAGGCATATAATCGGCATCATAAACAAAAAGACGCCCCGTCATCTTTAAATGCACTGCCAGCATATGCGGTGTATCTGTAGTCTGATTTGCTAGCGGCTCAAAGCAAATAAGCACTAATTTACCCCGACGACGCACCTTACTAATAATCCGTCCTAGCATAAGCTCAAGAGGCAAAGAGCCGGAGCCGCTACCATCAAGGGCACGAGGCAAGCGCAACGACACCGCATCGATACGCGACCCTGCAATGAGAGGCTCTAAAGTACGAGCAATAGTTTCAACTTCAGGCAATTCAGGCATGCGACTTTTCTATGTTTTTTTTTGAGGGTTGTATTTTTTCAGAAGAGTTTATTTTAGGGAGTTTCTTTTTTGTTTTTTTGGTTTTTT
>CAYJDE010000232.1:0-3549 GCA_964368805.1 uncultured Desulfovibrionaceae bacterium
AAATTCACATCTTTAAGCAGTGACGCATCTTTTTTGATTAGTAGCGACACATTATCCTTTAATCCCGCCTCAATGGCCCGCTTAAGGGCATCTTCAAAATTCAATTCCTCAAAAATGCTGGAGTAACCCTGTGAGTGCGCTCCCGTTTGTATATGATTTAAAAGTGTTTCTAGTACATTGGGGTTTTTATTCACCGCCGCAGCGTACACAGAAGCGCTGTCTATTTTAGCACCATTTTTTATGAGAAAATCAAGAATGGCAGGGTCATGGACGTGAGCACAAGCATACGCAAGTATTGTCCAATAAGCATCTATTTCTCTATTAAGGTTTTCCCCGCTCAGGAAACTTTGCTTCACAATGTCTAAATTGGCCATGCGCCAAAAGTCTCTTTGTAAGTAATTATGTTCATTACTATACGTTGGTATCCTTATTCTCTTTATTTTAAATTTTACTATACTGGCTTCGCGCGGTGTTTTACCCGCATCAAGTTTAGCTCCAGCTTTTAGTAGTAATTGTTCCTTGGCTTCCAACGCATCACTTCCATACTCATCCCCGTAATCATACAAGAACGAAAGGGGCGTATTTCCTCTTAAATCCCTTATGTTGACTTCAGCTCCATTTTTCAAAAGAAATTGCACCAAAGGTAAGGGTAAAGCATAGGTAGAGTGCAGCAGCGTAGTGTCATCATGGCTCAAAAGATTTACATCCTTGGTATACTTGAACAAAACTTTGAACACATCAAGGTTTTTTACCATTGTCATGGCTTTTCCGCTTATGGCGGCGCCATTGTCCAATAAAACCTGCACGGCAGCAGCACTAGCCCCATGGCCAATGGCATAAGTGAGCAGATTTTCACCAAAAAAATCCCACGCACTTTCCCCATTAATCCAAGTATTAATAGTGTTTATATCATAGTCTTTTTTAAGAGCCTGTTTCACATCCTTGGCGGTGGCCTTTTCCCAAAAAGAAAAGGAGAATAAAAGATCATTGGCCGTATAAGCCTTAGCCATGGCCGCAGATGCCATAAAGATAAAACAAAGCATTAATAAAAATATCTTTTTCCACATGATAACCTCCTACAATTCAATTCTTTTAATCCTTATCATACACTATAAGTATTGAAAAAACTCATTAAATAAAAAAATAGATTTTACAACCTACTACCCATGCCTGTTCTTGCCTGTTCTTGTTTGACCAGCAAAAGGTTTTAAAAATGCTTGTCTTCTGATTCAGTAAAAATAGTATTTCATTCTTTTTTTCTTTTTTTGACAAGTTTGTCTTCGGTTTCTTGTTCTGTGGTTAGACTTTTCCCAAATTGTAAGAGATTTAGGAATATTTAAAAAGTACAAAGGGAGAGGGGATTAGTCAAACGTAAATCTAAGACGTGCGCATTTTGAATCTTTTTTTAGAGTACGCTTTAGATTTTTAATTACCTTGCTTTAAAGTCTACTATGTTACAAATTTCTTCTTTTCGCTCTCCCGATGGGCGTAAATGCTGAAACGCTTGTTTAGTCTTTACATTGCACACCATATGTCCACGAAAAGCATCGTTTTCCCACGATATAAAGTAAACGGCATCTGCAATTTTTGTAACAGTAGTCATATATGTAAGCGTCCTATTTCCAAGCTCAAGGTGCATTTTTTCGCCATCGAAGAAAATTTTAAGCTCGCCTTCTACAGTTTTAATGATAATACTTTTCCCCATAAGCTCTTGTCTTGCTAGAACATCTTCTGGCAACGGCGAAAGAGTTTTAACAAAACCATAGTCAGGTAAAAGTTTCCTTTCTTCAAAATTCTTTGTAATTAAAGGTAACATCTCTTCATCTGGCGTAAGTAATGCGTGAGGATATACTGTATCCTCAGTATTTACGTTAAAAATTTTACCATGAATATTTAAAATTAAATCTGGTGCGCTCATATCAAATAAGTGTGCATTTACAGTATGCTCATTAAAGTTGAAAACAACATTATCACCCCCTACACCTGTTGACCAAGATACAAAATATATTCCTTCAGCAACTTTTGAAGCTTGTGGAATAACTTCACGGGCGATACCAGCGAAATACCCTACCTGACCATGCCATTTTACTTTATTGTTATAGACAGTTAGATTGAAATTGTCAAAAAAATCATAGCCATAATTAATGACCATACCTCGTAAATCATCATATCCTGAACCTGAAACAGTAGTTTTAAGATTTTCCAACATGCATAGCTCCTTATGCGGTTTTTATAATCATTTTCAATAATATGAGTGGATTTTCATTACATTACCACGTATTGTACCGTATTCTTTCTGCTTTATAATGATTTTTTTGTTTGGGTATTATTTTTGGATAGCCAATGGGGACAAAGGCAAGAGGAATTATGTTTTCTGGTAAGTTAAATTCTTTTTTAAACATAGGTACAAGCCTTTCATTGGGGTACACCCCTGTCCATATGGCCCCAAGTCCTAAAGCGTGTGCTGCAAGTAAAATGTTTTGTGTGGCAATGGATACATCAATAATTCCATAACCTTTTTGGTGTTTAACTTTTTCATTATCAACACACGTTAAAATTGCCATGGGAGCATTTTTCATAAATGAACCATGCTTATTGATTTTTGAGGCCGCTTCAATCTTAGCTTTGTCGTTGACAACAATAAACTCCCACGGTTGCTCATTGTAAGCACTAGGAGCTGCCATGGCAGCACGTAAAATAATGTTGATTTGCTCATCACTCACTTGTTGCTCAGTAAAAGATCGAATACTACGCCTAGTCATGATGGCATCAATAGTTTCTAATTTTTTCTGCTCATGGGCTAGAAGATATGACGGAGATGAAACAGCAGCTATTCCTGCCGCAATACTTGCTCCTTGTAAAAAATTTCTGCGTGAAATGTACATCTTTTTCTCCTCAATGGTTTATTGAGCATAGTTTACGGTTAGTAAAAATAAGGATGTTTGCCTATACCTACACGGTGGGTCTCAGATTAAAAAGGCGCACATTTACCTTGTGTGTGCAGAGTTCACTCTGTATTATACTAAAAAGTTTTGCAAGTAATATATGTAAATTATATGGTTACTTAAAGGCAGTCTGTGGAGGATATGATGTATGCCTCAAAATGTCAGGCAAGCTAAAGTGTTAAGATGTGGTGTGCAAATATCTCTTTCGGTAGATTTTTTTTAACTGACTTTTTCAGCAGGTTGTTAAATAGTTTTTTGCAGTATAGTAAGAGTTTATAATAAGGTTAAAAAATGAAGAAAGCATTAATTATTGGGGCGTCGTCTGGAGTTGGTTTGGCTCTGTCACATTTGCTCATAGCAGAAGGGTGGAGTGTCATAATAACAGCCAGAAGAGTGGATAAACTCTTAGAAATACAAAAATCCTTAGGCGCCTCTGTGAGCGTTTGCGAAATGGATATAGACGATACTGTTAGAACTCAAGCTCAAATCAGTGAACTTTGGGAAGAGCATAAGAATATAGATGTAGTGATTATAAGTGCCGGAACGGGCTTTGTGAATCCTCAACTAGCATGGAGTGAAGAAGAGCAAACAATCAAAACTAATG
>CAYJDE010000233.1:0-3536 GCA_964368805.1 uncultured Desulfovibrionaceae bacterium
ACGCAGTCACCCTTGAACCCTCTGCCCCTAAACATTATCTCATGTCCGTGACCCGCTTAGATTTACCAAAGGTACGGGGCAAACTGGCATTATCCACCACTTGTACTTTTACTCTAGCCATGAGGCTTTTGTGTAATTTTTGCCCTATGGCCAAGGCGAGGGCTTCATCGCCATCGCTACAGATTGTTTCTTTGCGCTCTACACGCAAACTCATATGATCTACAGATTTTTCATCACGGCGTAGCTCCACATGATATTCGCCGCCAAGTTCGGGGAATTTGCCAATGACATCCATAATTTGCCCGGGATAAATATTTACGCCTCGGAAAATAATCATGTCATCACTGCGCCCTAAAATAATATCGTGGCGTGGAATATGTCGCCCACAAGCGCAAGGGCCGGAGATAAAGCGTGACAAGTCACGAGTACGATAGCGAATAAGGGGAGTGGCTTCTTTGCAAAGGGAGGTTACTACCATTTCGCCCACTTCACCTTCTGCCACGGGCTCTAAGGTTTCGGGATTGATGATTTCTATGTAAAAGAGATCGGCCCAATAATGTAGCCCGCTGTGGGCATCACATTCAATGGCGGTGCCTGGGCCGTACATTTCGGTCATGCCGGCAATATCGTAACTGCCTTCAAGGCCAAGCTTGCTTTCAATGGCTTGGCGCATCTTGGCACTGCGTGTTTCTGCACCGCAAATCACTTTACGTAACCGTATTTTATCTTTTAGATTATACCGTTCAACTTCTTCGGCCACCAGCAAGGCCATGGAGGAAGTGGCCCCAAGACAGGTGCTGTGCATATCTTGCAGCAACTGAATGTGCATTTCCATATTGCCAGGTCCCACGGGAATGGTGAGGGCCCCAAGGGCTTCGGAGCCTAATTGAAAACCGGCACCAGCAGTCCAAAGTCCATAGCCCACAGCCACTTGCACCCTGTCTTTGGCTGTAAGGCCAGCCATGGTATAACAGCGGGCCATTTGTAGGGTAAAGGTGTCCAAATCTTTTTGTGAGTAAGCCAAAATTTTGCGTTTGCCTGTGGTTCCGGATGAGGCATGAATGCGCACCACATCTTTTTCGGGCACACAAAGTAAGGGTAGGGGATAGCCTTCACGCAAATCTTCCACTGAGGTAAAGGGCAGTTTCTTTACATCGTCTAAGGTTTGAATATCTTCTGGGCGAATATTCCCTAACTTTTTTTGATACTGAGGACTATTAAGGGCTTGGCGCACGGTAAAACGAATACCTTCCAATTGCGCATTTTCTAATTGCTTGCCGTCCTTGGCTTTGTGGTCTAGTTTCTGAATATTTTCTGAAAAATCAGTATGTTTTGTCATATTGTCCCCAAAATTTCAATCTTGCTTTTTACTGCATAAAAAGGTATAGCTTCGCCCATGGGCCTCTTGGCGATGATGCTCATGCATAGCATGCATTTTCTCAAGGTTTGTGCGGCTATGTTCTTAAGAATTATTTATGGATAATGCCTTAGCAGATTTCGCCTCCCTTGAAAAGGGATACTGTATACTAAATTAATTTTTCCGCATATTTTTTTGTGTGAAGAAGGAGTACCCATGCGTATACTTGTCATTGGTTCTGGTGGCAGAGAGCATGCTCTTGTATGGAAATTACAACAAAGCCCTACGGTGACAGAAATTTTTGTGGCCCCCGGCAATGGCGGCACAACACTTGAAAAAGTGACCAATGTGCCCATTGCCGTGGATGCTTTGTCGGCTTTGGTGGCTTTTGCTTTAGAAGAAAAAATTGACTTGGTGGTGCCTGGGCCTGAATTGCCCTTGACCTTGGGCATTGTGGATTTGATGCAAGAAGCAGGCATTGCTTGTTTTGGCCCCGATAAATATTGTGCGCAATTGGAAGGCAGTAAGGCTTTTGCCAAAGGTATTATGGCCAAAGGCAATGTTCCTTGTGCTGTGGGGGCGCATTTTAGTAATCATGCGGCGGCTTGTGACTATGTGCGAGAAAACGGTGCACCTGTGGTGGTAAAAGCCGATGGCCTTGCCGCCGGAAAAGGCGTGGTGGTGGCACAAACGGTGGAAGAAGCCATCGACGCCCTTGATTCCATTATGCTCACCAAGGTGCATGGTCAGGCCGGTGCTGCTGTGGTCATTGAAGAATGCCTTGTGGGTGAAGAAGTGTCCTTTTTATGTTTTTGCGATGGCAAAACGGCGGTACCGCTTCCTTCTGCGCAGGATCATAAAGCCATTTTTGATGGGGATAAAGGCCCTAATACCGGTGGCATGGGTGCCTACTCTCCGGCTCCGCTTTTACAAGAAGACCGCTATCAAGAATTATTGGAAAAAACCATTCTTCCTATTTTAGAGGTGTTTGGCACTACGAAGCGTCCCTTTAAGGGCATACTATATGCCGGCATTATGATGACCAAAGATGGCCCTAAGGTGCTAGAATATAATACACGCTTTGGTGACCCTGAATGCCAGCCCTTGCTCATGCGTCTTAAAACACCTTTAGATCAAATTATGCTAGCTTGTGTTAGAGGGAAGTTGCACACCATGCCCATTGAGTATACTGATGATGTGGCTGTAGGCGTAGTCCTTGCTGCTAAAGGGTATCCAGAGTCTTATGCTAGTGGCATGGAAATTACCGGTATAGCAGAAGCGGAAAGTATGGCAGAGGTAAAAGTTTTTCATAGCGGCACTGAGGTGGTGGATGATAAGGTGCAGGCTAAAGGCGGCCGTGTGCTTTGTGTGACAGCCCTTGGCAACACGTTAGAGCAGGCTCAAAAGACAGCCTATGCGGCCATGGAAAAAATTCATATGGACAATGGCTATTATCGTAAAGATATAGCCTCAAAAGGCATTGTGCGCCTACAAGGATAAAATATGGCAAAAGTAGCAATTTTTATGGGCTCCATTTCCGATGAAGCTCAGGTAAGTCCCTGTGTGGATATTTTAAAGAAGTTGGATATTCCTTATGTTTTCACGGTAACTTCTGCCCACCGTACCCCAGAACGTACAGAAAAATTGGTGGATGAGCTGGAAAAAGCCGGAGTGCAAGTATTTGTATGTGCTGCGGGCATGGCGGCTCACTTGGCAGGTGCTGTGGCAGCTCGTACTTTAAAGCCTGTTATTGGTATTCCTGTTTCAGGTTCAGCCCTTGCAGGGGCTGATGCTTTGTACTCCACAGTACAAATGCCTCCCGGATTTCCCGTGGCTACAGTAGCCACCGACAAAGCCGGTGCACGCAATGCCGCATGGTTGGCTGCACAGATTTTGGCTTTAACTGACGCTAGTTTAACGGAAAAAATCCGCACAGAACGTGAAAAGTTCAAAAGTGATGTGGAAAAAGCCGGCGCAGAAATTATGGAAAAATATCAATCTGCTAAAATATAAGGCGCTTTAATACTTATATAGTGCAAAATTTACTGGGGGAAACTTTTTTAGAAAGGGTTTCTCCTAGTGCTTTTTCAAACCATATTGTATGCGCCACGATGTTTCTTTTTAAAAACAAAATACTAGCGCAATGGGTTTTTTTGAAGGGGAGAGTCTGAGAGGGGAA
>CAYJDE010000234.1:0-3505 GCA_964368805.1 uncultured Desulfovibrionaceae bacterium
ACCCTTTTTTTGTAATAACCCCATTTTACGCAAGTGAATTTCTAGGCAGGCGATAGCCGCAGGAGTAACGCCAGAGATACGCCCTGCTTGGCCAAGGGTATGTGGTTTAAGGGCCAGTAATTTTTCTTGTACTTCTCGGGAAAGTCCAGCCACCTCACCATAGGGCATATCTTGGGGTAAGGGTGTTTGTTCAATGCGCGCAGCCCTTTGTACTAATTGCTCTTGGCGTTGTAAGTAGCCGGCATATTTAATTTGCGTTTGGCTTTCGGCTTGCACATGCTTACTAAAATTTTCCAGCTCTGGACAGAGGGGCACAAGTAAATTCAAAGTCATATGCGGACGGCGTAACAATTCCGCCAAGGATGCGCCATTTTGCGTGGTATTTTCCCCTGCCGCTTCTAAAATGTTGTTAAGCTGCGCTGTGGGGCTAACACGGGTATTTTCAAGTAAAGTATTTAATGCTGTAACATCTTGTGTTTTTTTCTGAAATTTTTCCCATTGCGCATCAGTAACAAGCCCCAGCTCACGCCCTTTGGCGGTAAGTCTGGCATCGGCATTGCTTTCACGTAGTAAGAGGCGATGTTCAGCCCGTGAAGTAAACATGCGATAGGGCTCTAAAGTACCAAGCGTAACCAAGTCATCAATAAGTACTGCCATATAGGCTTCTTCACGACCCAAAATGAAAGGCGGTAGCTGGCGTAATCTATTGGAAATATTCAATGCTGCCCACAAGCCTTGGGCGGCGGCTTCTTCATAACCTGAAGTGCCGTTGATTTGCCCTGCCAGCCAAAGGTTTGGCACCTTGCGTGTTTCCAAGGTGGGGTGCAATTGTACAGGGTTCACATAATCATATTCAATGGCATAGCCGGGTCGTAACATATGCGCATTTTCTAAGCCGGGAATAGTTGCAAGTAAACCTAGTTGCACATCTAAAGGCAAGGAAGTGGAAACACCATTTACATAGCATTCGGCGCTTTCAAAACCTTCTGGCTCAATGAACACTTGGTGACGTTCACGGTCGGGAAAGCGGGCAATCTTATCTTCAATGGAAGGGCAATAGCGAGCCCCGGTACCTTGAATAACGCCGGTAAAAAGAGGGGAACGGTCAAATCCTGTGCGTATCATGGCGTGGGTGTCGGCATTGGTCCACGTAATATAACAAGACACTTGCGGTAAGGGGGGACGGGGACCATGAAAGCTAAAACCTTCAAAGGTATCGGCTTGGGTGTCGTCGCCCTCTTGTTCTTCCATTTGACTATAATCAATGGAAGAACGCAATAATCGTGGTGTGGTGCCTGTTTTCAAGCGTCCTGTTTCAAGACCAAGTTCTTGTAGGGATGCTGTCAAATGCGTGGCAGGGGCATCACCCAAACGTCCACCGTTTTGGTGAGTCATACCAATATGAATACGGCCACACAAAAAAGTACCTGTGGTAAGCAGCACATGGTGGGCCTCAAAACGTCGCCCCAACGCCGTTAGCACACCATACACTTTACCCTCTTCATGCAAAAGACTGTCTACGGTGTCTTGCCACACATGCAAACATGGTTCGTTAAAAAGGCTTTGTTTCACTGCTCGAATGTAAGCATCTCTATCCATTTGGGCTCTGGTGGCACGCACGGCAGGGCCTTTGCTCATGTTAAGAATACGAAATTGCACACCGGCAGCATCGGCCCATAGGCCCATCATGCCCCCTAAGGCGTCAATTTCCCGTACCATATGTCCCTTTGCCAAGCCACCAATGGCAGGATTACACGAAAGGTGCCCCAAGCGGTCAATATTTCCGGTGATGAGCAGGGTTTTATGCTGCAATCTAGCTAGAGCCATGGCCGCTTCACAGCCGGCGTGACCGCCACCTACCACAATAACATCGTACACAGTATTCATAATTATTCTAAAAGCCTATTAGCGTGTTACAGAGGAAAATGCCATATGGGCAAAAATTTGTGCATCAAAAATAGCATTGGAAATGAGGGCTTTTTCCTCAGGTTCATGACAATTGGAAAGAATTTTACTCCACACCGCCGTTTCCAAACCTGCTTTGCGTAAATGCACAGCCATGGTTCCCCCACCTACGCCCACAAGGCGAGGTGTAATATGGCCCACAGTGTGTAAAGCGTCTTGGAGCAAGTGTACCACCAAGCTATCTTTGGGCGTTGGCGGTGCAGATTTACTGCATTGCTCGGTGGTTATGTCAATGCGCACACCATATTGCGTGGCAATGGCAGCACAAATTTTCTCCACTTCAGCATACACTTGCTCTACCTCATATTGCGGCAAAATACGACAATCGAGGCTAAAAACATCTCGAGCCGGTACCGTATTAATATTGGGCACATTGGCTTCACGTTTGGTGGGAGTAAAGGTGGATATGGGCGGATCAAAGACAGGGTCATGAAAAGAAAAAGTATTGTGCAACGCTTGCAAAGCCAGCACCAATGCCGAGCCTGCCAACATGGCATTTTTTCCTTTATGCGGCATGGAACCATGGCATTGCGCACCTTCCACCGTAAAGGTAAGCCACAATAAATGCTTTTCAGCAATTTCCAGTAAAGACCCGTCGGCGCAGCCAAAATCCGGTACCACAAAAATATCATCGTGACCGAAAATATCCGCATGTTTTTCCATAAGATAGCCTATACCATAGGCATGCCCCGTTTCTTCATCGGCCACAAAAAGCCCGCCTACAGAAAATTCGGGCAAAAGACCCACATTTTTATGCTTTTGGATTTCATCGAGTAAAAGTAATGTGGAAACAATAGCTTGCTGATTATCTTCCACACCACGACCAATAAGCACATCGCCCTCTACCCGTACTTTCCATGGGTCGCCTTGCCAAAGGCTAACATCTCCCGGTGGCACCACATCCAAATGCCCTAAAATCCATAAGGTGCGTGGTGATTTTCCAGCAATTTTTGCTACCACACTTGGACGATACCCACAAGGTACACGTTCATCGGGGGCCTTAATGCATTGCACATCGGCTATCCCCATACCGGCAAGTTCTGCCAGCACATAGTCTGCCTTTGCTTTTTCACCTGCGCCATCATTGGTAGGACCAAGGGCCGGCAATCCTGTCAAAGCACTTTGTAAGCGTATGACATCTGCAGTACGCTGTTGTAAAGCTTGGATAATTTCTACAGACATGGCACTCTCCCCTTAGCAGGCTGTTAGGTATTTAAAACATGCATGACACAAAAGAAAAACGCAGACACCTCACTATAACTGCGGAGCCTGCGTTTTTTTGCTTTCTTGGGCAGATACCCAAAAAATTATACAGCCTACTTGCGACCCTTGGCAGCACGCTTGGATGCTTTCAATGGGTTCACTTTGGCAGCCTTGGCAGCGGCAGCCTTCACATGTGTGGAGAAATTACAGTTTCCGCCTACCCACTTGCGAGCAGGTGCAGGATAGGTAGAACAGAACTTTTCTTCTTCAAATTCGCGAACACGGCCACAGCCTTCACATTGTTCTACGATGGGGGAAAGCGTAAAGCCGTTGAGCA
>CAYJDE010000235.1:0-3494 GCA_964368805.1 uncultured Desulfovibrionaceae bacterium
AAACCTTCTTTCTTTTTGCAAGCTGTAAGAATCGAACTGAGGTCTCAATTAGTACATAATAACATTTATTTCTTATTTTGTGATGTGCATCACCAACGCATATTTTTTTTTCATGTATCTAGGCTTTGTTCAGAAAGACGCTATATTTTTTCCTAAATTACGTTAAAATTGTCACAAAAAAGGAGTGTTATATGTATTGTAATCAATGTGAACAAAGAGCGAAAGAAGTTGCCTGTGAAAAAATAGGCGTATGCGGAAAAAAGCCAACCACCGCCAAAATTCAAGACCAATTAATCTATGCTTTACGTCTTTTGGCACAGACAAGTCTTAAAGCAGACGCTAAAGGCATGCCCGATGTTCAAGTGGATATCTTCGTGGCCAAAACACTTTTCAAAACCTTGACCAACGTAAATTTTGACGATACCGATTTGCACCATTGTCTTGAAGAGTCCATTGTTATACGCAAAAAGATTGCCGAAAAGCTGGGCTGTACACCACAATTCACCGCTTCCGCCCTTGCAGTAGCTTTAGATGATGTACAAAAAAATGCATGGTCAGTAAACACGCTGTCCGAAGATGTGAATATTAACTCGCTCATGCAAATAGTGCTCTACGGCACCAAAGGAGTGGCAGCCTATGCCGACCATGCCGCAATTTTAGGCCAGCATGATACAAGCGTGTATACTTTTATTAAAAAAGCCTTGGCAGCAGGTTTACCCGACAAACAAGGCCATGTGGAAGAACGTTCTTTGCAGGATTGGATAGACCTTGTCATGGAATGTGGTCATGCCAATTTACGAGCCATGGAACTTTTGGAAAAGGGCAATACAGAACATTTTGGGCATCCTGAGCCTACACAAGTTCCCCTTGGGCATAGAAAAGGTAAGGCCATTGTCATTTCAGGGCATGACTTGTTAGATTTATATAATCTGCTACAGCAAACAGAAGGAAAAGGGATTTCTGTTTATACCCACGGAGAAATGTTGCCTGCCCATGGCTACCCAAAGCTTAAAGCTTTTCCTCATTTTGCAGGACACTTTGGCACAGCGTGGCAAAATCAAAATAAAGAAATGGCAGATTTTCCAGGTGCGGTGCTTTTTACCACCAACTGTATTCAAAACCCCGGTTCGCATGGGGATAAAATCTTTACCACCGGTGCTGTGGGCTATCCGCATATAGTGCATTGTCCGCAGGGAGATTTTTCAAAAGTTATAGAAAAAGCCTTGAGCCTAGAGGGCTTTGCCGAAGATACTGATAAAGGGCAAGTGACTGTAGGTTTTGGACGCAAAACCCTACTTGATGCAGCACCAGCCGTACTTGATGCAGTAAAAAGCGGTGCGTTGCGGCATATCTTCCTTGTGGGTGGTTGTGACGGTGCCAAGCCGGGACGCAATTATTATACAGAATTTGTAGAAAAAAGCCCCAAAGATACACTTATTTTAACGCTTGCTTGCGGTAAATTTAGATTTTTTGATAAAGACTTAGGCACTCTTGGGCCTTTTCCTCGTTTACTGGATGTGGGGCAATGTAATGACGCCTATGCCGCTGTACAAGTGGCATTGGCCCTTGCTGAAGCGTTAGACTGTTCTGTCAATGATTTACCATTGTCCTTAGTTTTATCGTGGTATGAACAAAAAGCTGTATCTGTTTTACTCACTTTATTGGCTCTTGGCATAAAAAATGTACGCCTCGGTCCTTCTTTACCGTCATTTATTTCGCCGGATGTTTTACAAGTGCTGGTGGAAAAATGGCAGATTCAACCCATTACCACCGCTGAAGAAGACCTTGCCACGCTTTTACAAAAAAAATAAAATAGCTATCCTGTGTAGCAGATTTTTCTGTTGCACAGGAAAAAAATTACACTATGAAAGACTATTTAACACAAATACACGACACCGCCCTTTTAAAAGGCTTGTCGCCTCAAGATTGTGAGCGTCTGTGTGCCTGTTTACAAAAAAAAGAGTTTAAAGCCAATAGCTACCTGTTTGAAGAAGGGCAAGAAGCTTTTGGTGTATATATTGTACTTGAAGGCCATGTAAAAGTGATTCGCACCACCTTAGGCGGAAAAGAAATTATGCTTTTTCTTGTACGCCCTGGGCATATAGTAGGAGAAGGGGCTACTTTTCAAAAAAAAGCCTACCCTGCCTCGGCTGTGGCCATGAGAAAAGTGCAAACACTCTTTCTATCCACACAAGACTGTCATAAATTAGCACAAGAAATTCCTTTACTTAGCATACGCCTACTTTCTATTTTTGCCGCACGCCAGCGCATGCTCATGCATAAAATCGCCGCTCAAGGCGAACGAAATGCCACTACACGGGTGGCTGGCTACATTCTTCACAGAATCATTCTTGAAAAAGACCAACACAGTGTACATCTTGCCATGCCTCGAAATGATTTAGCAAACTTACTAGGATTAGCACGAGAAACGGTTTCGCGCCAACTCTCTTTCCTTGTGGAGTGCGGTGCCATAACTTTAGAAAAAAATACCGTACGTATTGTAGACATGGAAAAATTACGAGCCAGCGCACAAGGATAATACGCCCCGCCGCGGCCTGTTTACAAGTCTATTTTCCAAAAAACTACCTAGCAAAATGTCTTTTTTAACGATTCCCTACAGGCTATTTTGCACCAGATACAAGCCCCTTAAGTTCTGCGTTGTCTTTGACCATTTGTAGAGCTTTAGGGCTTACTTTTGCGCTGTGTTGCAATAAAAGTTTCACGATTTTTGTATTTACGGGAACTTCTTCGTATTGAGGTTGTCTGCCATGGTATTTACCGCTAAACCATGCAGGCCAAATTTGTATTTGTCGACTTTCACCGAGGCGGGAATAGGTATAACCATAGTCATCCAAGTTTTTACCAAAAAGCTTCCAGCGTGTGGGTTCAAGGGCATGGATAAGGGCCGTATCACCCCACGCATCCACAAGGTTTACATCAGCGCCTTTTTCTAGCAAAAACTTCACCGCTTCCAGATGTTTTTCCATGCAGGCAAACATAAGCGGCGTCATGGCGGCTCTGCTTTTGTCTTCCCCCTTGGGGCTTTGTTCATTGATAGAAGCCTTGGCGTTCAGCAAAAGTTGCATTATTTCCACATTGCCTTTCCATGCCGCATGGGCAAGGGCTGTATTGCCACCATCGTCCCGAATGTCCACCTGCGCTTTGTGGGCAAGTAATAATTTTATCAGAGGGACATCTTGACGGGCAGCGGCTATAATTAAGGGGGTGTAGCCAAATATACCTCCTTTATCCACATAGGCACCATGTTTCAATAAGAGTTGCACAGCTTGAGGATAGTTTTTCAAAATGGCGTTTATAAGGGCAGAGTTGCCATAGGCTGAAGTGTTAAAATTATCAGGATATTGCATAAGCAGGGCTTCAAGTGTTTCGCCTTGCTGTGGTTCAAGGTAGTTTGAAAGCTTTTGTTCCCATTGATACGAGTCTGGTGCGTCTTTGTTTTGTGTTTTTTTACGAGCGCTTTCTTTACTGGCGCC
>CAYJDE010000236.1:0-3475 GCA_964368805.1 uncultured Desulfovibrionaceae bacterium
CTCTGCTGTTACGTGCAAAATAGCCACGCACAGCTTGTAATATGAGACCTTTGCATAATTATTTTCGAATATAGCTTTGTATATAGAGGTTGAAAATTTTTTTGAAGTCTAAAATTACATGCGTAGAGGTAAAATCTCAAAAATCAAGCACTTAACGGCGAAGCAAAGCTATGATTATTTTTGATTTTTGGTCGCGTTGACGACAGTCGAAAAGTGTGTAGCCTTTTGCAGTTAATACAGGATATAGTTTCCTCGCACTGAAGCCTTTGCATGATGCATCATGCAAAGGCTTCAGTTTTATACATACAAATAGTTAGCGTTGTAAAATAGCATATGTACGCGATCCATCTTTGTGAAAGAATATGACACGAATTCGGGTATTGTCATCTGCCAAAGAACCATTGTCTTGTACGCATAGTCTTAAAGAGGTTTCTTGCGAAACGTCTAAAGAGAAGGAAGCGTCATTTGCATTCAACAGAGTATCACCTTGAAGTAAAGCTAACACTCCTGTGGCTTTGGTTTTTACGTCCTTAGTTTTCCACGAAGCAGAAATTCCCCCCATGTTCTCCATACGTACTGCCACAAGAGGGCTAGCGTTTAAAAGTGCTGCATGTACACAAGTATCTTTTTCCTCATCGGGAGTAAAAGTGTTAAGCCCCATACGATCTTCTTTGTTTACTGTAAAAACGGCTTTCCCAGGTTTTTTACTCATGGAAACTATAGGTGCAATTGTTATTTGCTTGTTCTTTTCGGCAGCATTCTTATCCCCATTTGCCTGTTGATCTGTAGAAGCGAGCTGGTCTTTATTTTCACTTTCTTTCTGCATGGTGGGTATTTTATTTTTTGTTGTATCCTGTACTACTATTTCTTTTTCGGTTTTTTTCTCACCTACTTCTTGGGGAGGTTTTGGTTTTGCGAGCACCACAGGGTTTTTCAGTAATTCTATGGTTTCAAGTTTCCCTTTTTCTTCCGCATGGGCAAGGGCATCTTTTCCTTTCTTATCTTTAAGCTTTGGGTTTGCACCGTGGCTTAATAGCAATTTGGCAATATGCGTATGTCCTTGCGCAACTGCTCTGTGTAAAGCGGTAAGTCCGGCTTTATCGGCAATATGTACATTGGCCTTATTTTCTAAAAGCAAGGTAACAAATGCCAAGTGCCCACTATTTGCAGCACTTATCAAAGCAGTAACCCCATCATTTCCAGGCATATCTACACGTGCCCCTTTTTCGAGCAACATTTTTCCTATTTTAGTATCTCCATTTCTTGCCGCCGTCCTTAATGGTGTCCAGCCACGTGAAATGTTTTCATTAATATCTGCCCCATTATTTATCAGTAAGTGTATGATATTTATGTTTCTATTTGCTACACTTAGAATGAGGGGAGACCACCCCTTGGGACTAACAATTTTTATATCTGCTCCTTTTTCTAAAAGAAACTTAACAGTAGCAACTTGTTTTTTTTGTACTGCTTTAATCAGGGGCGTGGTGCCAATACTGTCTTTAAGATTAATGCTTGTTCCTGCATCTAAGAGTTTTTTTATGGCTTCTATATTTCCTTCGCCAGCGTATTCGGCTAAACTTGGCGCAATGGCAAGCCCCAGTTTGTGCGTAGAAGGAATGGATATAAATTTTGTTTTTACACCAATGGGAACAGCTTTACTAAATTCTTCTTTAAAAATTTTCTCCATCTGTGGTGTTTTCTTTTTCCATTGTGGCAACGGTTGCAAAGTAAAAGGTGCAAAGTTAGCCAATTGCCACTGGCCATTTTCTAAGAGTCGCAAAGGTATATTTACATCATCCAAAGTGTAAAGGCGTCCGTTTATTTTTGCTTCAATAATTTCAAAACCTAAAAACATTTCTCCTTCTTGCATCCTACGTATCAAGTAGATATTTTTAGCATCTAAAAGGTAGTCTTTGAAATGTAATTTTTGTCTTGAATTTTTGTTTATCACAATAGGTTTTCTTAACCCTGTTGTCCAATCATTCCAAAGGTATCCTTGTTTATCCACAAAGAAAAAGTATACTTTTGTAGGCTCAACGGTAGCATGCGTATTATTTTCGAGTATCATATCTATTGTAAAATATACACTATATCCGTTATTTTTTGAATAAATATCTATATTCCCACTGTATTTAATGGAGTTGAACACAGAGTGTATTGCAAAGCGAGATGCCCGAATTTTTTCATTTTCAAATTTGATAGATTTTAAAAGAGCATCATTATGTGGTGCAAGAGCATAAAAAGCTAAAAGTTCATCTGTCTTATGATACCTTTCCATCTTTGAAAGCCAATCTGAAGCGAATTGTTTTTCCCATCCATTGACAAGCTTTTTTTCTAAAAATTCTCTGAGCTTTTTTTCTTTTTCGGCGCTATAGCTATTTCTATGTTCAGTAAAATTATTTAACTTACGTATAAGATAGACAGATAGCGAAAATGGATCGTGTCTGCCAGTATATTCATTTTCAAATGAATAATTTTGTGCTAAAATATCATAAATTGCTTTGTTAGGATTTTTTAATAGGATTTGAGATAACACTACATTTGTATAAAGCTTTCTATTTTTGAAGATGTCCTCTCCCAAGTTTGCAAGAGACCTTTGGGTTTCAAACTCATGGAGAAATAATAATGCTTGATATATTGCTCGCCGCTCAGAGTACTTATCTTCGCTTTCCATGGCAATTTTTGCTTCTGCTGCAGCCTCAGCACGGTTTTGTTTTACTCCTGAAAGTCCCGAGAACTTTAAAAGAATACGTCGAAATTGTGCAGTTTTTACGTCGCCACTCTTTTCCATATTTTCAAGAATAGCTTGGATAAATCTATCATCCCCCTTAATAATAGCTGTATCAAGATTTTTTACTATTTGATCACGATAGTACCAAAAAAGTACTTTCTTCTTTACTGCTTCTTGAACATTGAGTTCTGAAGCATTTTCGTTCTTTTGCAAAGCCAAATATACCTCAAGGGATTCAAAAAGATCTTGTAGAATACGCTTATTGGATCGAACATTTGAATGTCCGTAGGAAAGTCGTCTTTTGTATTTATTTATATGATAATCAATAGTTTCATTAAGAGAATATCCAGAGTCTTCAATGGCTTTTCCAAAGATTTTCCCTTTAATCTCGGGGCCACTTTCTTCTTGTAGAATTTGATTGTTATTTGCGAGCGTGATATCATACTTCTCTTTAAATATTTCTCGATATCTTTTTAAAATTATTAAAGTGCCTTCTGCATCAGTCATGGGGATATAGGGGTTAGCAAAAAGAATACTTGCATTAAGACAAAATAATACTAGAAAAAATACTGCTTTTTTCATGTTTTACCTCTATAAAGTTCTGCGATGCAATGTCAACAAAATGAGCCCATTGCGCATACTTGGCTTTAAGTTAAAAACAGATGTAACCCGCATCCATCTCAAAGATTGTTGCCAACAAGGACATGTATTGCTGCGTATTTGTCAATGTGACTTATTCTTACA
>CAYJDE010000237.1:0-3470 GCA_964368805.1 uncultured Desulfovibrionaceae bacterium
AAACAATGAAAAAGACATTTCATCAGAAATGCTTTTAAAACGGACTTTTTCAACAGGCTGTTAACAGTTAAGCTAAAGTGTGTTGATAAAGTGAGTATTTATTTATAAAGCTTACTTTTATCATAAAAAATATAAGGTGAAAGAAAATTTCTTTCACCTTTTTTTGTGGAAAAGAAAAGGGAGAAAGATTTCTCTTTCTCCCTAGGTGTTTTTATATAGTGCAGTTACTTATTCTTCAAAAGCTATATGTACTGCTTCATCGCTGGCATCGCCACGCTTTTCTGCACTGCCAATAACCCATGCGCCAATGTTCATGGCTTTGACACGTTGCAAAACTTCTTCAGTATTTTCATCTGGGACAACAAGCACATAGCCAATGCCGCAGTTGAAAATTTGTAACATCTCCGGCCATGAAAGTTTTCCTTCTTCTTTAAGCCACGTAAATACGGCGGGCATATCCCAAGAACCAAAATCAATGTTCACTTGTACTTGCTGTGGTAAAATGCGCGGGATATTGTCATAAAATCCACCACCGGTAATATGCACCATGCCAGCAATGGGAGCATCGCGTAAAAGATGCTTGATGATATCCACATAAATGATAGTAGGCGCAAGAAGTACATCAGCACAGCTTTGCTCTGTGCCAGGGAAGATGTCGTCTTTTTTAAGACCGCTTTGGTCAAAGATTTTTCGAGCTAAAGAATAGCCATTGGAATGCAAGCCCGAAGAGGCAATGCCTATGATTTTATGCCCTATGCGTATATCACTTCCATCAATGATTTTACTATTATCTACAATGCCTACACAAAAGCCTGCAAGGTCATATTCGCCATCGGCGTACATGCTGGGCATTTCAGCCGTTTCGCCACCAAGCAAAGCGCACTGGGCTTGTCTACACCCTTCAGCAATGCCTTCAATAACCTTTTCAGCTTTGTCTACATCAAGGTGACCTGTAGCAAAATAATCCAAAAAGAAGAGGGGTTTTGCGCCTTGTACTAAAATGTCATTAACACTCATAGCAACAAGGTCTATGCCTACAGTATCGTGCTTGTCAAAGGCAAAGGCCAATTTAAGTTTTGTACCAACGCCATCGGTGGCGGAAACAAGGACTGGTTCTTCCATGCCTGCAAGGTCGGGCCGGAAAAGACCGCCAAAACCACCAATATCGGAAATAACACCACGAGTAGCTGTTTTTGCTACAGATTTTTTAATACGAGAGACTAATTCATTACCTGCATGAATGTCTACACCGGCATCGACATACGCTTTTGCGCGCCCTGAGGACATGTTTGGCTCCTTGTGAAAATTGATAATATAGTATACTAACAAATTTCTTGAAAATACCCAAGTAGCTTTTATAGGGAATTTTTGATAAATAGAAGTAGATTATATGTAACATTTATGTTTTATTAATAAATATAAATTGTGCGAAGGGAAAAAATTATGTGCAAAAATAAATTTATACTATTATTCCTTGGGGTTGTTTTTGTGCTGTCGCTTTTAGTGCCGCAGGGGCAAGCTCTTGCACAAAGGAAGGACAAGGTGTATGGCACAAATTTAGATAATGATCCTCGTCAAGGTACGGTACATATTTGGACAGACCCAACAACGGGTGATCGAATGACTGTTGTGCGACCGGGGAAAAAAGATGCAGATAATTCTAATTATGGGCCACAAAATATGCCAATTATTGTTTATCCTGAAATAACGCCGCCTACCCCACACCCTAGACCTCCTCATGGTGGTCAAGGCGGGCATGGCACAAAGCCTGGCTATTCTGGCCAGCCGGTATATCCTACGCATCCCGGTATTCCTGTGGGGCCAAATGGTAAGCCTGGGCATGTGGTTCCGCCTGTCTATGGGCCTTTACCTAACACACCAGTAACGCCCAATCATCCTGGATATTTGGTGAAACCTATACCAGGAACACCTTCTCCAAGGTCTTCTTGGGGCGGGCGAGAACTTTTGGGCATTGCCATGAGTGAGGTTGCCTAATGTCTAAGACGTTATTGTGGCGAAAAGGTTCTGGAAAAAAAGTACAGTGCACGTTATGCCAACACCGTTGTGTTATTGGAGTTGGCAAACGTGGCCTTTGTGGTGTGCGTGGTAATAGAAATGGTGAGTTGGAGTCTTTGGTGCTACAAAAAGTGGCTTCCATCGGCCTTGATCCTGTAGAGAAAAAACCTTTGTACCATTACAAACCTGGTACAAAAACTTTCTCTTTTGGTACAGCAGGGTGCAATTTTGCGTGTTCGTACTGCCAAAACTTTTCTACATCACGGGCGCCCATAGATAGCGGCACTTTACCCGGAAAGGCTGCTACGGCAGATATTTTGATTAGCCAAGCCTTAAAGTATAAGGCGAAAAGTATATCGTACACTTATAATGAGCCAACTATCTTTTTTGAGCTTATGAATGAGGTGGCTTCCAAAGCCGGTATACAAGATTTGGACAGTATTTTAGTCACCAATGGCTATCAGTCTCCGGAATGTCTTTCTTATTTGTACCATAAAATTACCGCAGCCAATGTGGATTTAAAATCCATGCGGGAAAAATTTTATAATATTGTTTGCAAAGCGAAATTGACTCCTGTGCTTGATAATTTAAAATATATGATCAATATGGGGTGGTGGGTAGAAGTTACTACGTTGCTTATTCCCAATTTCAATGACAGCGAAGAAGAATTGCGCGATATTGCTCGTTTTATTAAAGGGGAATTGGGGCCCCATGTGCCTTGGCACATTAGCCGTTTTCATGGCGCATATAGAATGCAAAATGTACCTGCAACGCCACAAGATAGAATGGAAAAAGCCAGAAATATTGGTAGAGAAGAAGGCTTGTACTATGTCTACCTTGGTAATGTAAATAGTTTGTCGGGTGCGGCCACATTGTGCCCCGATTGCGGGGCCACCTGCATTATTCGTGAAGGTTTTTTAAGCAAAAACGGCTTAAAAAAAGGCTGTTGCCCCAAGTGTAAACGTAAAATCGAAGGTATTTGGTAAGTGCTACTCATATACACCGGTCAGGGTAAGGGGAAAACTTCTGCCTGTATTGGGCAAGCATTACGTGCCTTGGGTCAAGGGCTTAGGGTGGCATTTGCGCAGTGCATGAAAGAAGATGGCAAAGCTGGAGAACAAAAAGTATTGCGTTCTTTGTTGGGCGCATTTTTTTATGTGGGAGGCAAAGGGTTTTTTCGTCGAGAAGAAGACAGGCCCATACATCGTGAGGCTGCCTTAGCGACCCTTACGTGGGCTAAAGCGCATCTGGCGCAGCTTGATATGCTTGTTTTAGACGAATGTTTATATGCTTTAAAAGCGGGTTTGCTCACAGAGGAAGAACTGACTCTTTTTTTGGAAGAAGCTGCATTGCAACAGGTGCATGTGGTTCTTTCTGGGCGAGGTTTGCCTGATTGGCTTCGAGAAAAGGCTGATTTGGTTACACAAATGCAAGAAGTGAAGCACCCTTGGCAA
>CAYJDE010000238.1:0-3341 GCA_964368805.1 uncultured Desulfovibrionaceae bacterium
AATCTGAATTTGTACGTAAAGCTCTTGATTAAAAAGAGGAACTCAATTTTTTATTCAAGGCCTCCTGCACGATGAATTGTGCAGGAGGCCTATGCATAATAAAAAAACTTTGTCTTCCTTAGGTCTTATACTTTGAGACCTCTGCACAATAGAATTTTTTTTAAACAGACTTTTTCAACAGGCTGTGAGTAGGCTGTTTTTTTAACGAACTGTTATTCATCAAGTGCAGCGCAAGCTAGTGCAAATTCCTCTTGGCTTGGTTGCACTTTCTTTTCTTTATGGGGTAACTTCGCTTCAAACTCCTCCACTTTTGCTTCATCCACGTGGAAAACATCAGAAAATACAGCATGTCCTTTCACATGGTTAAAGGCGCCTTCTTGTAAGGGAAGTGCCAAAAGACCTTGATAAAATTTACCATCATCCATGCTGATACCGTATTTTTTTCCACCCACAAAGCCATAGGGTTTGTAATGATAAGGATATCCCAAGGTAAGCACTCCAGCATGTCCCATTGCCTTGGCTTTTTCTAAGGTATGTGTAATCAATTTTCTGCCTAAGCCTTGTCTTTGCCATGGCAGCGAAATAAAAGCAGGGCCAAAACTGATAGTTTTAAGCTTTTCTCCAGTATGTAACGCAATATGCGAATGGGTATAAAAAATGGCCCCTTCAATGTTACCGTCCACCTCGATAATCATGGAAAGTTCTGGTATAAAATCTTTATGACTGCGCATATTGTGTACCACATAGTGTTCGTGAGCTCCTGGAAAATAAAGATTCCAAAAAGCATCACGAGCTATACTTTCTACTTTTGCGTAATCCATAGGCTCTTCATGGCGTAAAGTAATGTGCATAGTATTTTCCTTTTTTAATTAAAGAGTCCTGCACAATGCATTGTGCAGAGTCTTAACTGCTTTTTTTACTAGTGCTTTTGCGCCAATTGTTGTAAGCGTTCAATTCTTTCTTCCATGGGCGGGTGTGTGCTAAATAAACCGCTTAAACTTCGAGGGAAAAGTGGTGACACAATAAACATTTGCGCTGTGCTGGCATTGCCTTTTTGCAAAGGAATTTGTTCGTTATAGTGCTGGAGTTTTTGTAATGCTCCTGCTAAGGCCAAAGGTTGGCCGCTGATGCGTGCGCCTGTTTCATCGGCTAAATATTCACGAGAACGTGAAATAGCCATTTGGATGATGGAGGCCGCTATGGGGGCTAATATAGCTAAAAATAATGAGCTAACTATATTGCCACCGCCTTCTTCACCATCACGGCTACCGCCAAAAATAGCCGCAAATTGCATCATATTGGCAATGGAAACAATGGCGGAGGCTAAAACACCCGCCACTGTTTGAATAAGTATGTCCCTATTGGCTATATGACCGATTTCATGCGCTAATACGCCTTTTAATTCTTCGGGGTTAAGCAATTGCATAATACCTTCGGTAACCGCCACCACGCCATGTTCTGGGTCTCGTCCTGTGGCAAAGGCATTGGGGGCTTGCTCTGGTATAATACATATAAGCGGCTTGGGAATGCCGGCACGGGCGGCTAGCTCTTCTACCATGGCATGCAGGGCAGGGGCATCATAGGGGGAAAGCTCTCTGGCTTTGTACATTTTTAGCACAATTTTATCAGAGTACCAATACGAAGCTACATTCATAACGAGGGCCAAAGCAAGAGCAATGATAATGCCTGCCCGTCCACCAAGTACTCCACCAAGGGCAATAACGAGGGCAGAAAGTAAGGAAAGCAAAAGTAAGGTTTTTATTTGACTGGTCATTGAAATCTCCTTTTAGCAAAAATAAACACTATTTTATTTTTGACCATGTTTTTGTGAAAAATATATGACTTTACTTGTATGCAGCAGGATTGTAGTATAAAACCTCTTGTATGTTGCTTTGGGAAGGTATTTTTTTACGTTCTTTAACAGGTATTGTAGTAAATTATATGATATATAGATTTCAAAAACTTAGGAAAGCTTTACCTCTTTTTACTGTAGTGTATTGTTGTATATTTTTTCTTTCCTTGGCTTTTTTTTCTACCGCTTTAGCCAAAGTGAATAAAGCAGAAAATGCATCTCATTTAGACTTTTCTTTTTTTAAGAAAGGGGATGAAGGCCCCGTGCTCTTGGTTATTGGAGGCATTCAAGGCGATGAGCCGGGAGGGTTTTCCGCCGCTACGCTTATTGCTACGCGCTATAGCGTTAAAAAAGGCAGTCTATGGGTAGTACCTAATTTAAATTTCCCCAGTATTATTAAAAGTTCACGAGGTATTCATGGTGACATGAATAGAAAATTTGCTGCCCTTGATAGCAAAGATCCGCAATATAATATCGTTTCACGTATTCAAGAAATTATTCGTGATCCTAGGGTGTGCCTTGTATTGAATTTACACGATGGAAGCGGTTATTATCGCCCTACGTACATTGATAAATGGCATGGCCCCAAGCGTTGGGGACAATCGGTCATTATAGATCAAGCGCGTATGCCTAAAATGCAGGTGCCTCAGGGCAATGCTTTGGTAGATGCACAGGAAGACCTTGCTAAGACAGCAGCTTTTGTCAGCGCTGAGGTAAATAAACATCTTTTAGAGGCGGGGCATATAATGCATGTGCACGATACGCAAACAGCTAAAGGCGATAAAGAAATGGAAAAAAGCCTTTCTTGGTTTGCCGTGCGCCATGGAAAACCGGCCTTTGGCTTGGAAGCAAGCAAAAATCTGCCTGTGGTAAAGCGTACGTATTATCATTTACATATGATTGAGAGTTTTGCCAAAAATTTGGGCATTGAATTGCACCGTGATTTCGACTTACATCTTGATGGCGTGCGCAAAGCCTTATACAGCGATTTAAGTGTCAGTTTTATGGGGGGACGTATTATTTTGCCTTTAGAAGATGTACGTCGCACCATCCGCTTTTTACCTTTGCAGCCCTTGAAAGAGCAAGCCTTGGTTACTTCAAAGCCCATTATGGCTGTTTTACCTAAAAATAAAGATTTACAAGTGCATTATGGCAATCGCTTACTTACCACCATCAATCCCGATTGGCATGAGCTTGATACGAGTCTTACAGGGGTGAAAGTGAAGATTGATGGTACGGAAAGAGAAGTGGCTTTTGGCGAAAGTGTGCAGGTGCAAAAGCGTTTTACTGTGCTTGCTCATAAAGGGTACAGAGTCAATGCCATTGGCGCCAATACAGGGCTTAAAGACGAAAATCTACAAGAATTTACTGCAAAAAGCTTTATCAAAACTTTTTCCGTGGATAATGGCGGCAGTATTTATAGGGTAGAAGTGTATAAAGACAAGAAATTTTGTGGTATGTTTTTGGTGCGCTTTGCTAAGTAATTTGC
>CAYJDE010000239.1:0-1444 GCA_964368805.1 uncultured Desulfovibrionaceae bacterium
CCGATACGGTAGATACCACCACGCTGACCTTAAGTTCTGATGCAGACAATGCCACCGTTACAGAAGGTGATAGTATCCAATATCGTTTAGAACTTACCGATAGTGAGGGGAATTCCATTGTAGCTAAAGAAGATTTAGTTGTACGCATGGAAATTAATGGGCAAATGGTAGAACAAACCATTAAGGCAGGCGAAAGTAGCGTAAGCTTTGATATAGACGCACCTGATGTTGAAGAAAATAAAGAAATTACGGCTGAAATTACTGGTACTAATAATGATGCTGGTGCAGAGGATAATTTTGAAAATCTGCAAACTACTGGCACAACGCAAACGACTGTTGAAGATAGCAATATTGAGGCAAATATTACTCAGGAGAATATAAGCCATAAAACATATGATGCCATGGTAGAAGGGGCCACAGCCAGCGGGGCTCAGTCTAGTGAGGCCTCCAATCACGAACAAGGTTCTTTTGTTGTGGAAGGGGACGATATTGTCCAAATCAGTATTGGCGGTGTCAATCTCTTTAACAGTCAAGGGGAATTTATTGGTGATACTTTACCAGCCATTAAAGGTGGACATGGCGAAATTACCAATATTATGTATGATGCAGACAGTGGTGAAGTTACTTATACCTATACACAAACTGAAACCTTTGACCATGATAATGCCAAAGATGCCAATGGTAATGCCATTGATGATAAAGAAATGAGCGCAGACCATAGCGCCTATGAGGAAGACGTAAGCGCTGGTGATAGTTTTGAAATCGTTGTTACTGATAAAGATGGCGAAACTGCCAGCGCAGATATTACGGTGACGTATGTGGATGATGTAGTAAATCTTACCACTACTGATGAAAATATGACTGTCGTGGAAGATGCCACCATTTATACGAAATATGACATTGAATATAATATCTTTGATAGTAGTGGTGAATTGGTTGATACCATAATAACACAAAATCCTTGGGGTTCTATTCCTCCTGGTGGTCGCTTTGAAGTGAACGGTTGCACCGCCGTAGAATCATCTAAGCAAGTGGTGGATGCTTTTGAATATAAGGCTGCCTTTGAAGATGGTGATGCTAGTGTCTCTGGTTCTATGGCCATGGCAGGGGGAGATAGTACTTCCATGAGTGTAGATTTTATTTATATACCCATGCCAGGTACTGAGAAATTTATTGATATTGAAGGGTATCCCGTGGGTATCTCTTCAGAAACGGTGGATGGCATAACCACGTATACTGCTGCCTTTGGCGATGAGGTGTACTTTACCCTTACATTTAACCCTTCCACAGGTAATTGGGATTTTGTACAAGAAAAGCCCTTTAGCACGTCTGTTACGTTGAAATTCTCCACCACCGATGCTGATGGGGATACAGATACGCAATATGTAGTTGTTCAAGGTACTGCTGAAGGCTTCACTTCGCCGACCACTCCCGATCTTACCCC
>CAYJDE010000239.1:1544-3303 GCA_964368805.1 uncultured Desulfovibrionaceae bacterium
GAACAAGACAGTACCCCAGCACCTGTACCCGATAGTGAAACTCCACCTGCTTTAGAAGACCCTGATATTGTAACGGGCGAGTTTAATGACCAAGTGTCTTATCAAGTGGGCTGGGAAAATGTTACTGTGCAGATGGGCGGCGGTGTAGAGAACCCGTATTTACATAATGCACCGGACTATACCGGTGAAGGCATGACCGTTGACACCAAGGGTGGTAATGATGATGTGTATATGGGTGAAGGTGATGATACTGTGTACCTTGGTGAAAGTCATCACACCGGACTTGATAAGGATGCGCAAAAAGAGGCTGACGCCCAAGCTGACATGGAAGCATTTATGGTTGGTGATGATGCATCAATCTTAGAAAATGCAAGTTGGGGTGAAGATTCAGCATTAAAGACTTCTGAGCATAGTGATTCATATATTGATATGGCTCACGGCGGTGGTGGTAATGATACTATCTATGGTGAAGAAGGTATTGATGCCATCTTTGGTGGATCTGATAATGATCTTCTCTTTGGCGGTGCCGGTAATGACGGTATCAGAGGGGGGACAGGTAATGATATCATTTATGGCGATGAAGGTAACGATATTTTAGATGGCGGTGCCGGTGCGGATAAAATTATGGGCGGTTCCGGTGATGATTTAATCAAGTTTGATTTTCAAGATGTTTTCGTAGATGGCGGAGAAAATTCCGAGAACGGTGATCATACAGATATGGATGTACTCTTAACCGGTGGGGCGAATCTTAATAGAGTGAAAGAAATGCTTGAAGATGGCGAAATCAATAATGTGGAAGTGCTTATTGCCGGAGATGTTGAAGGACAAAATATTGATGCTATCCTTAAAAATTCCGGTGCGCAGGATGATGAAGGTAATTGGAATGTAGAAGCAGAAGGGAGTGGCTGGAGCGAGAATACTAGTTCTAGTGTACCTCAAGGTTATAGAGAGTTTTCTACTACCAATGCCGATAACGAAAATGTAACCATACTTATTGAGGCTACTAAGTTAGAGCATGGTGTCTAGTAAACACTTGAAAAAGTCTGTTTAAAAAAAGAGACCTCTGCGTAATGCGTTACGTAGAGGTCTTTCATATATGGACTGTCGTCAACGCTCCGTGAGACCCTACGCAATGAATTGCGCAGAGGTCTTATATTATGAAGGTACAAAAAATTGTAAGGGCAAAAAAATTGAATTTTTTACTTACCTATCCAGAAAAAAAAGTGTGTGAAGGTTTCTAGCAGAAAAATAAAAAAAATATAGAGAATTTATAAGGTCTTGAAGAGATGCGTAAAAACGAGTAAAAAAAGTTGTACAATTTCTAACTTTTACTATTTTTAATCTGTTTTTATGGAAAAAGTTTTTTTTTGAATAAATGCTTGCTTTTTTTTATTGTTTATGGCAGATTCTCTTCATGTTATGCCACGTCATTTGCTTTTGATGCATATTGGCAAAGACGGTCGTATAAAAATTTAACTCCAGGTAGGATACTTTTATGAAAAAGATTTGTACTTTACTTTTGACAGCTGGAATGCTCTTTGGCGCTGCTACTGGTGCTTCCGCTATCGATTTTAAAGCTAAAGGTCAATGGATTTTTGGCTTTGGTTTAACCGACGTAAACTGGGAAGACAACAACCTTGGCGGCGGTAGCGTTGGTAACAACGATACTTTCAGCGCAGCCCAACGTGTACGCTTGCAAATTGACGCCGTAGCTTCCGAAGCTCTTTCTGCTACTGTGTTCTTTGAAATTGGCGACCAA
>CAYJDE010000240.1:0-3299 GCA_964368805.1 uncultured Desulfovibrionaceae bacterium
ACGCCGCAGTAGCAGAAGCATTTGGCCTTACTTACACCGACCCACAAAGCGTACTCGCATAAAGAAACGCTGATTGAATGCCTTTTTGCCCTCTAACTGCGTCAGACTCGTCTTTCTTGTTAGAGAACAAAAAGTCCATTAATCTAACATTTTCGACCTGTCCTCATGGGGCAGACCTTGATAACACACAGATAGAAGGGCTTTTTCTAAAGCCCTTCTAGAGATAAAATTTTATACCCTTTTTTGGAGGCATACCATGACTCAGTTTGATGAAAAAACCAAAGCAGAACTTATTGCTCTTGATAAAAAACATGTGTGGCACCACCTTACACAACATAAAGTTTATGAAAATGCTGACCCTGCCATTTATGTTAAGGGCGAAGGTATGCGTGTTACTGATATCAATGGTAAAACCTTCCTTGATTCTGTTTCCGGCGGTGTATGGACTGTAAACGTAGGCTATGGCCGCAAAGAAATCGTTGATGCCGTAAGTGAACAACTTATGGATATGTGTTATTTTGCCAACGGTATTGGTAACATCCCCACCATTAAATTTTCTGAAAAATTATTGAGCAAAATGCCCGGTCTTAGCCGTGTATATCTTTCTAATTCCGGCTCAGAAGCCAATGAAAAAGCTTTTAAAATTGTGCGCCAAATTGGTCATTTAAAGCATGGCGGTAAGAAAACAGGCATTCTTTATCGCGCTCGTGACTATCATGGTACCACCATTGCCACATTAAGTGCCGGTGGCCAATTTGAACGCCGCAACCAATACGGCCCCTTCTGCCCAGGCTTTTATGAATTCCCCGATTGCGATCCTTACCGCTCCCAATTTGGTCAATGCGATGATCTTGGCGTAAAACTTGCCATGCAAATGGAAGAAGTCATTCTTTCTGTAGGCCCAGATGAACTTGGTGCCGTTATTTTAGAGCCCATGACTGCAGGTGGCGGTATTCTTATTCCCCCAGCAGGTTACTACGAAACCATTCAAATGCTCTGCAAAAAGTATAACTTACTCCTCATCATGGACGAAGTAGTTTGCGGCCTTGGACGTACCGGCAAATGGTTTGGCTACCAACATTTCGACATTAAGCCCGACATGGTCACCATGGCTAAAGGCGTAGCCAGCGGATATGCAGCCATCTCCTGCACGGTTACCACCGAAGAAGTCTTCCAAGATTTCGTCAACGATCCTAGCGATCCTGACGCCTTCTTCCGTGACATTAGTACCTTTGGCGGATGCACCGCAGGTCCTACTGCAGGTCTTGTAAATATGGAAATCATTGAACGTGAAAAGCTTATGGAAAATGCTGATGCCATGGGCGACTATCTCCTTGAAAGCTTGCGTAAACTTATGGATAAGCACCCCTCCATCGGTGATGTACGCGGTAAAGGCCTTTTTGCCGGCGTAGAACTGGTCAAAGATCGTGCCACCAAAGAACCTGTCAGCGATGCTTTTGCCACACAAGTGGTGGGCGCAGCCAAAATGGAAGGTGGCGTACTCATCGGCAAGACCACACGCTCTTTCCGTGAGCTTAACAACACTTTGACCCTATGCCCTGCTCTCATCGCCACCAAGAGTGATATTGATGAAATCGTGGCCGGCATTAGTAAAGCTCTTAGCGTTGTTGAAGCCAAGTTCGGCATGTAGTTTATATTTTGTGATTTTATAGAAGGGAGAGAGTGCGCAGCGGATTACGGGATTACAGGACTACGAGAGCAAGAGACCGCAGGATTACGAGACTACGGAATCAAGCAATCGCAGCATCACGGAATCACAAGGCCACAATAAAAGGCTAAGCGTACTCTCCCCTTCTCACACACAACAAATTATAGGTGTTGTGTAGTGCGCAGAACTAATGCGTAAAATCACCCCATCTTTACCGATGAGCCCTCTCTACGCTCTACTCCTCTAGGGGCATTATGAGAGGAAGGGGCCATCCTACTGGGTGCCTCATTGTTTGCGCCTGCAACAGTACGGTACGGGGGCAAGAGAAGCTTTTTCGTGCTGATAAAAGATTCCCTTGCCCTTCCCCCATCAAAAAATAGAAAGGAATTTCCCATGTTTTATACCTACAATTCTGTGAATAAAATCGTTTATGGTGCTGGCATAGTATCTCAAACAGGCGAAATGGCAAAAAATATCGGTGTTTCCCGTGCCATTATTGTTACAGACCCTAGTCTTGCAGCCCTTGGTCTTCACAAGCCTGTGGAAGCAGCTTTAGATGCCGCCGGCGTTGCTCATTGTCTCTTTTCTGAGGCTGAATTAGAACCCTCCACCGGTTCCATCGAAGCTATTGCCAAACAAGCTATAGAATTTAAAGCAGAATTAGTCATCGGCCTTGGCGGAGGATCTGCGCTAGATAGTGCCAAAGCCGCCTGTGTTTTGCTTACCAACGAAGGTCCCATCGAAAAATATTTTGGTGTGAACAATGTACCTAACCCCTGTGCACCCGCATTTTACATCCCCACCACCGCCGGCACCGGTAGTGAAGTAACCTCTATTTCTGTTCTGGCAGACAAAACCAGCGGTGCCAAAATCGGCGTGGTTAGCGACTATATGTATGCTAAGGCCGTCATCTTAGATCCTGAACTTACCACAGGTCTGCCTCCACACGTTACCGCTATGACAGGCATTGACGCTTTTGTGCATGCCATGGAATCTTTTGTGGGCAAAGCTGCTACTCCTTTTACCGATGCGCTAAACTTGCAAGCCATGAAACTTATTGCTAAAAGCATTCGTCGTGCCTATGTAAACGGTGGAGACATTGCCGCTCGTACCGATATGCTTTATGCTTCTTGCCTTGCCGGCATGGGCTTTTCTAATACGCAAAACGGCATCATTCATGCTGTAGGTACTGCTGTTCCCCGTTCTTACAATTTACCCCACGGCTTGCTCATGGCCTGTCTCTCTCCCATGTGTATGGAATATAACCTCATGGCTAACCCAGAAAAGTATGCTCAAATTGCAGAAATTCTTGGCGGTGAATATCACCCCGACACCTTAACCATGGCTCGTCAAGCCCCCGTACTCATGAGCGAACTCTTAGAAGATTTGAATATCAAGGAAGGCCTTGCCCCTTACGGTGTTCAAGAAGCAGATCTCGAAGGTATTGCTACACGAGCTGTAGGCGCTGTACGCCTTATGGGCAATAATCCACGCCCTGGCACTGTCAAGCAAGTACATGACCTTTTATTAGCCAA
Organism: uncultured Desulfovibrionaceae bacterium; assembly: GCA_964368805.1. Classification (GTDB taxonomy): domain Bacteria; phylum Desulfobacterota; class Desulfovibrionia; order Desulfovibrionales; family Desulfovibrionaceae; genus CAYJAD01. Next base: position 3,205 of record CAYJDE010000240.1, read on the forward strand.
TCACGCTGAATTCTAATGAGTACCGTAATAAACACACAATAGACTTTTCAACACAACGAAAAGGGGAAACTTTACACAAGTTTCCCCTTTTTTTT
>CAYJDE010000241.1:0-3246 GCA_964368805.1 uncultured Desulfovibrionaceae bacterium
GGTTCAAAACCCATAACCACATCGGCTTCTCCATGGCCTAATTTGGGGGAAAGCCAGCCGCCTAATAAGACTACTGATTCCACCACGCCACCACGTTGGGCCATGCCGTGCACTTCGCCGGCCACCACTTGCAAACCTTGATCAAGGGCCACTCGGGCCAGTAGGGTGGTGGCGGTAAGGGTTCCTTGTCCGCCAACGCCCGTCATATAAATACGAAGACGTGATTGCATATTACACCTTTTCCCTGCGTTGTGCTTTGAAAGCTTTAGGGGCCACTTGCAGGCATACCATACAGCCTACACAAAGGGTTGGGTCCACATGAATGCCATTTTCATCACGCACAAAGGCGGGGCAGGCAAAGTTTTCCACACACTTTTTGGCATCGTCATTTTGTTCTACCACATAAGCCACCTGAGCAGGATTTCTTTTCAAGGTACGGCGGGCATATAGTACACAAGGTTCTTCAGCAATAAGAACACGTACACCGCTTTCGGCCTTAAGTTCTTCAAGGGCTTTCATGGTAGAGCGCAAATTATAGGCTTTGGCTTTGCGCACATGGGGTACGCCCATGCCGCGCACAATGGATTCAATATCCAAATGCAATGAGGCGGAGCCCAGCACTTCTTGATCCATGCCGGGGTTTGGTTGGTGTCCGGTCATGGCGGTGGTGCCATTATCTAAGATAACCAAAATAAGGTTATGCTTATTAAAAACGGCATTGGCAAGGCCATTAAGGCCAGTATGGAAGAAGGTTGAGTCGCCAATGAAGGCCACTACGGGCTTGGGAGAAACGCTGGCAAAGCCAGATCCTGCTGAGATGGAGGCCCCCATGCACACAAGAAAATCTGCCATACGTAAGGGAGGTAAAATGCCAAGGGTATAACAACCGATATCGCTGGGGTAGTGTGCTTCGTCACCGAAAATTTGGCGTACGGCATAGTACACAGCACGGTGGGAGCAACCAGCGCACAAATTGGGCGGACGATTGGGCATGGAAAGGCCATGGGCTTTTGCTTGAGCAGGGGCAGGTAAGCTTTGCCCAAAAAGGCGAGCTAATTTTTGGCTGACCTTGGCAAAATCGTATTCGCCTTGAATAGTTAAAATATCATCTTTACCTTCAATGTTTACAGAAAGGCCGGCTTGCTGGGCCAAAGCACGGATGTCATTTTCCAGTAAAATGGCACCTTCTTCTAAAATGAGTACCGTTTTATGGGCTTTTAAGAAATCGATGAGGGCATTTTCTGCCAGTGGCCAAGTCATGCCTAGTTCTAAGATGTCCACTTGATCACGCCAATTGTCGGCTTCGTGGGCTACTAAAGCATCATTAAGGTAGGCACGGGCAATACCTGTGGTGATGATGCCCAAAGAGGCATTCTTGCCCTTGGTGCGAATATAGTATTTTTCCACCAATCCTTGAATTTTTTTCATATTTTCTTCAAGAACCACATGGCGGTTTCTAGCTACTGCAGGTACTGGCACAAAACGTTGCGGACAGCGTTCAAAATGCTTAATTTCTGCAGGGGTCGGCAAAGCATTGAAGGTTACGGGGCCACGCTGGTGATTTAAGCGGGTAGTGGTACGTAAAAGCACAGGCTGTTCGTGCTCTCTGGCCATAAGCAAGGCTTCTTTGGTCATGGCGCAGGCTTCGGCAGCCGTGGAAGGTTCAAAGCAGGGCATGGAGGCAAAACGTGCATAGTAACGATTGTCTTGCTCATTTTGGCTGGAGTGACAGCCGGGGTCATCGGCAGAAAGCAGCACAAGTCCGCCGGGAAGTCCGGTATATACAGTAGTAAACAAGGGGTCTGCGGCCACATTGACGCCCACATGTTTCATGGTCACAAGGGTCAAGGCTCCGGCAAGGGAGGCGCCTGCGCCCACTTCAAGGGCCACTTTTTCGTTGACGGAATATTCCATACGGTAGCGGTCGTTGCCGCCAAGTTTACCAATGCGATAGAAGGTGTCTGGCACTTCGGAAGAGGGGGTGCCAGGATAGCAGGTAATAACATTGATACCGGCTTCTAAAGCACCACGTACAATGGCTTCATTGCCAAGGAGTAAGTGGGTACTTCCGGCATCTTCCTGCAATAGAGGGTGGCTCATGCAGTCTCCTTTCAATTGTGCTTTGCACAATAGGTTGTAATATAATTCCTCACGTATTTTTTACGCAAAGTTTTTAATATGTTTATCAAGGTCACTAAGACAAAAAATTGCACAACAGCACTAAAGGGTTAGCAATCTACTATAAAATTTGCTATAAATTTTGCTACAAAAGTCTGCTGTGAAAAATCTGATAAAGAGTATTTTTGTTTTTTAACGCCTTGTTTTAGCTTTATTTTTCTGTAGCTGGCAAGGTAAGATTGCGAGCACGATGACGCAAAAGTTCCGCAGCGGATGTATCACTACTACTGGCCATGGCTTCCAATGTTTCCTTAGCCTTATCAATTTCTTGACTTTGTACAGCCGCTTCTACAATGCTTTGTTGGATAATCAATTTTTGTCCTACAGGTACTTTATTGGCAAGGGCTTCTAAGATAGGTAAGGCTTCCTTGGCTTTGCCTGCAGATATGAGGGCTTGGCCTTGGTTTAACGCAGAAAGTAAGCCCATGGCACTGTCTTTTTCCAAAGCAACAATGTTCCCATAAGCTGTGGCAGCTTGCGCATAGTTTTCATCTTGCATGGCACTATCGGCCATATTTAATAGAGCTGTAACGTGTAAGGCTGCGGGAGCTGTTTGTATAAAGGCTTCCAACGCTGCTATGCGTTCCTCCCCTTTTTTCTCAAGGACGATACCGGAAAGTTGGGCTTGTGCTTCTTCAAGGGTGTTGTTTTGATGCCAATTATACGCACCATACCCAGCAACGAAAAGAACAAAGAGGGCCAAAATACCCATGATTTTTAGAGCATTGTTAGTGAGAAACTGTAAAAACGGCTCTGCTTCTTTAGAAACTTCCGTTTGAATTTCGTTAAGTAAAGGCCCCTGTTGGCTTTGGGGATTTTGCGGTGTTGGTTTAGGGAAATTGTTGGACACGAAAAACTCCTTTCATGAATATACGCTGCTATGGAAAAATAATGCTTATGCTTACGTTTAAGTTTATAAAATGGTAAATTACGCATTAAAGCCAGAATTTATATTCGATTTACCCTATCTTTGTCAAGGTTTTCTAGGCTTTGCCAAGGGGCTTTGGGCGTATTATTTAGAAGTAAATCCGTCAATGAAGCCTTTAGCTTGTTCAAGGCCTTCGTTGG